>JAZKZG010000037.1:0-9615 GCA_045612565.1 Eubacteriales bacterium
AACCGATATTGCTATTCTTGTTGTTGCTGCCGATGATGGTATTATGCCGCAGACAGTTGAAGCCATAAACCACGCCAAAGCAGCAAACATTCCGATTATCGTTGCAATCAACAAAATGGATAAAGAAGCAGCAAACCCTGACAGAGTTAAGCAGGAACTTACAGAATATGAACTCGTTCCTGAAGAATGGGGCGGTGAAACAATTTGTGTACCAATTTCTGCTCTTAAAGGCGAAGGAATTGATACACTTCTTGAAATGGTACTTCTTACTGCTGAAATTAATCAGTACAAAGCAAATCCCGACAGACTTGCTAAAGGTACTGTTATTGAAGCATTTCTTGATAAAGGACGCGGTCCTGTTTCTACCCTTCTTGTCCAAAACGGTACACTCAAAAACGGTGATGTTATTATTGCGGGTACCGCTGTTGGTAAAATCAGAGCAATGACAAATGACAAGCGTATGAAAATTGCTACCGCAGGTCCTTCTACACCTGTTGAAATTATCGGTCTTGCTGAAGTACCGCAAGCTGGTGACACATTCTTTGTTGTTGAAGACGAACGTCTTGCAAAAGAACTTGCTGAACAAAGAAAAGAAGAAGATAAACTTAAGAAACAGAATCAATATACAGTTTCACTCGATGACCTGTTCTCAAGAATTCAGGACGGAAATATGAAAGAACTCAACATTATCGTTAAAGCTGACGTTCAGGGTTCTGCCGAAGCTGTTAAAACATCGCTCGAGAAGATTTCAAACGAAGAAGTTCGTGTTCGCGTCATCCACAGCGCTGTTGGTGCTATTAATGAAAGTGACGTTATGCTTGCTAACGCATCAAGTGCAATCATTGTTGGCTTTAACATAAGACCTGACTCTGCAGCACGTGCCTCTGCTGAGAAAAACGAAGTTGATATTCGTCTTTACAGCATAATTTATGACTGTATTGAAGAAATAGAAGCTGCTATGAAAGGTATGCTTGCACCTAAATTTAAAGAGGTTGTTCTTGGATTTGCAGAAGTTCGTCAGGTGTTCAAAGCCTCAGGCATAGGTACAATTGCAGGTTCTTATGTAAAAGAAGGTAAAATCACACGTAACGCAAGCATAAGACTCATAAGAGATTCTGTAATCGTGTTTACAGGTGAAATTTCTTCACTCAAAAGATTTAAAGATGACGCAAAAGAAGTTTTAGAGAACTTTGAATGCGGTATTACTATTGAAAACTACAATGATATCAAAGAAGGCGACATAATCGAAGCCTTTGAGATGCAGGAGATTAAAGAATAATGGCAGGTCACAGAATTGAAAAAGTCAATGAGGAAATAAAAAAAGAACTCTCATTGATAATACCAAAATTAAAAGACCCACGTATACCCGACTTTGTCTCAATTACAGAGGTCAGAACAACGCCCGACCTCAAAGCCGCACGCGTTTATTTTTCTGTTCTCAGCGGTGATGACGAGCAGGCACTAAAAGGTTTGCAGTCTTCTGCCGCTTACGCGAGAATGCTTTTGTCAAAAACAATGAAAATTCGTTACACACCCGAACTAATTTTCACAATAGACGACTCTATAAAATATGGAATGTTTATTGAGCAAAAACTCTCAGAACTCGATATTCCCGGTGATGAAGATGAAGAATAATGTTAAAGAAATTGCAGAATTATTAATGTCACTTGATGAAATTACAATCATTACACATATCCGTCCCGACGGCGACACATTAGGATGTGCTTATGCACTCCGTCACGCGCTGTCGGGAATGGGAAAACGTATACAAGTTGTTTGCGAAAGTAAAATTTCACCAAGATATCAGTTTTTATCAGACGGTAAAGATGACATAAGCAACGATATTTTTGGCACAATTGTTTGTGTAGATATTGCAGTCCCCTCTCTTGCAGGAAAAAAATATGAGGAAACGGCTCAAAACGCTGATATTGTAATCGATCATCATCCTACAAATACATTTTACGGTAAGCACAATCTTGTACGTGATGATGCTGCCGCATGTGGTGAAATCGTTTTTGATATAATCAAAGAAATGGGTTGTGAGAGTAAAGAAATCGCAAATTGCCTATACACAGCAATATCTACCGACACAGGTTGCTTTGTTTATGCAAGTACATCACCATATACTCATATAGTTGCATCAAAACTTGGTGAACAAGGTGCAGATATTGCCAAGCTTAACAAACTGCTTTTCAGAACAAAATCATCAACTGCATTTGAAATAGAACGCAGAGCCCTTGACTCACTTGAATACTTTTATAGTAACACTGTAGTATGTATGCTTATAAAAACTGATTGGATTAGCGAACTTAGTGCAACCGAAGATGATATGGAAGGATTGTCATCGATTCCCACTCAAATCGAGGGTGTACATGCAGCAGCAACATTCAGACAAATAGGAATTGATGAATACAAGTTATCTGTAAGAACAAACGGTATTGTTAATGCAAGTGAAGTATGTAAATTTTTTGGTGGCGGCGGTCACAAAATGGCAGCAGGATGTATAATGAAAGGCAATTATGATGAGTTGAAGCATTTGATGGCTGACAAACTTTATGAGGATCAAAATGACTGACGGAATAATTTTAATAAACAAACCTCAGGGTATAACCTCGTTTTCAGTAGTAGCAACTGTCAAAAGACGATTTGGAGTTAAATGCGGTCACAGTGGAACACTCGATCCACTCGCAACAGGACTTTTACCTGTTATGTGCGGTAAAGCAACAAAACTCTGTCAGTATCTGACTGAAGAAAACAAAGCATACAGAGCCACTTTGAGATTTGGCACAGAAACCGACACACATGATATTACAGGTAATGTTGTTTACACAGATAACAAAATCATAACCCTTGATCAAATCAAAGAAATTTTGCCTGATTTTTTAGGTAAAATTAAACAAATGCCACCTGCATATTCCGCAATAAAAGTTAGAGGTACTGCTCTTTATAAATTAGCAAGAAGCGGAAAAGATGTTGAAGTTCCTGAACGTGAGGTAACAATATATTCCATTGATATTTTATCTTTTGAAAACAATGAACTTATAATGGATGTAGAATGCTCTAAAGGAACATATATTCGTTCACTCTGCCGTGACATTGCACGTGCTCTTGGAACAGTGGGAACAATGAGCGCACTGCATAGAACTAAAACTGGCGGTTGGAATGTTGAAGAGTCACATTCACTCGACTGTGAGAATCTTGAAGAACATATTATTCCTATTGAAAAAGCTCTTGATTATATGCCAAAATTCAACCCAGGTGAATTTTTTTCACGACTTTTGGTAAATGGTTGCGAAATAGACACTGTAAAGTTAAAAAACTTGCCACAACAAAGATGCCTTGTTTATTACAAAGAACTGATTGGAATCGGCGAAATAATCACTAAAAGTGATAAAAAATACTTTAAAATCATTACACATCTATAAAGAGGACAAAAAATGAAACAGGAGTTATGCGCAGCGCTCGGTGATTTTGACGGCGTACACATCGGACATATTGCTGTAATTGAAGCCGCTATAAAAAACTGCGGTAATCTTACTCCGGCGGTGTATACTTTTTCTCATAATTGCAAAAATGCAAAATTGATTACTAACAACACTGAAAAAGAAAAGTTCATTTTATCACTCGGAGTAAAAAAAGTTATATTCGATGACTTTGAAATAATTAGAAACTATTCTCCCCTGCAGTTTGTAAAAGATGTTTTAATTAAAGAATATAACATCAAAACGATCGTTTGCGGAAAAGACTTCAGGTTCGGTAAAAATGCCGAAGGAAACATTATCTCGCTGAAAGCTATTTGTGATGAATTTGACTTAAAATTAATAACTGTTGACAGCGTAAATGTATGTGGTCAAAAAATAAGTTCTTCTACCATCAGAACAGCTATACAAAACGGTGATATGGTAGCAGCAAACAGATTGCTGGGACGCAATTTCAAAATCACAGGAACAGTTATGCAGGGCAAGGGTCTTGGACACAAAAATAATACTCCTACTGTTAATCTTAATTTTGATAAACAAGCTATAATCCCAGCTTTTGGGGTTTATATAACAAAGACCATTGTTGAAAATAGAATTTATAACAGTATTTCAAATATTGGTGTAAGACCAAGTGTCGAAAATACATCTCTTGCCAATATAGAAACAAATATTTTTGATTTTGATTGTGATATCTACGGAAAAAATATTGAAATTGAATTTATTAAAATGATCAGACCTGAAATGAAATTTGAAAATATTGATAATTTATTTGAGCAAATAAAAAAAGATATTTTACAGGTCAAACAATATTTTAGTGAGGAAAACAGTGAAAAAATATACTAAATTTTTATCTGTATTATCAATTACAGTTATACTTTTTTTAGTTTGCGGTTGTCATAAGGACAACCATAAATATGAATATCCAAAAGAAAATGCAGGAGGCACAGGATACGGTGCCAAAACAAAAAGTGAACTGTATATTGAAGACTTTTATTTTTTGACACTTGGCACCGAAAAAACAAAGGTTGAAATGTTAACAGGAAATGCCCATTACTTTAGAGATAATAACAAACTTTTTCCTGTATACACACTAAACAACGGTGACAGTATATCAATTACTTATGATCAAAAAAACAGCACTATTACCAATGCTGTTTATACATTTTATGAAAATCAACAAACCGAAAGTTTTTTTGATATCTTGGTAGAACTTGGAATTTTAAAGTCAAACAACAAAGAATCAGGTTCAGAAATCACTGTAATCCCAGGTGTAGATACCGGAAACAATGACAGCACTCCTACCGACACACCTGATACCACGCCTTCTCAACCAAGCACACAAAATCCATCGCAGCCTATAAAGCAAGGGGTTCATTTTGCAACAGGTATGTATAACTTTACATTAATCGAACCCGCATTGACTGTTAATATGCCAAGAGACAGCATCATAACCGTTGTTGGTAAACCAAACTATTATTTTTCACATAGTTTTATCAACGATTCATATATTATCGACTGTTATAATCTTAACGATGGAAGTAAATTATATCTCGATTACGGATATGAACGTCTTAGACTCAGATGTGCTGCTATCTACAAAAACGGAACATACACAAGTATCTTGGGTACACCGTGGTCAGTACAACAAAAGCCTGATGGATTTACCCGCACAACAGTCAGCAGAAATAAACTTAACAGATTAGCAAAAAACATTACACCGGCAAAAGCATATCAGACTCTTGGCGAACCCTCATGGTATGAAGGTACACGCGGCAGTTATAATGATATCTATATGCTGACAGACGGAGCTCAGGCTGTTATTAATTTTGGCTCTGCTCACAATAAATTAACCACAATTACTATTAAAGAAACAAACGGAAATGTTACCGTTATTGATGTAAAATGATGAAAAAAAGCAGTATTTTTTTGTTTTTAATTGTTATATTATTATTTTCGGGTTGTAACAAATTTAAAGCTTCTGACCTTGAATTTTATGTTGTCAACCGTGAATTTTTAACGCAGGATCTTAATAACAGTCAAATTATTGACACAACACATAAAAACGGTAGATTAATGTTTGATGGCGAAGATATAAAAGGTTATAACTGGGAAACTCATACAGTTTCTCTTAAAGATAGTTCCGTTACCTCGCACGGTGCAATGACAGCAGAAAGTGGCGGAAGTGCAATCTTTAAAGTTGACGATTCCTATGCTTTTGTAATAGCAATAAAAAACAAACTTGTGTATTACGGCGGATTCATTCAAGGAACAAAAAATCCTGCTGTTCCACTTCAGCCCTATATTAATGATAATAGTTTAACATCGTTTAAAATTGAATTTAACAGTAAATATGCATCACAAAATGATTGCCGTGGAAATAATCAATTTTATTCCTTTTTAAATAAAATGGGATTATTATCATCAAAAACAAATTAATTTCAAAAAAACACTTGCTAAATTAATAAAGTGTGTTATAATAGTAAATGCTTGTTTTACAAAGCATTTTTCGAGGCGTGGCTCAGTTTGGTAGAGCGCTGCGTTCGGGACGCAGAGGCCGCAGGTTCGAATCCTGTCGCCTCGACCATGTTGAATGTTCATAACGGACTTGACCGTTATGAACATTCTTTTTTATGCACATTAGTGTTTGAGCAGGTTTTCCCTGCTCTTTTTTGTTATGCCGGTAAAGCTTTGGGTATATACGAAACAGCCACACCTTGCCTTGTATCCTTTGTTAAAGGCCGAGATAAAGCGCTTTCGGGGATTTCTATATAACCTACGAATCGGTAGAATATCACAATTCGTTGGGTTTTGTATTTTCCTTCGCCTTCGGTTTCGTGAACTTCAATATGGTCAATGAGTTCGCGAATCAACGGTGCCGTGATGGTTTTCATCTCCATAAATTGCCGAATTGCCGATAAAAACATATCTTTATGAAAAACCTTCTTGTCCAACTCATCAAGCCTCATTTTGAGATTTATAATTTTCTTTTTAAGTTCGGCTTTCTCATTTTCGTACTTGTGGGACAGTTCCATAAAGAATGAATCTGTGACTTTACCCGACACATTGTCCTCATAAAGCCGTTCATAAAGCACGTCAATTTTATTGATTCTTGCTTGGCTTTGCTCTATGGTTGACTTAGTATGCTTTTGCTCGTCGAGCATATCTCTATTAGTTTTGTCGGCAAGCAACTGAGCAAAGCCATCTTGGTCATATCTCAGAAAATCCGCAAGTCTTTGAAGTTCGTAGGTTACTACCTCTTGAATTGCATCTGCCCTCACATAATGCCTTGTTTGGCAAGTACCTCTGTAATCCTTAACGTAGTTGGAGCAACTGAAATAATGAATATCCTTATTCTTGGTATTGATATGGAACCAAAGTTTGCTTTTGCAGTCGGCACAGTAAAGCAAGTCGGCAAACATATTCTTAGGAATGTCCTTTGACTTTGGCGCTCTGCGTTTTGTGGTAGTCGTGAGTTTCTGTACTTGTTCAAAAGTTTCGCGGTCAATGATTGGTTCGTGCACGTCTTTAAATACCATCCAATCCTCTTGAGGTTTGGGGATTCGTTTCTTATTCTTAAAGGATTTGGAATAGCTTTTGAAGTTAATAACATCGCCGCAATATTCTTGTTGTGCTAATATCTTTGCAACAGAACTTTTGCACCACTTGTATGGATTTGGTTGTTTGATTTTGCCACCACGCGGAAGCCCTTTGGATTGCCAATAAGCCATTGGAATTAACACCTGCCTTTCTTGTAGAATTCTTGCAATGGTTTCATTGCCTTTGCCCTCTAAACACATCTTGAAAACATCCCGCACCACCGCCGCAGCTTCAGGATCAATTATCCATTTCTTTTTGTTTTCGGGAGATTTCATATACCCGTAAGGTGGTTGAGCCAACGGTTCACCAAGACTTCCTCTCGTTCTATGAGCCGATCTAACTTTTCGGCTAATGTCTTTGGCATAGAGTTCGTTTATTACGTTACGGATAGGTGTGAAATCGTTATCTTCTTCGTTACTATCCACGCCATCGTTTATTGCTATAAATCGAACATCCTTTTCGGGAAAGTATTGTTCGGTGTAGTAACCGACTTGAAGATACTCACGACCAAATCGGGACATATCTTTAACTATGATAGTCGAGATATATCCAAGCTCAATATCCTCGAAAAGCCTTTGAATATCTGGTCGATTGAAGTTGGTTCCCGTGTAACCATCATCCTCGTAGAACTTGATGTTTTGGAAACCGTGTTCCTTTGCGTATTTAGCGAGCATTCGCTTTTGGTTTTTAATAGAATTACTTTCGCCTTCTTTACCGTCATCACGCGAGAGTCGGCAGTATAGCGCTGTAATTCCTAAATTTTCTTTCGACTGCATTAGTCCTCCTTTCCGACAGTCGAGCACATATATTCCGTATCAATATTATCTGTTGTTGGCGCATCTGTCCAATCTGTGAAATCGCTTGTAACAACACGGGCGAGTCGGTCTTTAAGACCGACCTTTTCTTTTGTTGGCAAGAAGGATGAAGAAACAATATACTTGACCTTGCCAATTTTATACTCCTGTTCGCCGCCAAGACCTACAATAAATCCCATTCTGATCACCTCGCATCCCTTTGTTTATTGCGGTAATTTTTCTCGCAAAGTTTAATAATCTCATCTTCCATTTGCTGAAGCGTGTAAGATTTCGGGAAGAACTTTCTAATCTTTTCGGTTTGAATATGAAGCCTTTCTCTTTGATTAGCTTTTAACTCGCTTAAAATCTCAGAAATAGATTCAGGGGTTAATCCTTCCTTTTGGCTTATATCTTTCAATCGCATTGCTTGAGAAAGATTTGGTGTTGCACCTACAACTTCCATAACTTCAAGTAAATCGCTTTGTTCAATATCGTTTAGAAAAGAAAGTTCAACCGCAGGAGTAAATGCGATTTTGCCTTCATCCACCATAACCAAAAGTTGTTTGTTGAGTTTGGTTAAGCGGATATAACTTTTAATTTGGGAAGTACTTTCCATGGCACGAATCCACTCTCTTGTATCTTCCGGTCCAACTTGGTCCGGATTTTTGTTTTGTCGTTTGAGTGCTTCATTTCGCATTTTGTAAGCGAAGGCTTTTTCGCTCGGTAAGATATGCTCGCGATTAAAATTGCTATCCACAACTGCGACGATTGCTGCGTCTTTGTCGAGGGAATAAATTAAGGCAGGAACTTCTGAAAGTCCTGCCTTTTTAGCTGCAAATATTCGTCTATGTCCGGATATGATTTCGTAATTCTCGGTGTTCTCAATCGGTCGAACCACCACGGGATTGATGATACCACTTTTTCGAATACTCTCGGTTAGCGCCACCATATCCCAATCATCCACCACCTTGTATGGATGCCCTTTGAACTCTTTCAAGTTCTCAACCTTTAAATTAGTAATCTCTTTATTCATTTTCATTCTCCTTTTCATTTTTTAAATCGTTGGTAATTACCAACTGTCGTAGATACTCGGAAACAGTAAGATGATTTTGCTTCGCGCGATATTCCATTCGCTTCTTTTCATACTCACTTACCCGAAAGATAACAACTGTGTTTTTCTTTGCCATAAACATTTTCCTTTCATTTAAATTTTCCAATCAACGTCACCGGTTATAATGTCAGAAACGATGCATTGAACTGTTGAAGCATAGTTTTTAATTTCTGCCAGATCTTTCTCATTCCACTTCCCGAACATCTCAATCATATGAATAGCAGTTGCTATTTTTTGAAGTTGATGAAGAACATCACGGAGTTCGGCTGATGGGCATTCGACGATTCTGTTTCCATGCATTAGATGATGAATATATGCTCCCGCTGTAAGACAAGTCTTTTTAAGATTGGTTTGAAATAGTTCGTAGTCTTTATCATTTAATTTTGCTTGGATGCGATGAGTTTTCTCATGCATATAAAAACCTCCTTTCTATCAGGGTGTTAGGGGTGAAACCCCTAAAGTCTGCGGTTTGCTCACCGGCTTAATATGCCGTGGGGGCACAAACGCGATGCTTGCGAGACCAATGCCATCGGCATATTCACTTTTTCTTGCTACGGCTCTTTGAGCCGATCCATCAGAAACATTTTGTTTTCCTCCTTAAAGTTATATTTGGGCATAAAAAATCCCGCACCTT
>JAZKZG010000038.1:0-35207 GCA_045612565.1 Eubacteriales bacterium
CCTCATTCAGCAGGAAATCGGCGTTATGGGCAAAGCTCTTGCAGACCCCGCACGTCCCTTCGTTGCAATCCTCGGCGGTGCTAAAGTTTCGGACAAAATCGGCGTTATCACAAACCTCATCGAAAAAGTTGACACACTTATCGTAGGCGGCGGTATGGCTTACACCTTCTTCAAAGCTCTCGGTCACACAATCGGAACATCACTTTGCGAAGATGATAAAGTTGAACTTGCAAAAGAAATGATGGACAAGGCTGAGGCAAAGGGCGTTAAGTTCCTTATCCCTGTTGATAACGAAGTAGGCCGTGAATATGACGAAAATACAGAGCATATGACAGTTCCCTCAGATGATATTCCTGACGGCTGGATGGGTCTTGACATCGGTCCCAAATCACGCGAACTCTTTTCAAACGCTATCAAGGGTGCAGGTACAGTTGTTTGGAACGGACCTATGGGCGTTTCAGAGTGGAAAAACTTCGCTGCAGGTACAGAGGCTGTTGCTACTGCTGTTGCTGACAGCGGCGCAATCTCGATCATCGGCGGCGGCGACTCTGCTGCTGCAATCGAAAAGCTTGGCTTTGCAGACAAAATGACACATATCTCAACAGGCGGCGGCGCATCACTCGAGTTCCTCGAGGGTAAAGAACTTCCCGGTATCGCTTGTCTCGAGGATAAATAAGGAGAATAAAAATGAGAAAATACGTTATTGCAGGTAACTGGAAAATGAACAAGACTCCTGCCGAGGCAAAGGCTCTTATCGAAGAGATGAAGCCGCTCGTTGCAGGTGCAACATGCGATGTTGTTCTTTGCGTACCTTTTATTGATATCACAACTGCTGTAGAGGCTGCAAAAGGCTCAAACATCAAAATCGGTGCAGAGAACATCCACTGGGCAGAGTCGGGCGCTTTCACTGCTGAAATCAGCGGCGATATGCTCACAGCTGCAGGTGCAGAGTATGTTATCATCGGTCACAGCGAAAGACGTCAGTACTTCGGCGAAACAGACGATACAGTAAACGCAAGACTTAAAGCAGCTCTTGCTCACAACCTTATCCCCATCGTTTGCGTTGGTGAAACACTCGAGCAGAGAGAAAAGAACATAACTGTTGAAACAGTTGCAATCCAGACAAAGATCGCTTTCCGCGACATCAGTGCTGAAGATGCTAAAAAGTGCATCATCGCTTACGAGCCTGTATGGGCTATCGGCACAGGCAAGGTTGCAACCGACGAGCAGGCTGAAGAAGTTAACGCTGCAATCAGAGAAGTTGTTCGCGACATCTACGGCGACGAAGTTGCAGACGAAATCGTTATTCAGTACGGCGGTTCAATGAACGCTAAAAACGCAGCAGGACTTCTTGCAAAAGAGAACATCGACGGCGGTCTTATCGGCGGTGCTTCACTCAAAGCAGAAGACTTTGCAGTAATCGTTAACGCTGCAAAATAATTACCCCACCAAATATAACAATAGCGTGATATTCTCACGCTATTGTCTTTGATAGGAGATTTTCTTATGAAAAAACCTTTAGTTTTATGTATACTTGACGGTTTTGGCAAAAACGACAGCGAGTACGGCAACGCTATCAAAGCCGCCGCCACCCCCAACCTTACACGCATTTTTGCCGAAAACCCCTTAACCTACATCGGCGCATCTGGTATGGACGTTGGTCTTCCCGACGGTCAGATGGGTAACTCTGAGGTTGGTCATACCAACATCGGCGCAGGTCGCGTTGTTTATCAGGAACTCACAAGAATTACAAAGAGCATTTCTGACGGCGACTTTTTTGAAAATGAGGCATTCCTCGGCGCTGTAAAGAACGTTCAGGACAAAAACTCGGCACTCCACCTCTTTGGTCTTATGTCAGACGGCGGTGTGCATTCACACAACACCCACCTCTACGGCCTTTTGGAACTTGCTAAAAAAGCAGGTCTTACAAAAGTATTTATCCATTGTTTCCTCGACGGACGCGACGTTGCTCCCACATCAGGCGCTGACTTTGTTCAGGAACTCGTTAATAAATGCAACGAGATAGGCGTAGGTAAAGTTGCAACAGTTATGGGCAGATACTACGCAATGGACCGTGACAACCGTTGGGACCGTGTTGAAAAGGCTTATGCCGCTATGTGCTACGGCGAGGGCATCAAGGCTTCTGACCCCGTTGCCGCTATCCGCGCATCATACGAGCAGATTGACGCCGAGGGCAAAAACATCACAGACGAATTCGTTGTTCCCACTGTTTGCCAAGAAAACGCAACAATCGGTGCCGATGACAGCGTAATCTTCTTCAACTTCCGCCCCGACCGCGCAAGAGAGATTACACGTACATTTGTTGACCCCGAGTTTTCGGGCTTTGAAAGACGCGCATTTTTAAATCCGCACTATGTTTGCTTTACACAGTACGATGCTTCAATGCCTAACGTTCACGTTGCATTCAAGCCGCAGGTGCTTACAAATACACTTGGCGAATATCTTTCAAGCCTTGGCAAAACTCAGCTCAGAATTGCAGAGACTGAAAAATACGCTCATGTTACATTCTTCTTTAACGGCGGCGTTGAAAAGGTTTATGAGGGCGAGGACAGAGTGCTCGTTAACTCACCCAAGGTTGCAACTTATGACTTAAAGCCTGAAATGAGCGCATTTGAAGTTGCTACAAAGTGTGCAGAGCAAATCGAAAGCGGAAAGTTTGACGTTGTAATCCTCAACTTTGCAAACTGCGATATGGTTGGTCACACAGGCATTTTCGATGCTGCTAAGGCAGCCGTTCAGGCAGTTGATACTTGCGTTGGCAAGGTTATGGCATCAGTTGAAAAGATGGGCGGCAGCGCTATCATCACAGCAGACCACGGTAACGCTGACAAAATGTATGAGGCAGATGGTTCACCCTTTACTGCTCATACAACAAACCTTGTTCCCTTCTGCGTTGTAGGTTATCCCTGCGAACTTCGCGAGGGCGGTAAACTTTGCGACATCGCACCCACAATGCTTAAGATGATGGAAATTGAACAGCCCGTTGAGATGACAGGCGAGTCTATTATTAAATAGTTTTATACAAAAAGTAACCTGACACGTGGCAGGGGACTTTTTTATTGCACAAACCTCTCCTTATCATGAGAGAGGAACCGCGCCAGCGGTGGAAAGGTAGTTTTTGTTTGTGCGAATTGGTATGCGCAAATCATATCGCAGGTCACAGCGCTTACGATATGCCGCTTTTTATATATTCAGCACGTTTATTGCAATCACAAAATAGACAAGCAGAGTCACAGTATCGGTAAGTGTTGTAATAAAGGGACTTGCCATAACGGCGGGGTCCACACCCACACGTTTTGCAAAAAGTGGTAAAAGTCCACCGATTATCTTTGCAAAAATCACCGTTAAAAATAGTGTGAAACACACTGTAAGCGCAACAAGTACCGAAACATCACCACCCATTATCAGCCTGTCGAGAGTGAGCATTTTTATAAACATCGCAACCGCAAGACATACACCGCACAGCGCCGACACGCGAAGTTCTTTTAAAAGTACGCTAAATACATCACGAAGGCGTATTTCTTCAAGCGAAAGACCGCGGATAACAGTGGCCGAAGCCTGAGCACCTGCGTTACCGCCCGTGCCCATAAGCATCGGTATGAATGCGCTGAGTATTGGAATTACCGAAAGTGCGTTTTCAAATTTTGAAATAATAATACTTGTAAATGTTGCCGAAAGCATAAGAATGAGCAGCCACGGCACACGGCTTTTAAAAATCGAAAAAACCGACTGACGAAGGTATGGCGCGTCCTGTGGTGTGATAGCCGCCATAACCTCGATATCTTCGGCAGCCTCCTCTGTGATAACAGCCATAAGGTCAGGCGAGGTTACGATACCGACAAGTCGGTTTTCGCCGTCAACAACAGGGATTGTATCAAGCGAATATTTTTGCGCCACAAGTACTACGCTTTCACGGTCATCGGTAGTTTGAACCTTAATAAGACCCGACGAATCCATAATACTCTCAATTTCGGTTTCGGGTGATGAAAAAATAAGTTCTCCCAATTCAATAATACCGATAAGTCTCTGTTTTGATGTAACAACATAAAGCGTTGCAACAGTTTCCATATCACGACCCGTTTTGCGTATGTGAGAAAGCGCATCCCCAACATTCATATGCGGCTTTAGTGTCACAAACTCGGTGTTCATAATGCTACCTGCCGAGTCCTCGGGGAATTTAAGTACATCGTTTATCATTTTTCGCATTTCGGGGTCAGTTTGCTTCAAAATACGCCGCACAACGTTTGCAGGCATCTCCTCGATAATGTCCGCCGCGTCATCGACATACAGTTCGTTCATAACCTCAGAGAGTTCTGTGTCCGAAAACTGATCAATAAGTTGTTTTTGTGCATCTTCATCGAGTTCAACAAAAACACCAGCCGCCATATCCTTTGGCAATAGTCTAAAACAAACCACACGCATTCTATTGTCACATTCGCCAAGTATTTCTGCAATATCAACCTCATTGCATTTTGAGAGTTCAGACTTTAAGGCTTTAAAATTTTTTTGTTCAAAAAATTCAAAAATGCGTTTTTGCATCGTTTTCACCTCCCGAAATTTTCCACTAATATTTTATTCATTATATCACACAATATTAATAAAGAAAACAGTTTGTTTTCTTTTTTATAAAAGGAGGTAGATGTTTTTTGTATAAACATTACCCTTATGACGATGTGGAAACGGGATGCGTTGCATCGGCTAGTGAGTGCACAGGACTTATACCAATGACTCCGGAGTCATTTGACAGCATGGACTCATACAACGATATGTACGATATACCGATTCCAAAAAACTGTACAAATAGGAGAAAAATTATGAACAACCAAAATTCAAACAAATCACAGAATACCGACAAGTATTCAAACAACAACTCAAACCAGAACTCAAATCAGAACTCAAATCAGAATTCAAACAGAAAAGACTCTAACCAGAGTTCAAACAAAAAGGATTCTAACTCAAATTCAAACAGAAAAGACTATTAAGTTACACCCCACAAAAAAACGGCTGTATAAAACAGCCGTTTTTTTATTTTTTCATAAGTATTTTAACGCCGTCTTTGGTGTCTTCAAGGATAACACCACGTGAAGCGAGTTCGTCACGGATTCTGTCAGCCTCTGACCAGTTTTTGTCGGCACGAGCCTGTACACGTGCATCAACAAGCGCTTTTATATCTTCGGGAATCTCTGTGGGCATATCGTTTGTAAGAATATTTAACACACCGCAAAGTTCCATAAACTTCGCAAGAACAGCAGTTGAATACTCTGCCGAGCGTCCGTCGGGTTCGGTATTCATTTTACGTGCCATATCGAAAAGTACCGATACAGCGTCTGCAGTATTAAGGTCATCGTCCATCTTTTCGCAGAATAAATCTTTAAAAGTGTCGTACTCTTTGAGTGCGTCCGCCTCACCGTCTGCCATCTTTTGCACCTTTGCAGACTTGATAGCAAACTGAAGGTTATTTTTTGCGGTATAAAGACGCTCAAGACCGCTCTTTACGCTCTCGAGAACGTCAGCCGAATAGTTGATGGGGCTTCTGTAATGCGACGAAAGCATAAAGAATCTGATTGTTTCATAGCCGTATTTTTCTGCGGCATCGCGCACGGTAAAGAAGTTACCGAGTGACTTACTCATCTTTTTGCTGTCAACATTGATGTGACCGTTGTGCATCCAATAATGCGCAAAATCACAACAGTTTGCCGCCTCTGACTGTGCAATCTCATTTTCGTGGTGCGGGAAGATAAGGTCAACGCCACCGCAGTGAATATCAATAGTTTTACCAAGATATTTATTAGCCATCGCCGAGCATTCGATGTGCCAACCGGGTCTGCCCTCACCCCACGGCGAAGTCCAGTGAGGCTCACCTTCTTTTGCCGCTTTCCAAACAACAAAGTCTAGCGGATTTTCTTTTTTATCGTTAACCTCGATACGCGCACCGCTCTCTAACTGTTCAATGGGATAGTGAGAAAGTTTACCGTAGTCCTTAAACTGTGTTGTGCGGTAAAATACGTCGCCGTCAACCTCGTATGCCATACCCTTTTCGATAAGGGTCTCAACAAGTTTTATAATGTCATTAATACACTCGGTTGCGCGGGGGTGTACCGTTGCCTTGCCAACACCAAGACCGCCTGCATCGTGATAATACTCCTCGATAAATCTGTCACCGAGTTGTTTTACGGTAATACCCTCGGCATTTGCGCGTTTTATCATTTTATCGTCAATATCTGTAAAGTTCTGTACAAAACGCACTTTTTTGCCTCTGAACTCAAAATAACGGCGCAAAACGTCGAATGTGATAAAGGGACGTGCGTTACCGATATGGAAAAAGTCATAAACTGTGGGACCACACGCGTAAATTGTGACAGTACCCTCTTTTATTTCCTTAAACTCTTCTTTGTTTCTTGTGAGTGTATTATAAATTTTCATTGTTTTTCTCCTCTAATTTCTTTTCAAGCTTGGCAAGACGCGATTCGAGTCGGCAAAGTTCCTGCGAAACGGGGTCGGGGATATGTACCTGGTCAAGATCTTGTACAGGCACACCGCCAACACGCACAACACGTGCAGGTACGCCCACCGCAGTCGAGTTATCGGGGATATCCGAAAGCACAACAGCACCCGCCGCAATCTTTACGTTATTGCCGATATTTATTGGTCCCAGTACCTTTGCACCCGCGCCAATCATAACGTTATTGCCAAGGGTGGGGTGGCGTTTGCCGACATCTTTGCCTGTACCGCCGAGAGTCACACCCTGATAAATAACACAGTTGTCACCGATTTCGGTAGTTTCACCTATAACAACGCCTGTGCCGTGGTCGATAAAAAAGCCTTTGCCGATTTTAGCGGCAGGGTGAATTTCAATTCCCGTTTTAAACTTGCAACGCTCACTTATAAAACGTGCGCGGAACAGTTGTCCTTTTAAATATGCCTTATGCGCCCTGCGGTACATACGAAGTGCCTTAAAGCCCTTGTACAAAAAGAAAATTTCAAAATCACTGCGTGCTGCAGGGTCACGTTTTTTTATAAAATCAATCTCGTATCTGTATTTGTTAAACATAGGTATTACTTCTTTGGGTCAATGAATTGTTTGTTCTGATTTACGTAAACCGCACCGCTGATTACGGTAAGTACAGCTGACGCCCACAAAACAACGTTTGTTATTATATTTACAATATTTATAAGCAAATCGGTAGAATAAAGCGACAAAAGATACTGTGATGCGAGGATATAAATTATGCTCGACATCTGTGCAACAGTTTTTGCCTTACCCCACATATTTGCCGCAACAACCTTGCCTTTACCTGCTGAAATGAGGCGGAGCGAGGTTATTAAAAACTCACGGATTAAAATAATAAATGTAATCCACACGATGCCAACACCGATTTTAAGTTCAATAAACGCGAGAAAAGCCGCGGTTGTGAGCATTTTGTCGGCAAGCGGGTCAAGAAACTTGCCAAAATCGGTAATAAGATTATATTTACGTGCCATCTTGCCATCGATAAGGTCGGTGATTGATGCAAGTGCAAAAAGCACAAGCGACACAAGATAATGATGCGGGAACGGAATAAGCAGTGCCGCCAAGAAAAACGGCGTCATTATTATTCGCAAAACGGTAAGTTTGTTTGGTGTATTCATTCTACCATCTCTCCTATTAGTTCAAAATCCATAGTCTCGGTAAGTTTTACCTTTACAAATTCGCCCGCCTTTACAGGTGAAAGTGAAGTAAAGAAAATCTTGCCGTCGATATCGGGTGCCTCCATAAAACTTCTGCCAAAATAACATTCACCGTAGCGGTCATAGCCTTCGCAGATAACGTCAAAGGTTTTGCCGATAAGCTCCGTTTGCTTTTTCTCGACAATTGTCGACTGAATGAGTTCGACTGTTTCCGCACGACTTGCCTTGATTTCTTCGGGAATCTGTCCCGCCATATCAAAAGCAGGTGTATCCTGCTCGGGCGAAAACTGAAATACGCCGAGTTTGTCAAACTGTGCCTCTTTAATAAAGTTGCAAAGTATTTCAAAGTCCTCATCCTCTTCACCCGGGAAACCTACCATAATGGTTGTACGAAGTACAACACTGTCAATTTCACTTTTTAACTTTTTAACAGTTTCTAAAAGTGATTTGTCGTTGCCCGGTCTGTTCATAGCAGAAAGGACGTTGCCTGATGCGTGTTGAATAGGCATCTCAATATATTTTACGATTTTTTTCTCAGTTTTGATAACTTCAATCAGTTCATCGGTTATTTTATCGGGATACATATACATTATGCGTATCCATTCGATGCCGTCTATTTTGCAAAGTTCTTTTAGGAGTGATGCAAGTTTGCGTTCACCATAGATATCGATGCCGTAGTTGGTGGTATCTTGCGCAATCACAATAAGTTCTTTGGTACCGCCCTCGGCAAGTGTTTTTGCCTCGGCAATAATATTTTCCATTGTGCGCGATTTATAGTTACCACGTATAAGAGGAATTGCGCAGTATGCACAGCGGTTTGAACAGCCGTCAGCAATCTTGAGATATGCAGAATAGTAAGGGGTTATCAGCATTCGCTCACCATCAATTTGAATGTTTTTGAGGTCATCAAACATTGTGACGCGCTCACCGTTAAGTACACGTTCAATAGCCTCTACAATTCTGTCAAAACTGCCAACGCCCAAAAAGCCGTCAACCTCGTAAAGTTCTTCAGCGATATCTTCCTGATAACGTTCGCTAAGACATCCGCACACAATTATTTTTGAGAGTTTACCCTCGGCTTTAAGTTGTGCCACCTCAAAAATTGTGTCAAGCGCCTCTTTTTTTGCGTCCTCGATAAATCCGCAAGTGTTGATTACGGTGACATCCGACATCTCGGGCTCACCCGTGATTGTATAGCCCGCGTTTTTAACGCTCGCTATCATTATTTCTGTATTAACCTGATTTTTAGCACAGCCAAGCGCTATAAATCCAACTGTTTTTTTATCACTCAAAATCGTCAGGTTCCTTTATTACATAGTTTATTGTGTCAAAGTCAAAGCCACGGCGTACCAATGCCGCGCATAGTTTCTGACACGCTTTTTTGTCATTAAAATCAAAGTTTTTTGGGATATGCGCCTTTATTGTTTCATAAAAATCAACCGAAAGTTCATCAATTGCGCTTTGTGCAATATCGCGTTCTATCCCTTTTTGAAACATTTCCTGTTCAATGCGTCTCGGACCGTAATTTTTAACGGTTGCAAGATAGTTTGCAAGTGAAGATGCATATCGCTCGTCGTTTATATATCCCGACTCTATCATCGCAAAAACGCATTCATCCGAAATTTCTTCATCAAATCCCGCTCTAAAAAGTTTGGTTTTAAGCGTTTTTGCGCTCATATCGCCAAACCCGAGATAATTGTATGCTTTTGCCTTTGCTTTTACCAAAAGTGTTGATTTTTCTATTTGGTTAAGTGTTTCAGCATCCAGAATCTTACCGATTTTAAGTCCTGCCTCAAAGGCAGTATCCTCGGTAAGCGTTAAAACGTACTCGCCATCGGCATAAACATCAACCATCTTGGTTTTTTCAGGATTTTGCAAAAGCGCCGAAATTTTACTCAAAGTCATCCGCACTCACATCAAGGCCGTGTGCTGCAGGTGTGGCGGGAGCAGCCTTTGCGGTAGTTTTTGCAGCAGTTTTTGCGGTCTTTTTGGGCTGTTCCTCGGGTTCTTTTGCAAGTTCCTCACGGATTTTTGCCTCAACCTCTTCCATAATGTCAGGATTATCGAAAAGGAACTGTTTTGCGTTTTCTTTGCCCTGACCGATGCGTGTTTCACCATATGAGAACCACGCGCCGCTCTTTTTGAGTATTCCGAATTCTACGCCGAGGTCAACAAGTTCACCGCCTTTTGAAATACCCTCGCCGTACATAATGTCAAAGGTTGCAACCTTAAAGGGCGGTGCCACCTTGTTTTTAACAATTTTACATTTAACCGAGTTACCAACGATGTCCGAGCCGTTTTTGATTGTGTCAGTCTTGCGAATATCAATACGGACCGATGCATAGAACTTGAGCGCACGTCCGCCTGTTGTGGTCTCGGGGTTGCCATAGAGTACGCCAACCTTTTCACGAAGCTGGTTTATAAAAATTGCAACGCAGTTACTCTTTGTGATAACACCTGCGAGTTTACGAAGTGCCTGTGACATAAGACGTGCCTGAAGACCCACGTGTGATGCACCCATATCACCCTCGATTTCCGATTTAGGAACGAGCGCCGCAACCGAGTCGACAACAACAACGTCGATTGCGTTAGAACGTACAAGTGCCTCGGTAATTTCGAGTGCCTGTTCACCGGTGTCGGGCTGTGAAACCAGAACATTGTCAACATCAACGCCAAGTGCCTGTGCATAAACGGGGTCGAGCGCATGTTCAGCGTCAATAAACGCAACCTCGCCGCCGCGTTTTTGTGCTTCTGCCAGAATATGAAGTGCAACGGTGGTTTTACCCGATGATTCAGGTCCAAAAATCTCAATAATTCTACCCTTGGGTACACCGCCTATTCCGAGTGCGGCATCAAGGGCAAGCGAGCCTGTAGGAATAGCGTCAACCTTCATATTAAGGTTTTCGCCCAGCTTCATTACAGCACCATCGCCGTACTGCTTTTTGATTTGTGAAAGTGCTGTTTCCAGCGCCGCTTTTTTATCTACCATTTTATTATCTCCTTAGAAAAGGGCATATTACTCTACCCTATTATAGTTATACATAAATATTATATTATTTAACAATAGTAAAGTCAATAAAAAAAGGATTTCAAATCGCCCTTTTTTAAAGGAAAAATTAATAGTGAAGAGAAACTAAAAAAGAGAGGCAATAGCCTCTCTTTTTTACATTTCCTGTATAAGTCCAAATACTTTTTTTAGAACTTCCTGTGCTGTGCGTCTGAATTTATCATAATCAACAGCACTCTTTGTGTTCCAGATGCGTTCTGCAACGGCAGTTGAGTTTTCACAGGTTCTTGCGATTTCCTGTTCATAGGTACATTCCCACACGCAGTAGATACCGCCGAGAACGTCGTCTGTCGGTTCTATATTGATAGGTGTTTTTGTAGCAGCCGAATGTTCCCACCAATGCTGCCAGTTGTAAACATTCCAATCAAGGATTTCGTTAATACCCCAACGCAATCTGAGATTTGGAACAATATACATCGGTTGCCACGATGCATTTATTATCTTAAAGCCTTGCTTTAATAGATCGGGTGCGAGGTTATAGTGCGACTCCCACGCGATAACAATTGTTTCCTTGGGAACACGGTGGGCGCCTTTTGGCGAAAATCCTTCCCACACGATAGGTGTTTTGCCGAGGTCAATAACCATCTTTGCGGTACGTGCAACAAACTCAGCATACAGTTCATGAACATCCTCAAGACCGTTATCCTTCATAAACTTTTTACTGTAACTGCAATAATTCCACACATCGATGTTTGCCTCGTCACCGCCGATATGGATATAGGGAGTAGCAGGGAACATCTCGCAAATCTCGCCGATAAGGGTGTTTATTGCGTCAAACGCTTCGTCCTTTGCACAGATAATGTTATCGGGGTTGATAACAGCGCCCACCTCCGACACAACCGACGGTGCATCTTTATCCACATCGGGCATAAATATTTCAGGGTATGCGTTTGTTAAGAATTTTGCGTGACCGGGTGCCTCGAACTCGGGCACGAGTGTTATACCGCGCGATGCGGCATAGTTGTTTAAAAGTTCAATTTCTTCAAAACTGTAGCTTCTGCCCTTTGTTGAAACGTTCGGATATGCACGTGAAGGCAAAGTATAGCTCTGATTATCAATAAAATGCAGATGCAAAACGTTGAGTTTTAACAAAAAGCATATGTCAACGTACTTTAACACATGTCGAAGCGGATGCCACTGACGTGCAAGGTCAATCATAACCGAGCGATAGGGTTTGTCGGGCGCGTCCTCAATATGTGCTTTATCGCACACGATTTTGCCGTTTTCAACTTTAACCGCAAGAAGTGCTGTCGCAATTCCTGCTGTTGCACCCTCGTCATCCGATGCACAGATAACAATTTCTTCGTCGGCGTCAAATGTGTATGCGCTCTTATTTATAAGCGGGTCATACACAAGACGGATACCGCCTGTTGCAATTTCACAAGCGGTGTTGTTCAGTTTTTCAAAACACTCACAGAATGTGTTAACATACTGCTCCCAAAGTGCGTGTTCGGTGTAAATTGCAACATCACATGCAACTTTCCCCTCTAAAAGTGTCTGTTTTTTTACAATCGGTAGTATTTTTAAACTCATAGTATTATTCCTCTCTCAGCATTTCCCAAAGGTTTGCCATTGTTTTGCTCATTTTTTTATAGAACTGATCTTTGGTAAGTGTACGCTCAAGGTTCCAGGTACGTTCAATAAACGCACTTGCATTTTCTGCAAACGGACAGATTGCCTGTTCATACGATGTTGTCCACAGTGAGAACTGTGCACCCCAAACCTTGTCAGTTGGCTCAATTGAAATGGGATTTAACATTGCAGGTGATTTTTCAAACCAATGTTGCCAGTTATATACATTCCAGTCAAGGATGTTCTCGGTAGTCCAGCGTCTGTGACCCGCAATATAGAGCGGTTGCCACGAACCGTTAATAATCTTAAAACCGTCTTTTAACAGATCGGGCGCCAAGTTATAAAGTGACTCCCACGCAATAACGATGGTGTCTTTAGGTACACGCCAAGCGCCTTTTTTGGGGAAGCCCTCCCAAACGATAGGGGTGCGTCCGCAATCGAGCACGTACTGTGCAACTCTGCCCACAAAGTCAGAATACATTTCGTACTCATCCTCGATATTGTGGTCTTTCATATACGCGCGGCATGCGGGGCAATAGTTCCACACCTTAATGAAAGCCTCGTCACCGCCGATATGGATATAAGGCGAGTCAGGGAACAACTCCATCATTTCATCAAGCATAGTCTTTATGCCGTTCATACATTTTTCGCTACCTGCACAAACAACGTCCTCGATAATGATTGATGCACCGATTTCGCTCTTTTCTTCACCCGGATCACCATCAAGCACATTACTGAATACCTCAGGGTAGTGTGTACCGAGTTGTCGTGCGTGTCCCGGCACCTCATATTCGGGAATAAGGGTAAGACCACGTGCCTTTGCATAGTCACGAATAACCTTAATATCCTCATAAGAATAGTGCTTTTTAGCAGTAATTTTCGGAAATGCCTTTGAAGGTATACGACAGGCAGTATTGTCAATAAGGTGAAGGTGCACAAACGGAATTTTAAAGTAAAAGCACACATCCATAAATCTAAGCACCTGTCTTAGTGTGTGCCACGGCACAAGGTCAAGCATTACTGCTCTATATTCCTTGTCACCCTTATCCTCTATATGTGCGCGTTGAACACGCACTCCGCCTTGACGTCTTATGTATACAATACACTGAAGCGCCGTTGCAATACCGTAGCAAATACCTTCGGTATCGGAGGCGGCAATAACAACCTCCTCGTCAACATCGTATGTATACGCACCCTTTTCGAGTGCAGGATTTTTAACAAGACGGATTCCGCCATCACCGTATGTAACCGCACAATCATGAATTTTTTCAAGTGCTGTCTTTAAAACATCAAGTTGCTCTTTCCACTCGGGGCAATCTGTTGTAACAACGGGGTTAAAAGGTATTGTTCCCTCGTAAATTTCAGACACCTTCGGTGTAGGAAGTAAATGTTCTACCATCGATTTTTCCTTTCTATATGTCCATTATCAGTTTTGAAACCTTTTCGTAAACGCGCGCCGCTCTTGAGTGGTGCATTTTATATTCAACAAGGCGTTTTGTGTTCCACGCACGTTCAGAAAGTGCGCCGAGATTTTCCATTGTACCGCAAATTTCCTGTTCGTAGGTTGTACCCCACAACGAAATTTGTGCGCCAAGGACATCGTCTGTCGGCTCAAGCCAGATGGGGTTCAGCCTTGCCTCAGAATGCTCCCACCAGTGTTGCCAATTGTAAACGCTCCAGTCATAAACATTTTCCTCTGTCCACTTTTTGTTGTTACCAACAATGTAAAGCGGTTGCCACGAGCCGTTTATAATTTTAAAGCCGTCATCAAGCAGGTCGCGGGGCATATTGTAGTGTGTTTCCCACGCAATAACAATTGTCTCCTTGGGTACGCGCTCACTTCCCTTTCGTGGAAATCCCTCCCACACGATAGGAGTCCGGCCGAGATCAAGAACCACACGTGAAATGCGTCCAACGTAGTCAGAATACATTTCGTATCTGTCCGATACGCCGTTTTCTTTCATATATTTCTGGCACTCAGGGCAGTGGTCCCACACCTGAATGTATGCCTCGTCGCCTCCGATGTGGATATATTCTGACTCAGGGAACAACTCACACACCTCGGCAAACAGTTTTTTCATTCCGTCCATACACTCTTTACTGCCTGCGCAAACAACGTCATTCGTTTTAATGGTTGCACCCACCTCGGTTTTAACACCCTCAACCTGCGTGTTTTTGTCAAGCTTGTTGCCAAAAACCTCGGGATAGGTGGTAACAAGACGTCTTGCGTGACCGGGGATGTCGAACTCAGGGATTATTTTAAGTCCACGAGCGTTTGCGTACTCACGCATTGTCTTTATGTCGTCATATGAGTATGAATACTTGGGTGTTGCAAGGTCAGGGAACGCTTTCGACGGGATTCGACACGCCTCATTGTCAATAAGGTGCATGTGCACAAACGGGACCTTAACCATAAAGCAAACGTCCATAAGCTTTAGCACAGCGGATACGGGGTGCCAGCGGCTTACAAGGTCGAGCATTACTGCACGGTAGGGCTTATCGGAAAAATCCTCGATGTGCACCTTTTGTGTAGTAAAAGTACCCTCTTTGGTGCCGTTTAAAACCTGTGCCACAGTTGCAATGCCATAGCATAAGCCCTCGTCATCGCTTGCACGGACGCTTACGCCGTCGTCACTTGCTTCGTACACATACGCACCCGACTTAACAGTCGCATCGTACACAAGGGTAACACCGCCCTTTTCGATTTTTACGTCGATGTCAAAAAACGACATAGTGATTTTTGAGAGTGTGTCGGCAAGTGTTTTTGCAAAAATCAGCCACTCTGACTTATCGGTGTAAACGCAGGGGCTTACTGTAACTGTGCCATCATCAAACACCATTGTTTTTGGTGTCGGTAAAATAGGATATGCTTTGAGGTCCATTGTTATTTCTCGCTTTCTTTTATTTGCCTACGCAGAATTTTGAAAAAATATCGTCGATTATTTTGTCCGACACGCCCGCACCGGTAATAAGACCGATTTCGGATGCCGCGTCGGTGATATCAACACTTGCAAGGTCTGGGGTAAAGCCGCCCTCGAGCGAGGTGATTGCGTTTTCAACCCTCTCACGCGCCTTGACAACGCGCTGATAGTGACGAAGATTTGTGAGCATGAGTCCGTTTTGGGTGCCTGTTGCGGCATACTTTTCACCCACGATTTTTGCGATTTTTTCGATACCATCATTTGCTTTTGCCGATATTTCGACAACGTATTCAAAACTTTGGTTCAAAAGTGCGCTGTCAATTTTACTTTCAAGGTCGCTCTTATTTATTACCGCAATCGCGTTTTTCTCACGGCAAAGTTCAATTATATCCAAATCATCAGGTGAAAGTTCACGTGCACCGTCAAATACCGCAAACACAAGCTCTGCGGTTAAAAGTTCGCGCTTTGCGATGTCAATGCCGATTTTTTCGATATCGCCACCTGCTTCACGAATACCGGCAGTATCACAAAGATTTAAGGTGATATCCCCCATTTTTGCGCGTTCCGACACCATATCGCGTGTCGTACCCGCGGTATCCGAAACAATTGCGCGTTCGTAACCGAGGATTGCATTAAGAAGTGTGCTTTTGCCAACGTTAGGAGTGCCGACAATTACGGTATCAACACCCTCGGTCACAGCTGAGCCGATATTAAAACTGTTTTCGAGTGCAACAAGTTTTTTGTTTATGTCATAAAGAGTATTTAACACAGTTATGCTGTCAACATCATCAACCTCATCGGGAAAATCGATATACGCCAAAATATCGGTATTTACTGCAACGAGTGCATCAAAAATATTATTGAATTCGTCTGAAAGACGACCCGACATACGCGAAAGTGCCAAAGAAGCACCGAGCGCCGATGATGAATGAATAAGATCACCCACCGCCTCAGCTTGTACAAGGTCGAGTTTGCCGTTTAAAAAGGCGCGTTTTGTAAACTCACCTGCGTCTGCCTGACGCGCACCGCTTTTTATGAGTAACTTTAAAACGCGTTCGAGTATTGCAATACCACCGTGGCAGTTGATTTCAACAGTATTTTCACCGGTGTACGAATTAGGGGCAAAAAAGACACAACAAAGCGACTCATCAATAGGCATATCGCCGTCATAAATTGTGCCAAGACGCATTGCGGCAGCACTCATTTGTGAGAGTGGCTTTGTTTTCATTTTTATTATCTTTTCACAAATTTTAAAAGCATCATCACCACTGACACGAATTACACCGATAGCGGCGGTTGCCCTTGCAGTTGCTATTGCACAAATTGTATCCATACATTTCTCCGTTAGTTTATTAACAACATTATATAAACCCACAAATATTTTGTCAAACAAAAAAGAGCCAATAGGCTCTTTTTTAATTATTTTACGTATGCTACTACGACTTTTCTGCGCGGATCTGTACCTACCGAGTAGGTTGTAATATGCTCACGGCCTGTGAGTGCTGCGTGAATGATTCTGCGCTCATAAGCGTCCATCGGCTCAAGAGCCTGATTGCGCTTATATTTGATTGCCTTATCAGCAGTCTTGTTTGCAAGTGCTTCAAGAGCAACCGCTCTTTTTTCGCGATAGTTTTCGCTGTCGAGAACAACTTTTACCTTTTTGTCCTTGCCACGATTTACAACAAGGCTTAAAAGATACTGTGTCGCATCGAGTGTTTCGCCACGGCGTCCGATAAGTACGCCCATTTTTGAACCGGCAACGTCAACAAAATAACTGCCGTTTTCGTCAAGGCTAACTTTAACCTCGCCGTTTTCAATTTCAAGTTGTGTCAAAAGACCGAGTAAAAACTCTTTGATAACAGGCACGTTCTCGTCATCATCAGCTACCGGCGTAAGAACACGCTTTGTGATAACGGGCTGTACGGACTTTTCAGCCTTAGCGGGTTTTTCGGTTTTTTGTTTTTTCGAGATTTTTTCAGGAGCAAATCCTTCTGGAAGTTTAATCTCTTTAGCAGGTTTCTTTTCTGCTTTTTTGGGTGCATCGGGAACTTCTTTTTCGATTTTAATTCTTGCAGGGGTAGCACCAATGCCGAAAATACCGCGACTTGCTGTCTGTACTACCTCATAGCAAAGCATATCCTTGTCCTCACCCATAGCCTCTGCGGCTTTTTCGAGAGCTACATCAATTGTTTTGCCCTCAAAGAACAATTCTTCAATTGCCATTTTTGTTTAATTCTCCTTTTCAGTATCAATAACACCGTCGTTTTTAACCTCGGTGTACTGTGCGTTCATAGCGCGCTTTTTCTTGGAGTTTTTGTTGTTTCCAAGAGCGCGGCGCTCTGCGGCGAGGCGGCGTTTTTCTTTTTCAGCCTCTTTTTCGCGAGCAATTTTTGCTTCAACTTCGTCCAGAACTTTTTGAGGGTCGAACATCTTGTGCAAAATGAAGGTTTGTGCAATTGCAACGATGTTTGATGCAATCCAATATACACCAAGACCCGAAGAATAAGTGTATGAGATAAATGCCGAGATAAGCGGCATTGCAATTGTCATCATCTTCATCGAACCCTGTGCTGACGGGTCACCCGACATATTAGGGTTGAGTTTTTGTGAAACATAGCCTGTAAGATAAGCTGTTGCACCTGCAAGAATAGGGATAAGAATAAGCCAGAAATCGCCATTGCCTTTAAGCCATACTGACGGGTTTTTTGTAAGATCAAAAATTCCTAAGAACTTGGTGTTGATATCAACCAATCCGTCATTTGAAAGGCAATTCATAAGCTGAAGCTCGTACTTTGTAAAGTTCTCGGTTGTAACACCTTTGAAAAGATCGGGGAACTGTGTGATGTACGGCTGCATCTTGGGCCAAATTTCTTTAAGGCTCCAACCTGCAACGTATGTGAGCGGACGGCGAACAATTGTATAGATAAGCATAATAACGGGGAGCTGAATGAACGTTGGAAGACAGCTCGACATAGGGCTGTAGCCCTCGCGCTGATAAAGGTTCATCAGTTCTTCCTGGTACTTTTGCTTGTTGTTGCCGTATTTTTTCATAAGCTGTTCCTGATACGGACGCATTTTGAGCATTGCAAGTTGACCTTTTTGCTGTTTGACAGAAAGCGGGAACAAAATTACTCTTGTAACAATAGCATACAAGAAAAGTGCAATGCCGTAGCTGTTAAAAAGCTCATAGCAAAAACGCATAATGTACCCAAAGGGTATCATAATTATACTCCAGATAGACATACTACTTCTCCTTCTTTTTAAATAAATGCTCAGGTACATAATCAAAGCCGCCCTTTGACCACGGGTTACACCTAAGCAGTCGCCACACCGCAAGTACGCCTCCCACAAAAATGCCGTAGCGTTTTATGGCTGTAAGCGCATACTGTGAGCAAGTGGGATAATATTTGCACCGAGGCGGTGTGTTTTTTGAAATATGACGCTGATATAATATAATAGGAAAAACGAAAGCGCTGCGGATACCGTTAATTATCTTTTTTAAAATACGCATTCAGCGCCCTTTCAACATCGCTACTCTTGGCACCGATGATTTGCGAACGTGCCACAACAATAATATCACAGTTTTGGGGCAGAATGTCACCGCACGAAAATGCAGCCGCACGGATTATGCGGCGTATACGGTTGCGCACGGGTGAACAGCCGAGTTTTTTTGACACAGTTATGCCAAGACGTCTGCATCCCAGATTATTTTTTCGCCAATGAACATTAATAATACCGAGAGCCGCGCTTTTCCCCCTGTGATATGCACGTTTAAAATTTACGTTTTCTTTTACGCTTTCGATTTTTTTCATAATGTTTTTACAAAAACAAACAAAAAGGGGTCTAAATGAATAGACCCCCCGTTTATTTAGTGAGTTAATCTTACTCTGCCCTTTGCACGTCTTCTGGCCAAGACCTTTCTGCCGTTAGCCGTTCTCATTCTTTTTCTAAAGCCGTGTTCTTTGCTTCTCTGTCTTTTTTTAGGCTGATAAGTACGAACCATTTTGTTTAACCTCCTGACCTTTTATAATCATAATAGCATAAGTATTATAGAGCATTACAACCGATTTGTCAACAAAAATTTTTAAAAGTTGATTTTATTGTTGATATATTGTGTAAGTTCTGATATTTTTATGCGCTCTTGTTCCATTGTATCTCTGTCACGAACTGTCACGCAACCGTCCTCTTCACTCTCGAAATCGTAAGTGATACAAAGCGGTGTGCCGATCTCATCCTGACGGCGATAACGTTTACCGATTGAACCTGCATCGTCAAACTCAACCGAGAAGTTTTTGCAAAGTTCTGCATAAACTTCACCCGCTTTGTCCGAAAGTTTTTTCGAAAGCGGTAAAACTGCAGCCTTGAACGGCGCAAGTGCGGGATGAAGATGTAAAACTACGCGGATATCTTCTTTTGCAGGGTCTTTTGAAATATTTTCTTCGTCATAAGCCTCACACAAGAATGCAAGAACAACGCGGTCTGCACCAAGCGACGGCTCAATAACGTAAGGAACGTATTTTTCGTTTGTTTCCGGGTCAAAATATTCCATAGGTTCTTTCGAGTGTTCTGCATGTTGAGAAAGATCGTAATCTGTTCTGTCAGCAACGCCCCAGAGTTCACCCCAACCGAACGGGAAGAGGAATTCAAAGTCGGTTGTTGCCTTTGAATAGAAACAGAGTTCGTCTTTGTCGTGGTCACGAAGACGGATGTTCTCCTCGTTCATGCCCAAAGCATAAAGCCAGTCACGGCAGTAACCGCGCCAGAAATCAAACCACTCGAGGTCTGTACCGGGTTTGCAGAAAAATTCAAGTTCCATCTGCTCGAACTCACGTGTACGGAAGGTAAAGTTACCGGGTGTGATTTCGTTTCTGAACGATTTACCAATCTGACCTACGCCAAACGGAATCTTTTTACGTGTTGTACGCTGAATATTTTTAAAGTTAACAAAAATGCCCTGTGCTGTTTCGGGGCGCAGATAAAGTGTTGAAGACGAATCTTCTGTAACACCCTGGAATGTTTTAAACATAAGGTTGAACTTACGGATATCAGTAAAATCTGAAGAACCGCATGAGGGGCAAACGATGCGTTTTTCTTTGATGTACTCAAGCATCTGTGCATCAGTCCAGCCCGCAGGGTTATCCGAAAGACCGTTTTCTGCGACATAATCCTCGATAAGCTTGTCTGCTCTGTGACGGGTTTTACAAACCTTACAGTCCATAAGCGGATCTGAAAAACCGCCGAGATGACCCGATGCCACCCATGTTTCAGGATTCATAATGATTGCGCTGTCAAGACCAACGTTATAAGGGCTTTCCTGCACAAACTTTTTCCACCAAGCCTTTTTAACGTTGTTTTTGAGTTCAACGCCGAGAGGGCCGTAGTCCCAGCTGTTTGCAAGACCGCCGTATATTTCGCTGCCCGCATAAACAAAACCTCTGTTTTTACACAGTGCAACGATTTTTTCCATTGTTTTTTCTGTGTTTTTCATTTTCTTTTCTCCAAAAGCAAAATTATTTTAACATTATATAATATAAAACCTAATATGTCAATATTTGGTTACCGTCGGTCATTTTAAATTCGCTCGATTTCAAAATTTCAACAAGCTGTTTTTCGTCTTTAATTTCGGTTTCAGTCAAAATTCCGCCACCGATAAGATAACTCGGCATATGATAGTCCTGACCGCAGATGCCTATTAAACCAAATTTTTTTGCCCATATACCCGCGATATCGTTACGGCTGTCGTGACCTGCCGAGAAGTTAAAAACCTCAACACCATCAAGAAGATAGGGATCTGTTACTGACATACTGTTTCTGAACGGATGCGCCTGAAACAAAAGTCCACCCGCCTCTTTTATAAGCGGAGCAATATGCTTTATTTTTTTGTCAAACGGATTACCGAGGTCATAAATAAACTGCTCATCAATGCCGTACACAAGATAGTCGTTAGAGTTTTCGTTAATGCGCATTTCCATTCCCAAAAGCACATTCATTCTACCCGCCACTGCCTCTTTGGCAGCACGATAGTCAGAAAGGTAAAAGTCGACTATACCTTTCCAGTCGTCATGTTCACAAGGAAGTTCTTTTGCAAACAATGCAGGACTTAAGTGGTTTGTTATCACGATTGTACTGTAACCCTCCGACGCAAAATGAAGTGCGGTGCTTTTTGCATCCACCTTTGCGCAACGGCTTACAGGACTTGTATGAACATGTAATTCAGTTTTAAACATAAATACGCCTTCTTTTTACAAAAGTATAAACAATTATATATCAAACTAAAAATTATTGCAATATCAAGCGAGGGAATATATAATAAATATTATGAACAACTTTTATTTTAAAAACACAAACGGGGTAATAACCCTTCACAGCAAACTTCTTGACAGTGCCGGTTTTACAAAACACTGCTTTACCACAAAAATGGGCGGTGTGAGCGAAGGATTTCTGGCAGAAACCAACCTCTCATTTTCGCGCGAGTGTAAAGAAAACGTTATCGAAAACTACCGTCGCGTAACAGAGGCTACAGGCATAGATATGAGTGCAATGGCACTCACCTGTCAGGAACACACCGACATTGTCCGAGAAATTGATAAAAACTATAAAGACTGCGGATTTTATATAAGCGACAGCGCCGTTGACGGCTACATTACAAATCAAAAAAACATCTGCCTTTGCGTTTTTGTTGCCGACTGTGTGCCTGTGCTTATTGCCGACCCGCAAAAACACGCGGTGGCAGCTGTACACTCAGGTTGGCGCGGTACATCAAAAGGTATTACCAAAAACGCAGTTAAAATGATGCGCGAAAAATACGGTTCAAACCCGCAGGATCTGGTTGCCGCCATCGGTCCGTGTATCAACAAGTGCTGTTACGAGGTGGGACACGATGTGTATGAAGAATTTGGAAAACCCGAATTTTTTACGCCACGCGGTAACAAGTTTATGCTTGACCTTGTGGGCGCGAACATTGCCGTTTTAAACGAAGCGGGAGTTACAAAGGTTGACGCGTGTTATGAGTGTACATTTTGCAAGTCCGACCTATACTATTCACACAGAGCTACAAATGGAAAGCGCGGTAATATGGCCGCAATGATTGAGATATGAAAAGAGTAACTATTTTATTAGTATGTATATCACTTTTGCTTTGCGGATGCGACACGCGCCTCGGCACCGAAAATATTCTGGGTGCCTACGGCAACTCATCGCAAACGACACATGAGCAAAGTCTGCCGCTGAGTGACATCACAATGCTGTATTACAGCGATATGGACGCAAATCCTGTCACAACAAACTGTCTTGCAAACCACGAACTGCTCAAGTTTGTCTACAGCCCGATGATTACTGTAAACGCTGGGTTTGAACCCATTTGTATTCTGGCAGAAAACTGGAAATTAGAAAAAAACACAGTTACCGTGAAATTGCGTTCCGACATATTTTTTTCAAACGGTGACGCTGTTACCGCATATGATGTTGTACGCAGTTTTAATGTTGCAAAATCAACCCAAAGTTCGCCGTATTATCAGTCGACCACTATGATGCAAAGATACTATGCAGCAGATGACAAAACATTTGTATGCATTTTTAAAAACACAGACCCCGACTGTCTTGCAACCCTTGACATACCCATTATGCAGGGCGGAAAAGCGGGTGTAGGGTGCGGTCCATATATATTTTCGGAGCAAAACGGCAAAACGGTACTCATACCCAACGAAAAATATTTCGAAAAAGCGTCTGTGCCTGTAATAAGACTTGCAGAAACAAAAAGCGATGAGTATATTGACGATTTGTTTTCGTCGGGCGCACTTGATATTATGATTGCCTCAGCGGTGGAAGGATTGTCACTCACCTCGCTTCGCGATTACCAAATTGTCTCCTGTCCTTCAAACAAGTTAGTTTATATCGGAGTCAACTTTGCAAATGAAAAATTTGCCGACATCACGGTACGACGTGCGCTCTCTACCGTTATTGACCGCAAAAAAATTGCCGACCAATCACTTGTAGGACTCGCCTCACCAACCGAATATCCTTTCAATCCCGAATGGTACAAAATAAAAACAGCGGCACTCACCGAACAGCCGCGCACCGACAGCAAAATACTTGCAGCCGCAGATGTTCTTAAAGATATACCGCTAACACTTGTCGTTCCAAACAGCAGTTATAAAAGTTCACTTGCAGCCGAAATTGCACAGTGCTTTAAAGATGCGGGGCTTAACCTCGAAATCAAAACACTCGAAGGTGAGCAATACACAGCGGCTGTAACAGCTGGTCAGTATGACTTGTATCTAGGTGAGGTTGCCATACCGCGCAATATGGACCCGACATTTTTGTACGAAACAGGCGGTAGCCTTAATTATTCAGGGTTTGCAAGTGCCGAACTCGACGAGGCATTTGAACGTTATAAAAACGGCGACATTACCATCGCAACCTATATTTCGGAATTTGACAAGCAACTGCCCATAATCCCAATACTATTCAGCAAAAACGTTTTATACTGCGCACAGGGAATTGCAGCATTTGCCGACCGCTCGGCATTCAATATATACGGCAACGCCGCAAGAATAATATTAAAATAAGGTGGAATTTTCCACCTTATTTTTTCTTTTTCTTTTTAATTACAACTAAAGCGGCTGCACATAAAACGGCAACTACCGATGCCACAGTGCAAACAAGCGTTTTTAAAAACCGTCCGTCAGCGGCAGCATTGTTATACGACGCGGTCGGCCGACGCGTCTCATCGCCTTTGTGAAGCCAATCGGAAATATTTGAAAACTTATATTTATCTATTGTTGCCTCGCCAGTTGCAAACACAACGCAAAGATCAATATCCTCACATTTATCAATATGGATTGTAAGCTTTTTAACGTTTTCAGGAACCGGATCCTGATCGGCAACCTGAGGTGAGGTGGGCAGCGGCTTTGCCTCCATAACGCTAAATGTTGCCGCGTCTCCGTTTGCAATATATGCCGTTAACGTTTTTTCGTTTTTGGTAAGTGTTGCGCTTTTTTTGTCGTCGGAAATAACAATATCGGCATCAGTATGTGCAAACCAATACATATCCGCACTGTTGCTAAGCTTTATTTCATCCTGAACGGTAATGTATCCGTTTTTCTTATCAAATTTAATACCGCGCAAAAAGCTTTCAACGCCTTCTTCTTCATTATAGGCATCGGTCATTTTGGCAACTGCATACGAGAGGTTTTCTTCCGACCAGAAATTTGATATGTATACATCGCCGCGTTTTTTCATAGCATAGTCACTATCGGGATTAAAGATGACCGTGTTATGTCCTTCAGCACGAAAACGGTAGGTATTATTAAGGTCGGAAACATTGTAATCGTTGGAGCCGAGGTCCATAAACCACACCTCGCCGTCCGACTGGATTTGGAACTGACCCGCATCCATATGCTCTGCACCGCCCGTACCGCCGTTGCCGTACGGCTTGTCACAGTGTAAGCCTACGTAGGTGTCCTCATAGCGCATTGTGGCAATTTCTGAAACGGGAAAATATGCATCCAAAAGAGTTTGACTGTCATATTCTTCGTTCATTATCGAATCGTAATATAATATATCATCATATTTTCCATACGAGCTTTGTTCAAACGAAAGTATGCGATCAATAACGGGTTTTACCGTTTCGGGGGTATTAAATTTGTCGGCAAGATACATAAGCTGAGCGGGATAAAATGCTTTGTGAGTTGCCCCTACGTTGTGATAATTGAAAATTTGCACAGGACCGTTAGCCGCCACAAAATACGAGTTTGTCATATTCATACCGGGGAGGTCAACGTAACCGTAATCGCTTCCCGTAATCATTTCGAGAGATTTTACAAAATAAGTGAAGTTTTGCATTGCAAACTCCCAATAAGCAAAGCCCTCTTCAAATGCTCCCGAAGGTGCAAAAAGCATCATAGTCGGGCGCATTGCCTCAAGCATTTTGGGGAGAATTGTCTTTGCGTTTTTAAGAGTCTGACCTTCAAATTCGTCCATCATCGAAAGCATTGCAACGCCAACACCGCCTGCGCATACACAACGCCAGTTGTTTGCATTTCCCTCTTGATACCATTGATACGTGCGTTTTCCCACGCAGCCATTTATGTCCTCAAGTATGGTTGGAATGACATGTTTTTCAATACCTGCTCTAATAGTAGCGCGCTGCCCGTCTGTCATCCAGTTATATATCCAGTCGTAACCCAGTGCAACGCCCGCACTCATTACGCCTACGTCGAGGTAGTGCGAAGGATTCCAATCGGGAAAAGCGCACACTGCCTCCATTTCGTCATACGCTCTTTGAGCATAAGCCTCATCACCCGTAATTATGTAAGCAAGTGAGCACGCAACAATCACGTCGCTTGCTTCCCACGATACGTAAAGAAGTCTTATGCCATCACGAATTTCATAAACCGACGGCTCCACCAACAAATGATAGTTTGCCGAGTTGATTATTTGGGTGCAAAGCTGTTTATATATTTCGTCACCGTTTTCGTCGTCTAATTCTTTACGGATAGTTTGTATTTTATCCTCGCTCAATAACAGTCTCGGATGCGGGTTGCCTTGGTTATTGGTTGTTAGTTGCGAATACAATTCTTCGCCACTCACGTCGTCAAACAAAAAGTTTTCGAGCATTTTTCTTATTTCAAGCAAATTTGACGTCCAATCAAAAAGCGCATCAATATTTTGCGACGAATAGGCAAAAAGACCGTTATCCTGAATGCTGATATTATATGAAAACGCAGAGCAAAGCTTGTTTACATTTGCAAAAACAACGCCATCATCATTTGTTTGTGTACCAACTTTTACACTAAAGTCACCGAGAGTTAAATATGCCTTATTTTTTTGAATATCAGTAACCGTTGCGTTTATAGTTTTTGCAAAAAATTCAACAGGAATAAATATGCCATCGTCGGTTTTATACGGTGTGACGTCTCTACTTTGTGAAACGTAATCTTTTTGACCGTAAAGCAAAACGTTTGGTTTATTGACATACATAACGACTGAATTTTTCATAGCTTTTTCAAAATCCTTTTCATTTGATGCAAAAACAGTTTGGGAGAAAAATGTCGACAGCAGCACCGTAACAAGCAAAAGTGCAACGATTTTTTTAAAATTTATTTTCATAATTCCCCTCCAAAAATCAGTGATTTAATATAATAAAACAGGCTGTAAACAGCCTGTTTTATTACTCTGATATTTCTTCGTCTTCGAAATCGTTTTCAAACACAAAGTTTGTGTCCTGTAATTTTTGTTTTTTCTTATTGAAATAATTAAGAACAACGAGTGTTGCGGCAACCGCAGCGGCAACTCCGACAATTATTGATATTATTACAACTGCATTCTTTTTCATTGCACTTTTTCTCCTGTTATTATCTTTTATAAAATTATTATACATTTAAAATATCAAAAATACAACATTTTTTTCACTTTTTTCTGAATACGATTTTATACATAAAAACGATGCACAAAACCTCGGTAAACATACCCCCGAGTCCCATCGCAAGTGCGACGTTTGTGCTGACCGATGCCAATGCACCCACAATAACAGTATGCAAAAGCCAAAGCACAAATATGCACATAATATATTTCATTATCTGTACAAACAGAAAATAGATATTGTCAAGTTTGTTTTTAAAAACAACGATCTTTAGCAAAACATAAAACAGTATCGCCCACACACACCACGTAATTATACCAAAACCCGCAAACAGTGTGCGAAAAATACTGCAAAAAAACACAACTGTAAAATACCTTATCAATTCGCGTCTGTTGGCATATATTTTGTCAAAAAGACTGTCAAGATTTGTCATATATTCTCCTAAATAACGCCCCACAAAAGCCACGGTTTTATGGGGGACACAATAATAATAAGCAGGAAGCGTTATGCTTCCTGCTTAAACTGTTTTTATTAATTATTCAGCAACTGTGTAATAAATTACTGTGTTTGCAAGGTCAAGTGCCAATGTAACTGTTGCAGTATCACCGTTTGCAAGAAGTGTACCTTCTGTACCTTTGAAGAACTGGTTAAGAAGGTATGTCTGCTGTGTTTCGTTATCTATAAAGCACTTATTTGTTTCATCATAGTAAGCGTTGATTGTAACAGCAGGGTTCTTTTTGATATATACTGTTGCTTTAAAGTCTTTGTTTTGTGCATCAGCCTCAGTCATATCATCTGTGTATGTAACAATGTCACCTGCGACAACGGGTGTTGCAGAGTTAATGTTGTCGAATTTAACTTCGAACTCGGTTGTTTTACCTGTTTTGATGTTTTCTGCTTTAACCTTGCTGATTTGTTTTTCAGCATCGGGTGTGATTTCTTTAATCTTTAAAGTTGCATAGTTTGTCTGGAATGCTTCCCAGGTAATTACAAAACTCTGGTCTGTACCGTCTGTAATAAAGGTATACTTGGGACCTGTAAGATCTTCTTTTGCAGTGAGAGCAACTTCACCTGCTTTAAAGAAAGCGTGTTCCTGATGTTTTGAATCGTCTGTGAATACGAACTCATTTGTGTAACCTGTATAGTCGGGAAGCTGACTCTGGGTTACTGATTTAAGCGGAGTTGTAACAGCGTTACCCGCGTCTACATAGCAGGTACCGTTTGCTTCATAAAAGCTAACAAAATCGCCGACTCTTACTGTTGTTGAGAATTTGCAATCAAGAACATTATAATTTTTGTACTCTTTTGAAGTACCTGCATAGTAATAGTCATAAATTGTATAGATACCGTTGTTTATACCAACAACCTTACCGGGTTTTGACTCTGTTGCAAAGATTGTTGTTGCAGCATCGTCTTCGGCAAATTTCATACATTTAAAGATAAGGTTGGGACGGTTAAGGATTGTTTTGTTTGTACCCTTAAGTGAAGCAACGAGTGTTGAAAGGTCATAGTTGGGATCATCAACCGGCCAGGGTGCCTCATTAAGATAAAGGAAAGTAGAAGTTGTAAACTTGAACTCCTGGTCTTCGTATTTAAGAACTGCAGCATTACCCGATGTGATGTTAAGATTTGCGGGAGTAACTGTTGCAGAAAGTGTTGAACTTACCGAATATGTAAGAATTTCTTCGTCTTCGGTGTATGTGTGTGATTTATCGGTATCTGAATATGTAATTGTAATACCATAACCAACATACTCCGAAAGGTCTGCGCCGAGGTCAACGTCGGCACCGTTTGAAAGAAGAACGCCGTTTTCAACGTCATATCCGAGTTTTTTACCTGTTGTTGCACGGATTACAAGGTCGATACTTGACATATTGAATACTTTAGCAGCGAGTGATTCGAGAGGATTGCCCTCTTCGTCGGTATAAACACCGAGTTCACCCGAAGCACCCTCTGCTGAAACGATTGCGGCTGTAAAAGCAACAGCAGCCTGTTCACGTGTAACGGGTTTGTCGCCTGCTTCAAGACCTGTTTCGATACCGCTCATTTTTTCAACACAAGCATCGGGATACTCGTCACCGTCTTCAACAAGGCAAAGTACCTTTGCTAAGAGTGTGAGAAGTTCGTTTGCAGTGATGGCCTCTGAGGGCTTGAACTTTGAGTTTTCAACGTTGGTTGTGATAAGATAGTTATCAACTGCCCAGCAAAGATATGCTTTGAGTGCTGACGAGTCTGAAATGTCGCCAACCTCACCGTCACCGACAAAATCAAGTGCTGCCGACTCATAATCCTCAGCGTTGATGTTGTCGTTATAAAGCATTTTGTATACAGCAACTACTGCATCTGCACGTGTAAGATACTGGTCGGGTTTGAAGTCGCCGTCCCATGTACTTGTGATAATGCCGAGTCTGTCAACAAACTCGATTGCCTGCATATTTTCGTTATCTGCCGCTACATCGTTGTAGGCAAATGCCGAAACGCACATTGTGCATACCAACATAAGAACGATGCACATTGCAGTAAAACTTTTAAGAAGTTTCATATTTTTATCCTCCGATAATTGAATATATTTGCATTATATATATAAAAGACCCGCGAGTCAACGCAGGTCTTTAAAATGTAACACAAATGAAACATTTGTTGTTAGTATTACCAAAAAAGTTTTTAAAATTTCGTTTATAATGACAACAAATATGCGTTCACAAAACCGTCAATATCGCCGTCCATAACCGCGTTTATGTTACCCGATTCAAAGCCTGTGCGGTGGTCTTTTGCAAGTGTGTAGGGCATAAAAACATACGAACGTATCTGCGAACCCCAACCGATCTGCATATGTTCACCCTTGATATCGTCGATTTTTTCAAGATGCTCACGCTCTTTGATTTCAACGAGTTTTGATTTGAGCATTTTCATTGCCATTTCACGGTTTTTGTGCTGTGAACGCTCGTTCTGACAGGCAACAATAACGCCTGTTGGAATATGCGTGATACGGATGGCACTTTCGGTTTTGTTAACATGCTGACCACCCGCACCCGACGAACGATAAGTGTCAACCTTGAGGTCTTCGTCGCGGATATCAATGTTTACGTCGTCATCAAGTTCAGGCATAACCTCAAGCGAAGCAAACGAGGTATGGCGTCTGCCTGACGAGTCAAACGGTGACACGCGTACAAGACGGTGAACGCCGTTTTCGCCCTTAAGATAACCGTAGGCATACATACCTTCTATAAGAATTGACGCACTCTTGATACCTGCCTCGTCGCCATCGAGATAATCAAGAACCGTAATTTTATAATCGTGACGCTGTGCAAAACGTGTATACATACGATAAAGCATCTCTACCCAGTCCTGCGCCTCGGTACCGCCCGCACCAGCGTGGAAGGTAAGGATTGCGTTGTTTTTATCATACTCGCCCGAAAGCAAAGTTTTTAATTTTGCCTTTTCAAGTTCCTCCTCAAACTCAGGAAATCCTTTTACGATATCGTCCTCAACCTCTTCGAGCATACCGTCGTCGGCAAACTCAACGAGTGTGCGGAGGTCGTCGCAACAGCGTACAAGATTTTCATACTCTGCGATCTGATTTTTTGCGTTCTTTATTGCCTGTGAAATTTTCTGGCTCTTTTCCATATCGTTCCAGAAATCAGGCTCAGCGGTAAGCGCCTCGTTTTTTTCAAGTTCAGCCTTGAGTTCGTCAAGTTTTAACGCGCTGTAAAGATTTTTAAGACTGTCGTCCATTGCCGAAAGTCTCATTTTGTACTCGTCAATTATTATCATAGTTTCTCCAAAAATTATTATTCTAATCTAATATTATATATTCGTAAAAAAATTTTGTCAACACGCACAAAATCAGCAAAATTACTATTTATTTTTTTAAAAATATATAGTATAATATATTTTAAATATATTTCCAAGGAGTTTTTGAGTTGAAAACCAAGCATTTTTTAACAACGTTTTCGGTGCTTAGCGCACTTATTACTGTAACAAGGATACTGCAGTATTTTTTAATAACCGACAGCGAAGGATACTTTGTACTGAATAATATTGCATCACAGATTTTGTCGTGGTCAGTATATGCTCTGCTTGTGGCAGGGGGTATAATCGCACTCGTTGCAAACTTTGCAACTTCAAAAGAGCAGGCGGATTTTAACGGTGCCGTCGGTACAAAAAGCATCGGAATTATGTTTATTACTTCGGCAACACTTATAATGATTGTGAGCGGTATTACGCTTTCATCGTCATCTTTTAAAATTATTTTGCCTGTTAACCAGGCACAAATACCAAACATACTTAATATTGTATCGGCTGTATTCGGTATCGTATGCTCAATATACTTTGCGCTTATCGGTATTATGCAGACAACGAATAAATCAGTATCTGTACCTTCGGGTCTGGGCATATTCCCGCCGCTCTATTTTGCACTGCTCGGCATCAGTGAATTCTATATGTCATTTGGACGTGCAAATCAAAGTTCGACAAAACTGTTTATGGTTTCAATATGCTCTCTTGCCCTGTTTACAATGACACTATCACTTGTATTCTGCAAAGCGGAAGCGTCACGCGGACGCGTTATTGCGAGTGCAGGTATTGTGGCTCTTTCAACTGCCGCAACAGGCATACCGACAATACTGTCAATGCTGTTCGGAAAAACCGCGTTCGATGCATCATGGCTAATAAACGCTCTTATTCACATCGTATTTATGCTTATTGCATACATAGTGTTGATACGCATGAGTTTTTCAAAGCAGGACTCACTGCCCGACGAAATTGAACCTATTGAGTTTTCAACGCTTGATAAATATCTTAACGAAATCCCCGACGAAGACAGAGGTAACGATGAACAATAAAGAAAACATACGTAATTTTTCAATAATAGCACATATCGACCACGGCAAATCTACCGTTGCCGACAGACTGCTCGAAATATGTAACGCAGTAACACAGCGCGAGATGGAAGACCAGCTTCTTGACAATATGGATCTCGAACGTGAGCGCGGCATCACCATAAAAGCACGTGCTGTACATCTTGACTACAAGGCGCTCGACGGCAAAAACTACACTATAAATCTCATTGACACTCCCGGACACGTTGACTTTAACTACGAGGTGTCACGTGCGCTTGCCGCCTGCGAGGGTGCAGTCCTTATCGTTGACGCGTCACAGGGCATTGAGGCGCAAACGCTCGCAAATACCTATATTGCAATCGACAACAACCTTGAGCTTGTGCCTGTTATAAACAAAATCGACCTGCCCTCTGCCGATCCCGACCGCTGTATTCACGAAATCGAGGATATAATCGGCATTCCTGCAGAAGACGCCCCGCTCGTATCGGCAAAGCAAAACATCAATATGCAATCCGTACTCGAAGCGGTTGTTAAAAACATTCCCGCGCCCAAGGGCGACGAAAATGCACCGCTTTCGGCACTTATTTTTGACAGTTACTATGACAGTTACCGCGGTGTTATCGTTTATATAAGAATGGTAGACGGCACACTCAAAGTCGGCGACAAAATCAAAATGATGGCAACAGGTGCCGAGTTTGACGTTGTTGAAGTGGGATATATGCGTCCTCTCGGTCTTGAGCAAACAAAAGAACTCTGTGCGGGTGATGTTGGTTACTTTACCGCATCAATCAAAAACGTTGAAAACACCCGTGTAGGTGACACTGTTACACACGTTGAGCACCCCTGTGACGAGGCGCTTTCGGGATACAAGGAATGTACACCTATGGTGTTCTCAGGTATTTATCCCGCTGACGGTGCAAAGTATGACGACCTTAAAGACGCACTTGCAAAACTAAAACTAAACGATGCATCGTTTATGTTTGAACCCGAAACATCGGCTGCACTCGGCTTTGGCTTCCGTTGTGGATTTTTGGGACTTTTGCATATGGAAATTATACAGGAGCGTATTGAACGCGAGTTTATGCTCGATATCATAACGACTGCACCGTCGGTATCGTACCTTGTTAAAAAAACAGACGGCAGTGAGGTCTATATCTCAAACCCAACCAACTACCCCGATCCGTCTGAGATTGCCGCAACCTCAGAGCCATATGTTAAAGCTGATATTATCGCGCCCGAGGAGTTTGTCGGCAATATTATGGAACTGTGTCAGGACAGACGCGGTATATTTAAGGATATGACCTATCTTGACACAAACCGCGTCAATATCCACTACGAATTGCCTCTCGGCGAAATCGTATATGACTTTTTTGACACACTTAAATCGCGCACACGCGGTTATGCATCGCTTGACTACGAACTTTCGGACTATAAAGAATCAAAACTTGTAAAACTCGATATTATGTTATCGGGAGACGTTGTCGACGCGCTTTCGTTTATTGTTCACACCGACAAGGCATACCCAAGAGCGCGTAAAATGGCAGAAAAACTCAAGGAGCACATCCCGAGACAGCTTTTTGAAATTCCGATACAGGCAGCAGTCGGCGGCAAGATTATTGCACGTGAAACTGTAAAAGCACTGCGTAAAGACGTTCTTGCAAAGTGCTACGGCGGTGACATCACACGTAAAAAGAAACTTCTCGAAAAACAAAAAGAAGGTAAAAAACGTATGCGCTCACTCGGCTCCGTTGAGGTACCGCAGGAGGCATTTATGGCTGTACTTAAACTCGACAGCGATAATTAGGAGGAAAACTGTTATGAACAAAATACTTAAAGCAGAATTTATCACACACGAAAAGAGCACCAAGAATGGCGGTGTTGCACACTTTAGAAAAGAATTTGAGGCAAAGAATTTAGAAAAAGCAACACTTTATATCTCTGCCCACGGCATTTACGAAGCACACGTAAACGGTAAGCGCGTAGGCAACTTCATTCTTGCTCCCGGCTACACAAGCGACCGTAACCGCATACAGTATCAGGAGTATGACATCACCGATATGCTGTGCGAAAGCAACGTAATCGACGTTGAAATTCAGCACGGCTGGATTGACGATATGTCATGGTTTCGAATCAGATCACTTCAGTCACCGAAACTTATTGCATTTATTGAACTTACACACAAAGACGGAAGCGTAACGGAGATTGCAACCGATAATACCTGGCAGGTATGCACAACACCCGTTGTCAAGTCAAATATTTATGATGGCGAAGTATATGATGCACGTATCACCCCCACACCAACGGGTGATTTTGCAGAATGTAAGAAAAATCTTGCAAAACAGCGCCTTATGGCTCAGCAGGGCGAGTATATCGTTGAACACGAAAGCTATCCCGCTCTTGAGGTTATCCACACCCCCGCGGGCGAAACTGTGCTTGACTTTGGCTACAACCTTGTAGGCTACGTCGAATTTACATTAGAAGATGCAAAAGCAGGCGACGAAATCAGTTTTTCATTTGCTGAAGTTCTTGACAAACACGGCAATTTCTATACCGAAAACTTGCGCACCGCAAAAGAGCAGGTAACCTACATCGCAAAAGACGGGTATCAGACCTACAAGCCGCATTTTACCTTTATGGGCGGACGCTATGTAAGACTTGACAAGTTCCCCTATGAAATAAAGAAAGAAAACTTTAAGTTTATCGTTGTTCACTCGGATATGAAGCGCACAGGTCACTTTGAGTGTTCGAGCGAAATGCTCAATAAACTCTATGACAACATTATCCGCGGTCAGCGCGGTAACTATGTTGACGTACCCACCGACTGTCCCCAGCGCGATGAGCGCCTTGGATGGACTGCCGACACACAGGTGTTTGTAAAGACGGGTGCATACAACTTTGACATTGAAAAGTTTATGGACAAGTGGCTCTATGACCTTATGCTCGACCAGCGCGGTGACGGCTCGGTGCCCTCAGTTATCCCCAACATATTCGGTGCGACCGAGGACTACCGCTCTTGCGTATGGATGGATGCGGCAACAGTATGCCCGTGGCAGATGTATGTAATGTACGGAAGCCGTGATATTCTTTCGCGTCAGTTTGAATCGATGCAAAGATACGTAAACTATATTGACCGCTTTGGCGGTGACAAATATATGTGGAACGGTGAGTTCCGTCACTACGGCGACTGGCTCGCGCTCGACCTTTTTGACACGAGTGTTGCAGGCAGTTCAAGAGACGGCGCATCTGAACTCAAAAAGGGCGGTACCGACCACAAGTATATTGCTCAGGTATGCTTTGCTATGTCTACCGAAATACTTATAAAATCAGGTAAGGCGCTCGGCATTGACGTGTCATACTATGAAGATTTATACAAGGGTATTGTTGACGCATTCCAAAAGCACTATATGAAAGACGGCTTGCCCGTTTGCAAAACACAGACAGCGTGTGTGCTTGCACTTCACTTTAATATGTGTAAAGAACAAGACCGCGAGGGTGTTGCAAATCTTCTTTGCGACCTTATCCACGAGCGCGGCGATACTTTAACAACAGGCTTTGTTGGTACACCATACCTTTTACACGCTCTCACAAACACAGGTCACGCCGACCTTGCATACACACTTGCGCTTCAGGAAAAATATCCGTCGTGGCTCTATTCTGTAAGAATGGGTGCTACTACCATTTGGGAGCATTGGGACGGCATTGACGAAAACGGCGACATCTGGAGCCCGTCAATGAACTCATTCAACCACTATGCA
>JAZKZG010000039.1:0-1623 GCA_045612565.1 Eubacteriales bacterium
CATACTTGCTTCGTTTTGATAAAATTTAATTACAAATCGGTAAAGGAGAATAAAATATGAAAAAAGTAATTTCTTTTATTCTTGCGACAATAATTGTTTTCAGCCTTGCGGTTGGCGCTAATGCGGTTGACCTCAGCTCACAGATTAAAGATCTGCGTGCAAAATTCCAGGCAGGTGAAGGCCCCGTTGCAGGTGATTATTCCGTAGACTATATGTACTACTCACCCGTTAAGTCAGGTGATACAAAGAAATATCCCCTTGTAGTGTGGTTCCACGGTCTTGGTGACGGCAACTATTCGGGCGAGCAGATTGATAAAAACTACGTCGCTTTCTGGGCAAGTGAAGAGTATCAGAGCCGTTTCGGCAACGTTGACGGTGCGTTTATTCTTGCCATACGCTCACGCGAGGAGTTGAGCAACACATGGGAGAACTCAATGATTTTACCCACACGTGCCGCAATTGATGACTTTATTGCAAAGAATAAGAATAATATCGACCTGAGCAGAATTTATGTCGGCGGTTACTCAATGGGCGGTAAGATGGTTTATAAAATGGCTGTCGCTTACCCCGAAATGTTTGCCGCAATCTTCCCGATTTGCCCTGCTTGGTCACCCTCAAAGACTCAGGCAGAGCTTATCAAGGATATCCCCGTATGGCTCACTTCAAGCAGTAAAGACCCGATTGTAAACTATAAAAACAGCGTTGTACCCGGCTGGAACAATGTCTGCGCAACAAGTGCTGTTGCGGCTGATTGCAGGTTTACAACTCTCGGTACAGCACGTATGGGCGACGGCACAGCCTGCAAGAGCAACCACTATGCTTGGTTTGCAGTCAACAACGATATGTTCGGTTATGACGGCAAAGCATACCCCGATTCTTCAACTGTTGACGGCACAGGTAAGGCAGTTACTCTCACAAGCCCCAACGGTATGATTTCTTGGCTTTATTCCCATACATCCGATTTTGACGGTGCAAAGGCAACCGATATGGGCAACCTCGAGGGTCAGGGCGAAGGCGGATTCCTCGTACTTATTTTCGACTACTTCCACTACGTAATCGAGTTTCTCAAGAAAATTCTTGCAATGTTCGGCGTAACCTTAACCGCATAAAATAAATCAACCGCACTGTTAAAAATAGTGCGGTTTTTTACATTCGCTGTTCGAATCCCTATTTTTTATTGCAAAACAAAAAAGCAGCATCTCTGTTGCGATACTGCTTTTTTCTGTGTTTACAGCTTAATTTAGCAATAAGTATTAAATGTTTTGTATGTTAAAAATTGAAGTAGGGATGATTTTTGTATTCTATAGGAAGGTTTTTTTCGAGATTTGTCCAACCAAGATTTTTTACAAAAACTGATTTTTGCTCAGGAAAAGCGACCTCATTCAGATAATTAATAAAGTCTGTTTCATTAAAGCACCAACCACCGTTGATTTTAAATCTTTTGTCATTGGGACTTTTTTTCATCCACTTATCGAAAAAAACGCAATGTTTCTTCAAGTTATCGGCTACTTCATCCGGAACCAAATAAACCATACTATCGCCATCGGAACTGATGATTATCTCTTTCATTATAAACATCTCCAAGAATTTTTAGTTTAAGATAATCATATCACACATTTTATT
>JAZKZG010000040.1:0-56090 GCA_045612565.1 Eubacteriales bacterium
GGCGGTATGACAAGTACCCCCGCACTTGGAACTCTTATCCAGACTGCAGGTACAGAGGATGTTGCGGCTGCTTACGCTGCAACCTACCCTGTAGCGCTTATCGCTGTTGTATTAGTTTCACAATTCTTAATTATATTATTCTAGGAGGCAACAATGAGAGAGATTGATGTCAGCAAACTCACCGACACAATTGAAAAATTGTGTATTGATGCAAACAACCACCTTCCCTGCGACGTAAAAGAAGCAATAGAAAAATGCCGTGCTTGTGAAGACGGCTCAATTGCTTGCGGTATTCTCGACAACATTATCGAGAACTACAACATTGCAGACAAAGAGAATGTTCCGATTTGTCAGGACACAGGTATGGCTTGTGTATTTCTTGAAATCGGTCAGGACGTTCATTTTGTAGGCGGCGACCTTACTGACGCTATCAATGAGGGCGTTCGTCGTGGCTATGACAAAGGCTACCTCAGAAAGTCAGTTGTAAAAGACCCCGTTCGCCGCGGTAACACAGGCGACAATACACCTGCTATGATCTATACAGAGATCGTTCCCGGTGATAAGGTTAAAGTTACACTCGGACCTAAGGGCTTTGGTAGTGAAAATATGAGCGCTGTTCGTATGTTCAAGCCTTCAGCAGGTCTTCAGGGTATTAAAGACTTTATTATCGAAACAGTTAAGATTGCAGGACCCAACCCCTGTCCTCCCATCGTAATCGGTGTTGGTATCGGCGGTACATTTGACAAAGCTGCTCTTCTTGCTAAAAAAGCAATTATGCGTCCGCTTAATACAAGCCATCCCGATCCCTACTATGCAGACCTCGAAAAAGAGATGCTCGAAAAGGTTAACGAACTTGGTATCGGACCCCAGGGCTTTGGCGGTAAAACAACAGCAATCGGTCTTAACATCGAAACTCTTCCCACACATATCGCAGGTATGCCGTGCGCAATCAACATCAACTGCCACGTAACCCGTCATAAATCGGAGGTACTCTAATATGGAAAAGAAAGTTACTTTACCTTTAACAGAAGAACTTGCAAAAACACTTAAAGCAGGTGATACAGTACTTCTTACAGGCTATATCTACACATCACGCGATGCAGGTCACAAGAGAATGTGCGAAACTCTTGCAAAGGGTGAGCCGCTTCCGTTTGACCCCACCGATGCTACAATTTACTACGTTGGACCCACACCCGCAAAGCCCGGTCAGGTAATCGGCTCTGCAGGTCCTACAACCAGCGGTCGTATGGATGCTTACGCTCCCACAATGATGAGCGTTGGCGCTCGCGGTATGATTGGTAAGGGCGCAAGACTTCCCGAAGTTGTTGACGCTATGAAAAAATATTCAGGCGTATACTTTGGTGCAATCGGCGGTGCAGGTGCACTTCTTGCAAAACAGATCAAAAGCTGTGAACTCGTTGCATACGAAGATCTCGGTGCAGAAGCACTTAGAAAACTTTATGTAGAGGATATGCCTCTTGTTGTTATAATCGACAGCGAGGGTAACAACCTCTACGATTTCGGTCCCGAAAATTATCTTAAGAACAAAAAATAAATAAAAACTGTGTAGACATTCGTCTACACAGTTTTTTTATATATCGTAAAGTATCAGTATCGGGCAGGTCGACCACGGGTGACAGAGGCTTGTGTTTTTCTTTTGTTCCTTGCCCCACGCCTCGTACGTTGTGGTGGCACCTTCTTTAAGCATATTGAGCCACGCACCCTCATCTTTTATTTTTTGAAGTACCGACTCAATTTCACCGTTTTGCTTTAGTGCCTGTAAAACGTAAAACGAAAAATACGTTCCGCAATCGGTAATAGGTTTTTTCTTTAAAAAACTGATTATGCCGTCTTTGTTTTCGTCGGTGATTCCGATAGAGAATAAAAGCGGAATCGCATTTGAATGCATTGCGCTGTGGTCGGTTGACGGCTCGTCGGCAAAAAGCCCTGTTTTTTCTCTGAAAAACTCTTTTACAAACGCACTTTCGCAGCGTGTTATATCACGGGTTGGCATATTAAGCAGAGTATACATTTTATTCAAGCATTTTTGGGCGCCGATATAAAAAGCATTTATTACGTTGTGACAGCTGTCGCCGATTTCGCCCTCGGTTACAGCATCGTAATCATCACGCATATTCTGCGGCCAGTCGACAAGGTTCCATTTTTCATGGACGCCTGCAAGCAGACCGTCGTTACGCTCGTAATCTTTAAAATAGTCTAAAATCCCCTCGACTGTGGGCAGAATCTTTTCTATAAACGAAAGGTCGTTTGTCAGTTTATAGTACCACAGTACAACGAGCGGATAGCAGAGCGAAAAATCGGCAATTTCCTGCATAAACGAGCAGGTAGACACCGCCATAAGACCTTTGCAGATTTTTGCAGACTGCGCAAAATCAACGATTGTCTTTTTAAGCGGCTCGGGGTTGCCTGTGAGTATCGCGTATGCGACGGCGGATATACACGCATCCCCCAGATACTGACCTTTTTCTCGCGTAGGACAGTCGGTAAAGCACTCTTGCGAAGCATATTTTATCGTGTTTTTGCATAACTCCCATATCTTTGCAAGTGTGCTGTCGTTAAAGTCGGGGTTGCAGACGCACTCAAAGGGCAGATGCCTTACGGTAACGTGAATATCGGTGATATCTACGTCCTCGGGCGTAAGTATCTGTGCGTAACGAAAGCCTTTGTAATCAAAAGCGCAAAAGCTGTCAGCCTTACCCGACAGTATCCATCTGTCCTCGTAAAGACAGTTACAGCGCATATCGTAGCGTACGCTTCCATCGTCGTTTAATTCTTCGCCGTAGCGGATTGTGAGGGTGTCGTTTTTGTTTCCCTTTGCAACTATGTTGAGATAGCCTATAATCTCGCGACCGATATCAATAAATATTGCGTTTTTGTCTTTGGTTATTGTTTGCGGTTTTATTTTGTAATGCACAAGCATTGGTGCACTTTGACGGCAGAGCGTGTAATCAACGTGCTCTCTTTGACGTGCGAACTGCCAACCGCTGTCGTCAAAGTCGGGCTTTTCAAAGCCGATTTGTGCCGAGTTTGAATCGATAGTTTCGCAAAACAGTGTTTTGTGTGCCTTGACCGCGATATCGTGTACGCTGTAGGCGGTATGGCGCACACACTTAAACGAACCGTCAGATGCAAGCACCTCGTTTCCGTCACAAAAAATCTGACAGATTAGCCCGTGTCTGTGGTCGCCGCTTACCCATACGCGATTTATAAGTCCTTGATAGTAGGTGTGCACCGCTATTGTGTTTTCGCCGCTTTTTATATACTGCGAAATATCAATATCGTTATAATAATAGTGCCACGGATACGCGGGCGACGGACCCGAGCCTACAAATCTTCCGTTTATATATAAAAAGTAGTAGTCGTCCGCCGAAATATGTATATTGCATTTTTCAAACTCTCCGACGCTGAACTTTTTTCGAAAAAGTATATGCGAGTTTAAAAGCGCGTCGTCGTGAGTGGGTGTGTGCTTTTGCTTTTCTTTGTGAAAAACGTCGTTTAACGGAGTGCGGTCAAAAAAGCTGTCGTCCGTTATCCATTTTGCGTTATCGTTCATAATAAGTTACCTCTTTTATAGAATTTTACAATACAAAATATGAAAAATCAAGTTGATTAAAGGCGGCTGTTGTATTACAATAAAAAAGAGGTGACTCAAATGAAAATTACTTTTTTGGGGACAAGCCACGGCGCACCTGAAAAATTAAGAAAATGCACATCAACTCTTATTGAGTCGGGTCAAAACCGATACCTTATTGATATCGGTACAAACCCGATTGAATATTTTGCCGATAACGGGATTGCGGTCGATAGTGTAAAAGCGGTTTTTATAACGCATATGCACGGCGACCACACCCACGGCCTCATGCCGTTTGTTGACCTTTGCGGATGGTATTATAAAAAATCAAATCCCAAGGTATTTGTGCCCGATAATGTTGACAGTGTAAAAAAGACAACAGCTGAGTGGCTTAGTTTAAATGGCAGTACGCTTAGTGACAGAATTGAGTTTTTTGCTGTAAACGAGGGCGTTATTTTTGACGACGGCATAATAAAGGTGATCGCCTTTAAAACGATGCACTGCAACAACTCATTTGCGTATCTTGTTGAATGTGAAAATAATCGTGTGCTGTTTACAGGTGACCTGAGTTCAAAGCCCGAAACTGATTTTCCGATTTCGGTATTTGAAAAACCGCTTGACCTTTGCGTTTGCGAGAGTGCGCATTTTGAATTTACAAAGCTTTTGTCGATATTTAAAGGTAAAAATGTAAAAAATCTTTATTTTAATCATCTTTATCCGCCCAGAAAAAATTCGTTTAACGAGTTTAAAAATGAGGTACCCTCACAAATTGCAACTGATAATATGCAAATAGAATTATAAAAAAATACGACGGAATTTTCCGTCGTATTTTTATTTGTGTTTTTATCCAATAACGCTTTTTCCTTTGAAAATGACTTGCTTTAGATTAAGTTCGTCATCCAAAAATACAAGGTTTGCGTATTTACCCACTTCTATCGTGCCAACCTCGTTATCCACACCGATTGCTTTTGCGGGGGTTGTCGATGCCATACGAAAAAGTTCGGTTACTGTTGCACCCGTGTGCGCTTTAAAGTTTTTAACAGCTCTGTCCATAGTGAGCCTTGAGCCTGAAAGTTGCCCAAGTTCGTTGTAGTTAAGGTCGACGGTACTGCGGAAATGTTCGGCGGGGTAGTCGGCAGGGTCATAGTCACATATTGTGCAGTCGGTAACAATTGCAATTCTGTCGGGACCCGCAAACTGATAAACAAGCGTTAGATTTGCGGGTTTTACGTGTATTCCGTAACTGTCGGGGATGAGTTCATAAATCATTTCAGGGCAGATAAGACAGCCGACTGCAGCCGTTTCCTGTATAGTACCCGTGATGTTCCACGAATCGTTGCCCAGATGACAGCCCATCGCATCAAAAAGGTGTGTGGCAATACGTGCGCCCTTGTCAACGGCAGCACGTGTTTGCTTTGGCGATGCGTTTGTGTGCCCTACTGCAGCAGTGATTCCTTTTTCTTTTAAGAAATCACCGAATGAGCCGTCTTTATCCATTTCGGGAGCATACATCCACTGCGCAACCTTACCGCGTGTCGCCTCATATAGCGGCAGATACTCGTCGGGGTCGGGACCGACTCTTGCAAACTGGCTTGATTTTGCGCCGCGTTCGGGGTTTACAAACGGACCTTCAAAGCTGACTGCATAAACATTGGGCAGTAGCCCTTCGTCAATCATTCCCTGTACAATCTTTGTGTTTTTTAAAAGCGACTCTTTTGTCTGGCTGTAACTCATTGTTGCAACCATTGTGGTCGAGCCGTGTAAAAGGTGGTGATGTGCTGTCTTTTGGGGATCGATTTCCCATCTGTTTGCGCCGCCGTCGCCATGGATATGTATATCCACAAAACCCGGACCCACAAGCATTCCTTTTGCGTCAATTACTTCGTCAGCGTCTTTTATAGAAAGATTTTGACCCACAGCGCATATTTTATCATCTTTAATAAGAATTGTAGCGTCTTTTAAAATTTTATCATATAAAATTATGTTTGCGTTTATGATTGCTTTCATTATAAATTCTCCTGTTTTGTTAATTATAATATATATCAATAAAACTTAGGTGTCAATAAGGAGATTGTTATGTGTACAGCGATTGCATTTAAAAATGATGGTTTTTATTTCGGACGCAACCTTGATTTATACTATCACTACAACGAGTCGGTGACGGTAACCCCACGTAACTTCAATTTTAAATTAAAAAACGGTAAAGAAATCGTTTCTCACCTTGCAATAATTGGTATTGCAACGGTGTCGGAAGGCTTTCCGCTGTACTATGATGCTGTTAACGAGGCGGGGCTTTGTATGGCGGGTCTTAATTTTCCAAATAATGCAGTATATAACGATTTTGACAACGCCAAAAACAATATTGCGCCTTTTGAGTTGATTCCGTATATATTGTCAAGATGCAAAAACGTTGATGATGCAATAAATGAACTTAAAAACATTAATTTGTGGGATATATCTTTTAACGAACAGTTTAAAAATACACCGCTTCACTGGATGCTTTGTGACAAAGACCGCTGTGTAACAGTCGAGCCGATGCAACAACTCAAAATTTATGACAATCCCGTCGGTGTGCTTACAAACAACCCGCCGTTTGACTATCACCTTTATAACCTTGCGAATTATATTAATGTTACATCCGACTACCCCAAAAACCGATTTTGTGAGGGCGTTGAAATAAAGCCTTACAGTCTTGGTATGGGGGGCATAGGTCTGCCGGGCGATATGTCGAGCGGGTCGAGATTTGTACGTGCCGCGTTTGTAATGCAAAACTCGTTGTGTGATGACACATTGAGCCAGGCATTTCATATACTAAAATCGGTGGAACAACCGCGCGGTGTGACTTACACTAATGACGGAGAGTGCGAGTACACCCTGTACACAAGCGTGTGTGATGCAATCCGCGGTGTGTATTATTACACAACTTATAATAACAGCACTATTTCGGCTGTTTCGATGCACAACGAAAATCTTGACTCAGATCGCCTTGTGTCGTATCCTTTAAACACGCAGCAAAATATATTTTATCACAATTAAATTATATCGCGGTGTTTTGACTCGCGGTAGTGCGCGGGCGATATGCCCGTTTTTGCCTTGAAACAACTGCAAAAGTGGGTGGGACTGTTAAATCCTGTTAGTTCTGCTATGTCGGATATCGACAAATCGGATGTAGCAAGCATACGCTTTGCGGTGTGGGTGCGCGTATCGATTATGTACTGGTGCACCGTTTTTCCGACGTGTTTTAAAAACATTCGGTTCAGGTGATATTCGTGATAGCCCGCGATATATGCAAGTTGTGCATTTGTTATTTTTTTATCAATGTTTTGGTGTATAAACGAGCGCACTTTTTCAATTGTTTTAAGAGCGGGCGATTTTATAAGCGTTTCGCTTCTGTAGATGTCGATTAGCACGTCTTTTAACAACGCACCGCTTTTTTCTAAAAAGAAGGGGGCTTTTGAGCCAAACTCTGTTATGATAGCCCTGATTTTTTCGCCAAGTTCATAGCCGTCCTCGATAAAAATATACGAGCCCAGCGCTCCGCCGTCGTCTATTGTGTCCTCGATTGTATATATGGGTGCTTTCCCTTTTGTTTTAAAAGGCGCAATTGGTTTTTTTATATCGTTGCGATTTTGAAAAAGGTCAAAGTTGAGGATATACAGTTCGCAACCGACTGCACCCGAAAAATTGTATGAACTACCGCCTATACAATAAAACAGCGAACCCTCGCAAAGTTTTAGCGTTTTGCCGTCGATTTCAATTTGTGCATTGTTTGACACAAGATAAAAAATGCGCGAGTCAAAAACGTTGACTGTGCCCGAACTTCCGCTATATGCTATTTTTTCGGCAAAGCGAATAAACGGATTGATGTCACTAACCTTCATAAATACCTCTGGTTTAAATATTTTTTATTTATTCGAAAAAGTCTCGTTAGTATGGGTGTTGACTTTTAAATGCAAGAAATATATACTTGACTTAAATCATAAAGATGAGGCGAAAAATTGTGTTTTTATCAAACGGATCTGAATATATTACACAACTTATAAATAATGCTGTTGCAAAAGGTGAGCATACTGCAACAGTTGTGGGCAATTATGAAATTGACACCGCTGTAAAAATTCCAAGTGACTTTACCTTGGTTTTGGACGGTTGTTATCTTAAAATGGCTGATGGGTGTTATTCAAATATGTTTGTAAACATATACCATGACACCGAAATTGGAAAAACAACCGCGGGGACTGACCGAAATATTAAAATTATTGGAAAAAACAGAGCAGTGCTCGACGGTGGAAAATATAATGGATTGTCCGAAAAAACACAGCTTCAAAACGGTCTTCCACCAATATGGAAAAATAACCTTATTTTGTTCACAAATGTTGACGGCTTTGAAATATCGGGCATTGATTGCCACAATCAGCGTTGGTGGGCACTTAATTTTGTTTATTGTGCAAACGGAAAACTGCACGATATAAACTTTAAGGCGTGCGATATTGCAGTTGACGAAGACGGTAACGAATATCGCGGACTAAAGCGTGGAAAATATGCTGATATCCTTATAAAAAATGCTGACGGTATTGACTTGCGTCAGGGCTGTCACGATATTGAAATACAAAACATAAGTGGTTTTACCGAAGATGATTCAGTAGCGCTTACTGCTCTTGACGGCAGACTTGAAAAACAGTTTGCAGTAAGCGGTCTGCCGACTGATCTTTGTAATGTCACCATAAAAAATATTTCAACATCCGCCTTTTGTACAAATGTGCGTTTGCTTAATCAGGGTGATATAAAACTCCACGATATTCTGATTGACGGTGTGTATGATACTTCGGAGACTTCACAGCACATGGACCGCGGCATTTATGCTGTGCGTGTGGGTGATACACATCTTTATGGACCGCGTCACGCAACACGTGACGAAACGTATAATATCACTATTAAAAATGTGCGTTCCCGTGCAAAAATTGCTGCAGTAGGTCTTGCAGGAAATATGAAAAATCTTGTTATGCAAAACATACAGTGCTTTGACGGCGCATGTGAACTTGAAGATAACCGTTGAATTTATTGACCTGTTATATAACAGGTCTTTTTTTGATGTTTGTTTTTTGCAATAAAATATTGATTTTATAACTTTATTATATTTGTTTTTTGTAATAAAATCAATAAAAAAGAAAAAGTTGGTGAGAGTTATTAAATTTTGTGTAGGACTTGCAAAAAATGACGATAGATTTTTGGATTGCATAATTCATAACGCTTCGCATATACACGAGGTGTATTTTTCGTGGGGCGACTTTGCGAGTGGCAGAAGTGCGCAGACACACGATAGCGAACTTTTGCCATGGGAACTTATTGAAATACAAAAAAATGCACTCCAAAAACTGTCGCAAAACAGTATAGCGTTAAATCTTTTATTTAACGCAAACTGCTATGGCAAAGACAGCCAGTCACGTGTGTTTTTTGAAAAAATCGGAAACACCGCCGACTATATAAAACAAAATTTCGGACTTGCTTCTGTCACTACTGCATCGCCACTCATAGCAAAGTTTTTTAAAAACAACTTTGAGGATATCGAGGTGCGCGCGTCGGTCAATATGGAAATCGGCACAGTTGAAGGCATCGACTATCTATCTGACTATTTTGACAGTTTTTATATAAAGCGTGAACTCAACCGCGACAAGAATAAGGTGAAAGAACTTTCTGACTTTGCAAAATCAAAGGGTAAAAGTGTGTTTATACTTGCAAATAGCGGATGCCTTAACTATTGCTCAGCGCATAATTTCCACGATAATCTCGTGGCGCACGAGGCGGAGATTGCAAAGATGGATAACTGCTATAACTTTGGCGGTATCTGTCATGAGTTTTTAAAAAAACAAGAAAATATCTTTAAAATTATCGAACGCACCAATTTTGTGCGACCCGAGGATATTGACGGATATGACGGACTCGTTACAGCCGCAAAACTCGCCACACGCATACACAAAAATCCCACCGAGGTTTTAAGCAGTTACATAAATAAAAAATACAGCGGAGATATTCTGCGGTTGCTTGAACCCGCTCACAGCATATACCCATATGTTGTTGAAAACGGAAATCCGCTAATCATAAAAAAGATAGGAGAATAGGTATGATCAGTTCAAAACTCATAAAAGAAGTTGCCAAAAACGCGGGTGCTGACCTTTGCGGTATTGCACCGATGTCTCGTTTTTCGGGCGCACCCGACGATATGAATCCTCAGTTTTTGTTTCCTGAGGCAAAAAGTTGCATCGGCTTTGTATTTAGAATTCCTCGCGGTGTTCAGCGCGGTATTGAAGAGGGTACACAGTTTTATCAGTATCCGTCGATGGCATACGGCGGTATAAACGAGATTTTTGCACCTGCTGTGCTCTATCAGGTGGGCAAGGTTATTGAAGACGAGGGTTATGAGGCATTTGTGTACCGTAATACAGGCGCACGTGGAAGTGTTTCGGATATGGATGGCTCTGAAGGTAACACACTCTCGCCTGAGGAACAGATTGAAATTAACGAAAATGCAAAGACGTCAACCGCTCATCACAGAAGTGTGCAGTTTACACGTCCCACACGCGATATAAATGTTGCACCCGATTTGCAGTTTCAGTTCAGAATTGCGGCGGTTGCGTGTGGTCTTGGCGAGATTGGCTGGAGCAAAATGCTCCTTACAAAAGAATTCGGACCGCTTCAGCGTGTTGCATTTATTTTCACTGATGCCGAGTTTGACGAGTACGATAAAATTTATGACGGTGAGCCACTTTGCCGAAAGTGCGGTGCGTGTGTGCGCGAGTGTCCCGGCGGCTGTATTCCCGCAATGAACTCGGGCAAGACTGTCACAATTGAGATGGAAGGCAAAAAAATCGAGTGGGGCGACATTGATATGTGGCGCTGTTACGCATTCTATACTCACGCGGGCAGATACTACAATCCCTTTGTACCCAAGGAAGTGTGGGACAAAAACGAAGACGGTGCACTCGATCTTATGGAAGGTGTGACCGATGTTGCAAACGAACAGGAAATTATGAAGGTGTATACTGCTCTTCAAAAATATTTTCCGTCGTGGGTAGGCTATAATATGGCAAAGTGCGGTGGATGTATCCGCGCCTGTGTATCTATGCTTGAGAAAAAAGGCGGTTGTATGGAAGGCAGATTCAAAGAACCCTTACGCACCAAAAAAGCGTGGAGGCTTGACCGATAATGGAGATTTTTGACTATACAGGTGATGATTTTAAAGCAGTTATGTCGTTTGAGGGCTGGAAGATAGGGCTACTTCGCTACAGTGACAGATTTGCAGATTTTAAAGTAAAAGAACGTCACCTTGAAACTGATGAGTGCTTTGTACTTTTGGAGGGAGAAGCCACTCTTTACGAAAACGATACCCCCTATACTATGCAAAAGTGCAAGGTGTACAACATAAAAAAAGGCGTGTGGCATCACATTGTTGTAAGCCCTGATGCCACGGTGCTTGTTGTTGAAAACAGCAATACCTCCAAAGATAACACAGAAAGGATAAGTGTTTTATGAACGCACAGGATATAAAGAGAATTGCGCGTGAGCTTGGCGCCACCGTTTGTAAAATCGGCAAGGTGTATGATGAGCCAAACCCTCAGCGCGACCCGAGAATGATTTTACCTAACGCAAAATGCATAATCGGTTTTGGTTTTCTGGTGCCAAAGGGTCTTTATATGACAATGGATCAAAATACACAGTACTATACATACACAACTCTCGGCGTAAAATATTTTGATGAGGAGTTTGCCGAGATATTTCTGCTAAAAATCGGCGGTATGATTGAGGATGAGGGGTATGACGCTTGTTTACAAAAGGCAATCCCCAACCTTCGTATAAAGGGTGACAAAACCACCAATCCCGAGGTGGTTGATACATACGAACTGGTTCACGCAGAAGCGGTTGAGGACGGCAAACCCGCCCCCGACGTTATAATCGACTTTGGCAAGGCGGCAAAGTCTTGCGGTCTTGGTGAAATGGGTCTTTCGGGCAAGATTATAAATAAAGAATACGGTCCGTTTATGCGCTACTGCTTTATTATTACCGATATGCCGCTTGAGTGCGATGAGGAACTTTCGGAAAATATCTGCGACAAGTGTGGTAAGTGTATTACAGCCTGTCCCGGTAAAGCAATAAGCGAAACCGGACTTGATACCTGGCAGTGCAGTGTTTATTACAAAGGTGCACACAAGTCAAATCCGTTTATTACCGATGACTTTTTAAAGGATAATCCCGAACGTGACGATATTTTAAACGGCAAAAAGCGTTTTGATGCCGAGTCGGCAAGAGCGATTTATAAGGAACTTGACTTTTTACCCAACACGCAGTGGGGATATTCACCTTGTCTTTGTGGCAGAAAATGCGACGTTGCGTGTTATAAACATATAAAGGGGGAAGAATGAAATGCAAAACAAAGTAATTGAAATTGCAAAAGCAAACGGCGCAGATATCGTCGGTTTTGCCCCCATATCGCGCTTTGATAAAAATGACCCCGTTTTAAAACTTATGCCAAATGCAAAAACGGTAATCGGTCTTGCATTCCGTATTCTTCGCGGAATTTACCGCGGTATTGAAGAGGGGAGCACCTATTATCAGTACACCACAATGGCTGTCGAAAATATGGAAGAAACCATTATGCCGATGGCACAGCTTAAAGTGTCGATGATGCTTGAAGAAAACGGCTTTATTGCACTTCCTCAGCGCCGTCATCAGCAGATTATGGCTCAAAAAGACAGCACCAACCCCGAGGTTGCGTACGACGCAATCTATCGCAACAAGGGTGCCGAAACACAAATAGATTTTCTTGACTGCGCTGTAAAGTGCGGTCTTGGTGAAAAAGGCTTCAGTGGTGCGCTTTTAACAGACGAGTTCGGTCCTATGGTGAGATTCTGCTTTATTATCACCGATGCGGAATTTGACGCAACCGATATAAAGGCACCGCATCTTTGCGATAACTGTGGCAAGTGTAAGGCGGCGTGTCCGGGCAAGGCAATCTCAGATAACGGCACGGTTGATCCGTGGCAGTGCGCGGTATACTACAACGGTGCTAACGGCACAAAAAACCCGTTTATGCCGCCCGATGCGTTTGCAAACTTTGACAACAGGCTCGAGATTATTGCGGGTGAAGCCAAGGTAACTCCCGAAACAGCAAAGAAAATTCTTGATAATATCTATTTCTATCCGCCCGCTCAACATGCGTACCAGTGCTCAATCTGCGGAAGAGCGTGTGATATGGCGTGTTACAGTCATCTTGAAGGGAAGGGTGTGCTTACCAAAAAATTCAAGACCCCTTTCAAAAAGCGCGACGACTGGAAATTTGATTTAGATTCTTTTGAATAATAAAAAAGGAATGGTTTTTACCATTCCTTTTTTTCAGTCTCCCCAAAAAACCGTGGCTTTTGTGGGGTATGATTAAATTATCTTATGTATTTTGCCCTTGCCGATGATGTTGCCGCTTGTATCGATAATTTTGAATTTACTGCCTACAAAAAGAAGTTCTTGTGGCAAAAATTCAATCCTTATTATCTTTGCGGCGATGGGTGTTATCTGCTCTTTTGTATTTTTTAAAAACATTATCGGCACAAGTCTGTCTTTAAATCTTTCGAGAAATACCACATTATATGTGTTTGTGTCAAACTTCAGCGAGTGTATGTCATAATTGTGTATATCTTTTGCAATTTCTTCAAGGTCAACTAATACGTTAGGTATAGGCTCAATTAATCTGTGCGTGTCTGCATCTACCTCAACGGCATTGCACTTTGAATTTTCCAGGTAACTTATTCCAAATACAAAAGCCGGCACAATAATCAGTACGCAAAATATAAATGGTATGATCAGCACTTTAAAACGTGCTGTCAGTAACCCCAGAACAAGCAGTATTGTAAACAGAATAATTACGATTATAACCTCAAAAATCTTGAATCCGATATTCCTGTACGGCGCACGGATGGTATATGGCTTGTTGCAATCGTGGCATATTTCCCACATTTCTTCTTTATTGATACGGCGTAAAAAGCTTTGGTTGTATTTGTGCAAGTGTATTGTGTTTTTGGTAAACGCATCAATAGACGGCTCACCACAGTTTGGACAACGATAACGCTTCATAATTTTTCTCCGTTTTGGTTGATTATATCATAAATATGCATTCGTAACTGCAAAAGGTTACATTCAATTAATATAATTCTTGTGGAATTTTGCAAACATAACCGAGGCTTCGGCTCGTGTGCCTGTGCCTCTTGGGTCAAATCTTGCTGCGCCTTTACCGTTTACTATATCTGCCTGTTGACAGGTATACACTGCACTCTTTGCCCACTTGCTTATATTACCGTCGTCAACAAAACTCTCTTTATTTTCAACCTTTTTGAGAGTAATGCCCTTAAACTGCGCAAAATTAACAAGCATCAGACACATCTGTTCGCGGGTGACATTTGCATTTGGTGCAAATTCACCGTTTCCCATACCGTTTACAACATAGTTTTCACTCGCCCATTTTACTGCGGCTGAGTACCATTTTTTATCGGGTACGTCTTTAAACGATGTTGTTACGTTACGGTCGGTGGTATCAACGCCTGAAATATTTGCAAGTACCTGCACAAACTGTGCGCGTGTGATGTTGTCGTTCGGTGAAAATGAGGTGTCGGTCGTGCCTGTGAATATACCGTGGGTATATGAATAATCAACATATTCTCTAAACCACGAATTTTTAAAGACATCCGAAAATATTTTTGTAGTATCTGTGAGTACCTTTCTTAGTTCACCGCAAATATTACAGTTTTTGTCATATTTATCATCATACTGATGGTCGGGCATCCCTTCCGCCTCATAGACCCACAATGCGTTATCAAGTTCTCTTGCGTTTTGCAAAGCATAGTAATTTTTTTGGTCGGCTGTTGAACCGCTGTAGTAGACCGTTTCAACAAAAGAACTTTCAAATGCACCGCTTTCGATCGATTGTATATTTTGTGGCAAATAAATAACTTTGATGCCTTTACATCCGTAAAATGCCCTGTGAGCGATGTTGACCAGTGTGTCGGGTAGGTTTACTCTGGCAAGATTAATACAGTTTGAAAATGCGCGGTTAGGGATGGTGGTTATACTGTCGGGTATTGTTATTGACGTAAGTGATACGCAAAGATTAAACACATAGTCACCAATACGCTCGACCGAATCGGGAATTTCAATCTGCTTTAGTGATGTGCAACTCGCAAATGCGCGGTTGCCTATTGATTTAACTCCGTCGGGGATAACGATTGATTTGAGTGCTTTGCAACCTGAAAAAGCAGAAACACCAAGCGCAGTAATCCGCTCATCCAGAACAACAGTTTCAATCTCTTCTTTGAACATATACCACGGTGAGCCGTCGTCTTCGCGGTCTTCCATCTGACCCTCACCGCTCAGGGTGAGCGTTTTTGTTTGGGTGTCATACACCCACGTCAGATTGTATCCGTACGTTCCGCTTGTGTCGCTGTACGCAAAAGCGACAGGAAAAACAGTGAACATCAGCACCAGAGTGATTATAATTCCTGTAATTCGTTTTATCATAAGTGTTCCTCCTTTTGTTTATTGGTTAATTTCATTATATAAAAAATAAAATTGCCTGTCAAATGTTGCAATTTTGATTTATTGGTGCTACAATGAGTCAAAACGCAAGTTGCGAGGTGTTTTTTGTGAAAACTAAAGAGGTTAATATGCTCAAAGGCTCGATATTCAGGGGCCTTGTTTCGATGACAATTCCGATAATGGTGATGAACGTACTGCAGTCGCTTTTCAGTATTATCGATATGACGGTTCTCGGCGTTATGGTAAACGACGATGCGGTTGGCGCGGTAGGTGCATCAAGTACACTGATTTCACTCACAACGGGACTGCTTATAGGTATCGCAACAGGCTCTACCGTTGTTGTTGCAAAGCATCTCGGTCGCCACGAGGAAATTGATACGGACAAAGCGGTCGGCACCTCAATTCTTTTTGCAGCCGTGAGCGGTGTTGCGCTTATGATATTCGGACTTATTTTTTCAAAGACCTTTCTTGTGTGGACAAACTGCCACGAAAGTTTGCTTCCCGATGCGGTGCTTTATTTCAGAATATACTTTTGCGCGGTGCCGTTTATAATGCTCTATAATTTCAGTGCATCAATACTTCGTGCTGACGGTGATACTAGCAGACCAATGGTGTATCTCACAATCGCGGGTATTTTAAAAATTGTTTTAAACATCGTTTTTATAAGCGTTTTTGATATGACGGTGGAGGGCGTGGGTATTGCCACAATCATTTCAAATGCGGTTGCTGCCGGACTTACTTTTTCGGTGCTTATTAGCGGTAAAGACCATGTTCATTTTAAATTTAAATATTTTAGATTTTATTCTCACGAACTCAAAGAAATTCTGTTTATAGGTGTGCCGACGGGACTTCAGAGTGCGCTCTATTCACTCGCCAACACGGTTATCACCGCAACGGTAAACAGCTTTGGTGCGGCGGCAACAAAGGGTATTTCTATTGCAAATCAGTTTGACGGCGTTTTGTATAATGTTTCGGTGTCTCCCTCGTATGCAACGTTGTCATACGTATCCCAAAACATCTCTGTCGGCAACGTAAAACGCGCCAAAGAAAGCATTTATAAATCAATAATCATAACGACGGTTCTGGGTGCCACACTCGGCGCACTTTCGGCAATATTCTCGCCTCAGTTGTCGTCGATTATGTCGGTCGATCCCGAAGTTATCAAATTCTCTTGTCAGAAGATGGTGATTATTTCAAGCACCTATTTTATCTGCGGTATAAAAGAAGTTTTAGATTCTACCATGCGCGGATTCGGACGTCCCATTATCCCTACCGTCTGCACACTTGTGTATATGTGCCTTTTCAGATTTGTGTGGGTATATGTAATCTTCCCGCTTTGCCCCAATATGACCTTTTTGTACCTCGTATGGCCGGTAGGTTGGATTTTGACAATTGCTACGACATTGGTATTTTACTTCCCGACAGTGAAAAAATTAAATAAAAAATATGCTCAAAAGGAGTTACAATATGAAACATAAACTTTTACCACGTTTTCCGCTTTCAAATCCACGCAGACTGTGGCAACAGGACAACTTTGTTCTGTCAAACTTCTGTCCCGGACCTCTCGGTCTTGAAAAAAACACACCCGAAGACGACAGAATTATGCGCCGAAGCGTTAAAACTTGCTACGATGCGGGCTTTAACCTTTTAGAACTCGGCTGGGCAAGTCCATCCGGTGCAAAGGCAGCTGTGCAGATGGCAGAACAACTCGGTATCGGAATAATTTATCAAAACCTTATGCGCTATGGCGGTATGGGTCCCAAAAACATTTTTTGTAAAACAAACGACCTGCTCGGTTCAATGGATGAAATGCGCCGTTGGAAATCGGTTGTGGGTTACTATATCTGGGACGAGCCAACAACAATCGAGCAGATGCAGGTTACACGCAAGATGATTGATATGTGTGAGCGCGAAAGACCGTCTGCTCTTCCCTTTACTGTGGCAAACCCGAGCTATAACAGACGCTTTTACTGGAAAGACGGCAACTACTCAAAATATATCGACAACTTCCTCGATATAATCGACCCGCCCGTTATGTCGTTTGACTATTATCCTGTAGGTACAAAAGAGCACGACAAAGAGCGTCAGCTTGACGAGTCACTTATGTGGTGCGACCTTGAGTACGTGCGCCGCGCATCAAAAAAACGTAACGTTCCGTTCTGGTTTTATTATCAGGGTGAGAATTTACATAAAGAGGAGTTTTATATCTTCCCGATGATAAGACTTATGATGCACTCAGCACTCCTTTACGGCGTAAAGGGTCTTCAGCAGTATACCGCCCAACATTGTGTTATTGACGAAAAGGGCGGTCACGGTGAGTTTTTTGAAGATATAAAGCAAATTCACAAAGAACTTGCAGAGCTTGGCAGAACACTTATGGCACTCGAATGTACTCACGTAATCCACGACGATGCACTGCTTCCCGATTGTCCGTATATGGAAAATCTCCGCACACCTATGAGCGAAAGCAAACTGCTTACAGGCAAACTTCCGTATCGTACTTCAATTTCGGAACTTACCGACAGTTACGGCAACGACTATCTTATGGTTGTTAACCGCGACTATCTTAATGCTAAGGATATTACTCTTGAATTTAAAGAGGATATGCGCGTATACGAGGTGAGCCGTGAGGACGGTGAGCAGAGAGTTATTTGCGATAGCACCCGCACACTTACACAAAACTTTATCGAGGGCGGAATGGCGCTTTATCGCATAGAGCCTGTGGCAAACGAGCCGTCAATTGTTGAATATTATCTTGAAAAAGACCTTATTCCAACAACCGAAATTGCACCCATCGAAGACCCGCCTTATCCGAGAGATTAAATCAAAAAATTGTCCGTGGGACAATTTCACAAGGCTCTGCATTATATAACTTGGGTACCTTCCTTGAGAATAAGGTTCTTACACGACTATATATAACTTAAAATTGTATTCTTGAAGCGATTTTTATGAAAAGTGAGTTTATTAAAAAAATATCAAACACCGACGCTTTTATGCAAAATCCCCTATTGCCACTTTGTCTTGGCGAGATAAAGTGTCGCGAAGGATGGCTTTATAATCAGTTAAAGCTTATGTCGGAGGGCATAACAGGACGGCTTTACGAGTACAGTCCGTACTTTAAAGAGGATCGCAACGGCTATCTTTACCCAGATACTAAAAAAGGCTGGGAGGAAATTCCGTACTGGCTTCGTGGCTTTTATCCGCTTGCAGTGTTGCTTGACAATAAGCGTATGCTTGATATCGCACACACCTATATCGAAGCAATTTTTAAAAGCGCGGATAGTGACGGTTGGTTTGGTCCTGCATATTTAAAGACGTTTAAACAGACCGAAAACGGCGATGCTATCCCCGACCTATATCCAAATATGATGCTGTCGGATATGCTCTGCCTCTATTATGACTACACAAATGACGAGCGGGTGCTACCACTTTTTAAGGCGTATTTTGAGTTTTGCCTTTCGCTTTCGGACGAGCAGTTTTTACCGCCGCTTGACGACGGAAAGCTTCGTTGGCAAAAAATCCGCGCAGGCGATATGCTTGAGCCACTTTATTGGTACTATCGCAAAACAAACGACAAAACCGCGCTGACACTTGCAACCCGAGTTCACCGTGCAATTGCAAAGAGTACCTCAGGCTACGTTGGCACCCATGCGGTCGATTTTTCACAGCGCTTTGCATACGATGCAATATATTCACAACAGTCGGGACAAAAGGAACATTTTGACCGTTCGGAATACGAATATCAGAAATTTAAAATGGTGTGGGGACAGACTCCGCGCGGCATTTTTGCAGCAGATGAGCAAATTCGAAACGGCGCCATAGACCCGAGACAGTCGTTTGAGCCGTGCGGCATCGTCGAACTGGCAAAAAACTTCTATTCGCTTACACGTATAAGTGGAGACACGATATACGCCGACAGAGTGGAGGACGTGATGCTAAATCATTTTGCCGTCTGCTTTACGCCCGATTATAAACAAATTCGCTATCTCACATCGTCAAACGGACCGATTTTGTCAAACTACACGATGGCGGCAACCTATAACGGAAGTGAAAGTCATGACCGTTCGTATCAGCTTATGACACCAAATAATCGCTGTTGCGGACACAATACCGGTATGGGCTGGCCGTGGTACGTGCTTAATTTATGGCAAAAAACGTGCGATGGCGGCCTTGCGGCAAATTTGTATGCACCGTGTGAGATAAACACTGATAATATCTCGCTTAAAGTCAAAACCGATTATCCGTTTAAAAACACAGTAAATGTTGAAATCGGCTTTGACGGTACCCGCCCCTTATACTTCAGAATCCCCGAGTGGTGCACCGCTTATATTTGCAGAATTAACGGCAAGGTAATCGCTACGGGTACGCAAAAGGGCGGTTGGCTCAGAGTTGAACGCGAGTGGAAAACGGGAGAGGAACTCATACTTTCGTTCGGCATGGAAATTTCACTCACAAAGTGGGCGGCAAACGGCAGCGTCAGTGTCGATATGGGTCCGCTTACATATTCAGTACGTATTAAAGAAAAATACCGCGTACCAAAAGACGCACTTGCATATAACCATCCACAGCCGCATCTGTGGGATAACTACGAGATTTTGCCTGATTCGCCGTGGAACTACGGGATTGTAAGAAACGGCGAGATAACCATCGCATCGGTGGAAAAAGAACTCCCAGCACAACCGTTTGACGAGAAAAATCCACCGATTGTACTACATGCAAAGGCAAAGCAAATTCCCGAGTGGCAACTGCAGGATTCCTGCGCGTCACAGTTACAGCAAAGTCCCGTCTACTGCGACGAAACAGAACAAACAATCGAGCTTATTCCGATGGGCTGTGCGCGACTTCGCATCGCGTGTCTTCCTGTTGTAACAGACGACAGTACATTGCCAAAATGGCAAAAGGTACCTTCTCACATCCCGCCCGAAATGCGCGAGACGATGTATACACAGCACTATGATTTCAGTACCACAAATGCATACGACGGCCCCTGGAAGCCTGACGATGAATAAAAAAAGACCCGAAAGGGTCTTTTTTTATGGTTTAAAATATTCAAATATTGAAAGCCAACCTTCTTTTATCGCTTTATCGTGAGTGGCTTTGTCGCGGATTGTCCAGCCGACCATTGTCAGTCCCCACAGCTTTTCACATATTTTAACAGGCAATTCCTTTTTGTGCTTGAAATTGTATGCCACAAAGTCGGGCTTTGTTAAAAAGTTGGTCAAAAGCAACGTCATCACAATTTTTAAGGGAAGCGCAAGTTTGTCCTTTGACTTTAAAAAGTTTTGCGAAAGCTGACCGCGAATTATTTCGGGTCTGTTCTTTTTTAGCCATAAAAGTACGCGTGGGTCAAAACTCTCGATGCAATATGCACCGTCATAGTCCTTTAATGCATCACAAGTAGCTTTTGCAAGTTCGGCGTGGTTTTTACCAACGGGTTTTAACTCAATAACAAGCGGAGCCGCGCCGTCATAGAGTTTTAAGACATCACAAAATTCGGGGATAGTCTCATCTGTACCTTCTAAATGAATGTTTTTTAAATCTGCTTTGGTAAGATCTTCGACTTTTCCGTCAAGACCTGTTGTTCGTGTGAGAGTGTTATCGTGGAATACTGCAAGTGTGCCGTCTTTTAAAAGATGTAGGTCGAGTTCGATGCCGTAACCGTTTTCTTTTGCAGCTTTAAATGCCATCATTGAGTTTTCGGGAACACCGTCACCGTGCAGACCGCGGTGGGCATAATGGAAATTTTTGAGTTTTTCAAGGTCTGTGTGTCCGCGTCTACCGTCAAGAGCAAGAAGATATGCCAGGATTATAAGCAAAACAATCAGTATTACATTTTCCAAGGCTTAGTCCTCCACATCAAAGGCTTCAAGACCTTTTTTGGTCTCGACCTTATTGTCGCCGTGACGTACAAACGCCATTGTTATAAACGATGCAAACACAAATATTGTTGCATAGGGGAAGAGTGTTTTATAGGAGATGTTTTCAAGCAACCAGCCTGCAACAATGGGTGTTGCAATTTGCGCCGACATCGAGAACGTGTAGTAAAGGCCCGTGAATTTGCCGACTTCGCTGCCCTTGCACATTTCAACTACCATTGGCAGTGAGTTTACGTTGATTGCCGCCCACGCAACGCCGACAAGTACGAAAAGTGCATAGAGAATAGGGCTGAATTTGTCAGAAATCATTGTATACACAAACGCGGCACCAAAACTTGCCGAAAGCAGTAGTGTTCCAAAACGTATAGTCTTGCGTCTGCCTATGTTACCTGCGATATTACCTATCGGGATGTAACTTACGATTGCACCCGCTGTTGCAATTGTAAGACAGGTGTTGGCTTGTCCGAGTGTCATACCCCATGTCTTTGTGGCGTAAACCGAAAACCAGGTGGTGACACCGTTATAGCCGATAAACCATAGTGCAATTGAAACGAGCAAAAATGCGAGTGAGCGTTTAACATCTTTGGGCAGAGCCTCGCCTGTTTCGGTTTTCTCTACGAGGTTGTCTTCGGGATGTGCATCCTCATAGACCTTTTGCTCGGCGCAGAGTTTTGGTTCGTTTACAAGAAACATAACTACTGCAAGTGCACCCAGCATAATGGCACCTACTATTGCAAAGAGCGGAAGGTAGGATACGTATACATCCGATTTTGTCTTGTATAAAAATGTTGTTAAGATAAGATAAATGATGCCGCCGAGAGCGCCCATAAGGTTTATGATAGCGTTTGCTTTACTTCTTAGCGGTTTGGGGGTTACATCAGGCATAAGTGCCACCGCAGGAGAGCGGTAGGTACCCATTGAAATGAGGAGTAATCCAAGGCCAATAATAAAGCAAACCGTTTTCCACGACGCAGGGCTGTTATGGTAACTGTCGGTTAAAATGGGGAGTGTCATCATAATAACAACCGCCGCAAGAGTACCGAAAAGAATAAACGGACGGCGTCTGCCCATCTTTGCACGGCACTTGTCCGAAAGACCGCCGAAAAGCGGGAGCAAAAAGAGCGCGAGTATGTTGTCGGCTGCCATAATGATACCCGACAAGCTCTCACCTATATTAAATGTTTCTGTAAGTATTTTCGGCACAAGGTTGTCGTATAACTGCCAGAAAGCGCAGATTGACAAAAACGCAAAGCCGATAAGAACTGTTCGTTTTGTGTTAAGCTTCATAAAAAACTCCTTTTAAAGTAGTATTCATATTATATATAATAATTATTGAAATGTCCACAAAAAAAGGCGCTCAAAAGCGCTCAATAAAATTATGATATCATATCAAACAAAAACAGTCAACTATTTTCAAATTATTTCTGCAAAATGCACAAAATAGTGTAAAAAACTCTATGCACCATTACATATTGTAATATGAAAAAAAGTGTGTTAACATATAGACAAGAAAGGAAAAGGTGATACCGATGTTCTAAAAAGACCTAAAGGGTTAACAAACGGTCGGTAAAGAAATAACCCGTCCTTAAGCAAAGACTTTTTTAAAATTCTTAAATCCAAATTTTAAAAGCACAGTAAAAAGTTTAACGTAAAAAAGGGTCATCTCACCGTACGAGATTTATATAGATGTTTTATAGTAATTCAGATTAAATGTGTTTTTAAAAAAGAATTAAAAGTCTTGAGTATTCGAAAGTGAGGTTAAACGATGTTAGATATTAAGGGAGAACAGAAATGACCCCTTGACCGGTAAAACGCTGTAAAGAAAGTGCGGTCAGAGGGGTCATTTCGTTTTTGTTTTTACTCTCTTTAAAATAGGTAGGATTTCGTGTCGATTGTGACACGAATTTTTTATTATACAATCACGTGATTATCTATTGACAATCACGTGATTGTGTGCTAATATGATATTAAACAGTACGACGGAGGTGAAAATATGACGGCAACATATCCCGGAACTACAATAGAGGTAACTTGCCTTGGCGTTGGCAATTCAAAGGTGTTGTTTGACGGCATTTTTGCCTCGGGCGGAATATCACTGTCACAGGTTTGTGCTATGACGGGGCTTGAGCCGTATATTGTTCAGAATTGGGTTCGGCGCAAGTTTGTGGAACCACCCGTTAAAAAACTTTATTCAAGACAGCAATTTTCAAGAATAATAATTATTAATATGCTTCGTGAAACATTGCAGATTGACTCGATTTGCAATCTTATAAATATCATTGTCGGCAACCCGAATGACCCGACTGATGACCTTATAAGTGACGACGAACTGTATCATATATTTGTTGATATGCTTGCTGTAGGAGGTATTGATTTTACAAATGCACAGTCGGTCGCAGATGCTGCAAAAAAAGCGGTAGAAGGCTTTGATTCGCAAATTGCTGATGCAAAAAACAAACTTATAAATATTCTACAGGTTATTATGTATGCACACGCATCATCGCAACTTCGTGATAGTTCAAAAGAAATGTTATCACGCTTAAACTAAAGGGGGATTTATTATGGCAATTATGCAGTGGTGGCAGTCACTTGGGCTCGGAACCCAGATTTTTTACTGTATTGCAATTCCTGCAACACTTGTTTTGTTAATTCAGACCGTATCTATGCTTTTTGGCATTGATGACGGTGCGGAAGCCGACTTTGACACCGATGTTGGAGATACAGATATCGACGACGGAATTTTTGGTGACGATATTGATATGGGCGACGATCTTGATGTTTCGGCACTCGACAGTCTTCACATATTTACATTCCGCGGAATTATTGCATTCTTTGTTGTGTTTGGCTGGGTTGGCGCCACGATGCTTGCAAATGGCATAAACCTTTTTATAACACTGCCTGTAGCGTTTGTATGCGGAGCTTTAATGATGTTTGCAATTGCATATATGTTTAAAGGTGTTATGCGGCTTCGTCAGAGCGGTACGGTTGATAATCGCAATGCAATCGGCGCCGCGGGTAAAGTATATCTAGAAATCCCACCTTCACGCTCGGGTGAGGGTAAGGTCAACATTATGCTTCAGGGCGCGTATGTTGAAAAAAATGCCGTTACCGACGAGGGTGAGCCGATACCGACAGGCAGCGAAATTATCGTTGTCGGTCTCAGTGGCGGCACAACTCTTGTTGTTAAACGTAAATAAATAAATTAAAAAATGGAGGAAAAATTATGCAACCCGAAATCATTTTATTAGTATCAGCCATCGTGCTTGTTCTGGTATCGTTCATTGTATGGATATGTTCAAGATACAGAAAATGCCCGTCTGACAAGATTATGGTAGTATACGGTTCTATCGGTAAAAACAAAGACGGTACAAACCGCAGTGCAAAGTGTATTCACGGCGGTGCCGAGTTTGTTATCCCCGTGTTCCAATCATATGCTTACCTCGATCTTACACCTATATCAATTCAGGTGGACTTAAAGAGCGCACTTTCAAAGCAAAATATCCGTATTGACGTACCCTCACGTTTTACCGTTGGCATCTCAACAGAACCCGGTGTTATGCAAAACGCTGCAGAACGTCTTTTGGGACTTCAGCTTTCTGAAATACAGGAACTTTCAAAAGATATCATCTTCGGTCAGCTTCGTCTTATTATCGCAACAATGGATATTGAAGAAATCAATACCAACCGCGACAAATTCCTTGCCGCTGTAAGCGATAACGTTGAAACTGAACTTAAAAAGATTGGTCTTAGGCTCATTAACGTTAACGTTACCGATATCAGTGACGAATCGGGCTACATCGCAGCTCTTGGTAAAGAGGCGGCTGCAAAAGCTATAAACGATGCTAAAAAGAGCGTTGCCGAGCAGGATAGAGAAGGTTCTATCGGTGAGGCGAACGCTAAAAAGGAACAGAGAATTGAAGTTGCAAAGGCAGATTCACTTGCTATTGAAGGTGAAAATGAGGCAAAGATGAAAATTGCCATGTCAGAGGCTGCTCTTAAAGAAAAAGAAGCTGAGGCATTAAAGATTGCAACTACTGCCGAAAAAACACAGGCTGCTAAAGCCCTTGAAGAATCATACGCCGCTGAACAGGCTGCCGAAAAAGCAAGACGCGATAAAGAACAGGCAACTCTTGAGGCTGACGTTATCGTAAGAGCCGAGGCTAAAAAGCGTGAGATGGAACTCGCCGCCGAGGCTGAGGCTGAGCAGATCCGCCGCAAAGCAAAGGGTGAAGCTGACGCTATCTATGCAAAGATGGAAGCTGAAGCTCGCGGTGTTGAAGAAATACTTAAAAAACAGGCATCAGGTTTTGCAGAAATTGTAAAATCAGCAAACGGCGACGCAGAAGCTGCACTCAAACTTCTTATTGCCGACAAGCTCGAAGAACTTATGCGTGTTCAGGTTGATGCAATCAAGAATATTAAGATTGATAAAGTCACAGTATGGGATGGCGGTCAGAACGGTGACGGAAAGACCTCTACTGCAAACTTTATCTCGGGTATGATGAAGTCGGTACCTCCGCTTAACGAGGTGTTCTCGATGGCGGGTATGTCTCTCCCTTCAATCCTCGGTCAGAAAACACCCGAGACCGAAACCGTAACTGATGTGACAGAACAGTAATATGATTAAAGGTAAAGTCAACTCGAAAGAGGGATTTTTTACACTTGCCGTAATTCTTTCAACTATGGTTATGTTTAATTTCTATGGTCTGGAAGGAGTATTGATTAGCGTAATTGTACTGCTCAGCGCGGCGTGTCTTATATATTTTGCCTGGTTTTATAAAAACGGACCGAAAAGCATTTTTGATAAGATTTATCTTTCGCTGTATATAGCAATATATATTTCAAACCTATTTTTGCAACGAAAAACTGTTATTCTGATTTATACCGTTTACTTTCTGGTGGCGATCGGTTATGGAATATACAAGTTTTTTGCAAATAAAGACACGTTTAATGACGAAGTTATCTTTTATCTTGCAATATTTTGTGGTTTGTATTCCGTGACCGGCAGATATGTGTTTTTGAACGGTGACAACAAGTTAAAAATTATATCAATCATAATAGCGGCAGCAGTTGCAGTAATTCTGGCAGTCTTGTTGTTTATAAAAAAGATTGAATTTGAACGTCCTAAATTTTCAAACAAGGCACTATTAATTCTGATTGCTGTAATTGCAACTGCATTTGTGACTATCGTAACCGTTAAAAACTTAAATTATTGTCTTGACAGTTCAAAACCCGAAACGTATAGCGCAACAGTGCTATCAAAAGACGAAATCCGCAGGACAAGAGGCGCAGATCGTTATTACCTTATGCTTGAAATAAACGATAAGATATACAGATTTAAGGTGACAAGTTCCGAATATCGCAGTGTCGATATCAGCGACAATGTAGATGTATATCTCTTTGACGGCGCATTGTCACAACCTTATTTTATCAAATAAATATGTGCAGAATCATTCGATTCTGCACATTAACTTTTTAAATGGTTATTGACATTATGCAAAATGAGTTTATAATTTGTTTTAGAGTAAGAAGGTGTAGTATGAAACTGAAACAAATTACAGATACAAAACGCGCAAGTCTTATATTATTTATTACAAGCTGGATACTTTATGCTGTAGTTTCGATGACAAAAAGCGCGTACTCCGCGTCAATTGCCTCAATTATTGCCGAAGGTGTTTTTGATAAGTCGCAGGCGGGCATAATCAATGCGAGTTTTTACTTTTTCTACGGTACAGCACAACTCGTAGGTGCAAAGCTTGTTGATAAAGTTCAACCGTCAAAACTTGTTAACATGACGCTTATAGGTACGGCTATCTCGGTACTGGGAATGGCGTTTTCGAAAAGTTTTGTAATGATGTTTGTGCTGTGGAGTTTTTGCGGTCTTATTCAGTTTGCGATCTGGCCTGCAATTTTGCGTATAATAACCGAGTTTTTGCATCCCAGCCATACTTTCTCGGCAATGAGTGCGATATCGTTTTGCTACTGCGGGGGTATGCTTCTTAACTATCTGTTCGCGTCGGTTGTACTTGCTTTTTCTCGTTGGCAGACACTTTTTATATTAACATTTATAATCCTTTCGCTTACGTTTGTGATGTGGCGAATTGTAGTAGTAAAGACAAAAACCGCATGTGTGAAACTTCATTATGAGTATCAAAAGCATCTTTATGACGATAAGGATACATCACAGCAAGAAAAAACGCACAGTTTTTCAAAAATACTTGTATCAAGCGGACTTTTATTACTGCTTATCCCGTCGTTTATGCGCACCGCACTTGATAACGGTGTAAAAGCATGGGTGCCGACAATGATTACCGAAAGTTATGTGGGAATATCACCCAGTTTCGCCAGTATACTCACAACCGCAATTGTTTTTGTTAACCTTGGCGGTATATTTATTGCGGGTATTCTTTATCCAAAAATCACAAAGAACTCGTTTTTTGCATCGGGACTTTGTTTTTTAATAGCGGTGCCGTTTACGGTGGCACTACTCCTTATCGGCAAGATCTCGGTAGCACCTATTGTTATATTTCTTGCAATCATCACAACTATGATGTATGCCGGACATCAGCTTATTGACGTGGTTATTCCCGCGCACTTTGCAAAGTACGGCTTTTCGGGATCGGTTGCATCAATTGTAAATGCAATCGCGTCATACGGCGCGGTTGTTGCCAATATCCTGTTTGGTGTTGTGGCGCAAAACTACGGCTGGAATGTGACCATTGTATTTTGGATAGTGTTTGCTATTATCGCGTTTGTTTTGTGCGCGGTTGCATCGCCTATATGGAAAAGATTTTCAAAAGAATAAAAAAAGCGGTCATTGACCGCTTTTTAAATTTTCTATAATTTTTTCTGCACAGCGCATTCCGTCAACGGCGGCAGACGTAATTCCGCCTGCATATCCTGCGCCTTCACCAGATGGGTACAGACCGTAAATTCCGAGCGCCTGATAACTTTGGTCACGTATTATGCGAACGGGTGACGAACTTCTCGTTTCGGGAAAGGTGAGCAGTGCATCCGCTGATGCAAAGCCATCTATTTTTTTGTTAAATTCGGGCAGTGCATCTTTTATGCTGTCTACAATAAACTTCGGTAAAACGTTATTTATATCACAGTGTACTGTGTTGGGCAAAACTGTCGGCAAAACTTTTGTTTTGTCATAATCTTTTTGCAAAAGGTCGCCCACATAACAGCAGGGGACTTTACCGCCGCCCACATCGTAAGCCTTTTTTTCGATGCTTTGCTGCAGGAGTATACCCTCTAAAATGTTGTCGCCGTCAAGGTCAGATGGTTTTACTTCAACCAAAAGTGCGCTGTTTGCGTTTTTGCCGTCGCGTTTTGAATAACTCATACCGTTTACTGCAATCATATTCTGCTCACTTGATGCGTTTACTACAACGCCGCCGGGACACATACAAAACGTGTAAACCGCGCGTCCGTTTTGTAGATGTGATACCAACTTATAGTCAGCAGCCCCCAGCGCTTTATGGTTTGAAAATTCGCCGTAGAGAGCCTTGTTTATGTCCTCTTGCAGATGCTCGATTCTCGCACCCATCGCAAACGATTTTCGCTCGAAAATTATATTGTTGTCATAAAGCATTTTGTATGTGTCACGAGCCGAGTGTCCGATAGCAAGAATCAGATGTGAACAGGGGATTTTCGTGCCGTTTACCATGACCGATTTTATTACCGTGTCAAATTCTATATTTTCAACCTTTGCGCCGAAATTAACTTCACCGCCGAGGGAAATAATCTCTTTACGTATATTTTTTACAACGTCAATTAATATATCAGTGCCGATGTGTGGCTTTGCCTCGTACAAAATTTTGGGGTCGGCACCAAATTCGCAAAATGTTTCGAGTATAGTACGGCAACGCACGTCCTTTATGCCTGTATTGAGTTTGCCGTCAGAAAAAGTACCCGCACCGCCTTCGCCGAACTGTACGTTAGACTCGGGGTTAAGAGCCTCTCCCTTCCAAAAGCGTTCAACGTCTGCCTTGCGGGTGTCGGCATCCTGTCCGCGCTCAAAAACGATTGGTTTTAATCCCGCACGTGCAAGTGTAAGCGCCGCAAACATACCCGCAGGTCCAAAGCCCACAACAACAGGGCGCACATCACTTTCGCATTTTTGCCACACATATTTTTTCTTTGTGTAAACCTGCGCTTTTTTACACTGTTTTAATGCTGATTTTTCGTCTTTGACCTCGGCTAAAAACGAACAGCAAAAAACTATGTTATTTTTGTGCCTTGCATCTACCGATTTTTTGTAAAGAGTTGCAAAGACTATTCCTTTAATTTTGGTGTACTGCGACAAAATCGCCTTTGCGTCACCAAAATCGGTATCAAGAGGCAAATTAAGATTGTTTATTATAAGCATTTTAAAACTCCGTCACCTGCAACAGCACCGCTCGACCACGCCCATTGTAGATTATAGCCGCCGCAGTCTCCGTCTACATCAATAATTTCACCCGCAAAAAACATACCTTTGTATTTTTTGCTCTCGAGGTCACGCGAAAGTTCGGTTTCTTTAACACCGCCGCAACAAACCTGAGCGTTGTTAAAGCCTGTGTTACCCGTAACTGAAAATTCAAAATGTTTTATTTTGTCTGCAATCACAGTAATGTCTTTTTCGGTTAAATCTGCAACATTTTGTGAAAGTTTAAATCCGCAGTCCTTTAAAATAACCTGTCCCAAGCGTTTGTTTAAAAACCCGGTGAGATAGTTTTCCAAGGAGCGTTTGCAGAGCAATTCTTTTCGTGATTTTAATAACAAAACAAGAGTGTCTTTTTGCATTTTAGGTACAAGGTCGAGAGAAATTTTTGTGCCGGGCAGTGCATTGCGCGAAATCTGTAGAATAGGCGGACCTGAAAGACCGTAATCGGTAAAAAGGACTTCACCGAATTCTGTGCGTTTACAACTGTTGCCTTGTATAAGCGACGCATTGCAGTCTATCTTTATGCCTTTTAATTGCTTTGTGATTTCGGTGTTTGTTTTAAGTTGTACAATAGCGGGGGAAAGGGGTGCACACTTTATTCCAAGACGCTGTGCAATCGATAAAACATCACCTGTTGAACCTACCGACTTGCCACCCGCCACGAGACCGCCCGTGACGATTACTGTTTTTGCAAAAAACATTTCGTCAGTTGTTTTAATTGCATAGCCGTCTTGCTGTTTAATGTCTTTTACGGCACAGTTTGTCTTTATTTCAATATTGTTTTCTTCGCAAAAAAACCTGAAGGCATCAACAACGCTCGATGCCTGATATGACATTGGGTATGCACGTCCATCGTCCTCAAAAACAATTTCGATGCCGATTTTTTTAAACATTTCTACCGAATCGTCAACAAAAAAACGTTCAAACACCGAGCCTATGAAGTCCGCACTCGCACCATGATAGTTTTTGAGTGTTGCGAACCTGTTTGTAATATTACATCTGCCGTTGCCTGTAGTAATGAGTTTTTTACAGGCGCGGTCAAGTGCCTCAAATACCACAATTTGTATGTCGGGGCGGTTTTGCTTTAAGTAGACAGCCGAAAACAGCCCTGCGGCACCGCCGCCGATTATTGCAACATCATATTTCATAAAAACTCCATTTTAATTAATGCCCTCACTTGCGTGAGGGCATATTTTTACCGTTCTTCTCTAAAATAATTAAGACCAAGACTTGCGGGTGGCTGATATTCTCTCTTTTTACGCATACTTGTGATGATAAGAACAACAAGTGTTACAACATAGGGAATAGCCTTGAAAAGTTCCTGCGCCTCCATATTAAGTCCGAGGTAGTTGTGCACGATAAGAAGTGCACCGAAAAGGATTGAACCCAGGATACTTACGCTTGGTTTCCATATAACAAATATAACAAGCGCAATTGCAAGCCAACCGCGGTCGCCGAATGCGTTATTTGACCAGATACCGCTCTGATAGTCCATAACATAGTAAAGACCGCCGAGACCCGCAATAACACTACCAACGACTGTGGCAACGTACTTATATTTTGTAACGTTGATACCTGCTGCATCCGCTGTTGCGGGGTTTTCGCCAACTGCACGGAGTTTAAGGCCGACGCGTGTGCGGTTTAAAACAAAAGCGCAGATAAGCGATACTGCTATTGCAACATATGCAAGAAAACTGTATGACAAAAATATTTCGCCAAACCAACCGAGTTTGTTTGCAAACGGTAATGTTTTTGAAAAATAAAGGCTTGTTGTCGAGAGTGCAACCGATGGAACATCAGCACCTGCAAGACGGATAAGCGAACCGCCGAAAAAATTACCGAGACCAACGCCGAAGGTTGTCATTGCAAGACCGGTAACGTTCTGGTTTGCGCGGAGGGTAACTGTTAAAAAGCAGTATAAAAGACCCATAAGTGCAGAACCGAGTATGCACGACAAAAGCGGTATCATAACTGCAAGAAAAGCATTGGCATCTGCGGCAGAAGCAAGTGATTGCTCGTAAAAGAATGCACCGATAACGCCCGAGATACTGCCTACGTACATAATACCGGGGATACCTAAGTTAAGGTGACCCGATTTTTCGGTGATGATTTCACCTGTTGAACCGAAAATAAGAGGAATACCCTGCAGAATTGCACGGTGGATAAATGTTACAATCATTTTACTTCCTCCTTTTTACGAAACTTAATCTGATAGTTTATAAAAAACTCACTGCCGATTATAAAGAATATAATAATACCTGTGATTATATCTGAAAATGCGTGGTTTAAGTTATAGGTGGTTGAAATCTGTGTTGCGCCCTTTTCTAAAAAGATTAAAAGGAACGAAGTCAGCACCATATAAAGCGGATTGAATTTTGCAAGCCACGAAACCATAATAGCGGTAAATCCTCTGCCTGCTGCGGTCTCGGAATCGACTGTGTGGTTTGTACCTGATACAAGCAAAAATCCTGCGATACCGCAAAGCGCACCCGATATGATCATTGTGCGGATAATAACCTTTTTAACATTGATGCCGATGTATTTTGCTGTGTTTTCACTCTCACCTACAACCGAGATTTCATAACCCTGTTTACTGTATTTGAGATACACATACATAAGCGCGGTGATTATTGCAACGATTATAACGTTTACAAGGTATTTGTTACCTGCCACGGCGGGAATCCAACCTGCCTCGGTATTTGCGTTGATGACACCGATTTTACCCGAGCCTTTGGGTACCGACCATATCATTGAAAAATAATTGAGAATCTGAATTGCAATATAGTTCATCATAAGGGTAAAAAGAGTTTCGTTTGTACCCCATTTTGCTTTGAAAACGGCGGGGAAGAGCGCCCAGATACCGCCTGCCGTAATACTTGCGACAATCATTATAGGAAATAGAAGTACAGGCGGAAGTTTGTCGCCGATAAGAAGCATACATGCCGCAGTTGCAAGTCCGCCGACAAGCACCTGACCCTCGGCACCGATGTTCCAGAACTTCATTTTAAATGCGGGGGTTACCGCAAGTGATACGCAAAGGAGCATTGCAACACCCTGAAGCAGTGTCCAGATTCTTCTTGATGTTCCAAAGTTGCCTTTAATCATTTCGGCATAAACGCCAAACGGATTAAGACCTGTAAAAGCAAATGTTATAACACCCGATACAATGAGTGCGGCAACAATTGCAATTGCACGTACTGTCCACGATTCCCACCAGAATAGGCTATCACGTTTTACGATGTGGAAAAGCGGTTCGGTATTCGATTTTTGTTTTGCACTCATTACGCTTGTCCTCCCTGGTTGGATTTTGTCATAAGAAGACCGATTTCTTCTTTGGTTGATGTTCTTCCGTCAACAATACCTGTAACAGCGCCCGAACCGATAACAAGAATTCTGTCGCAAAGTTCGGTTAAAACGTCAAGGTCTTCACCTACGAAGATTACGGCAACGCCGCGTTCTTTTTGCTGATTTAAAAGATTGTATATGGTATATGATGAGTTGATATCAAGTCCGCGCACGGGATAAGCCGCCATAAGAACTGTGGGTGACGATGCAATCTCGCGTCCTACAAGTACCTTCTGAACATTACCGCCCGAAAGACGACGCACAGGGGTTGATGCACCCGGAGTTACAACCTCAAGGTCGCGGATTATCTTTTCTGCAAGGTCGTGAGGTGCTTTTCTTTCGAGGAACATTGATTTACCGCGTCTGTAGGAACGGAGCATCATATTGTCGGTTATATCCATATTACCTACAAGACCCATACCGAGTCGGTCTTCGGGAACAAACGAAAGACGCACACCGAGTTCACGTATCTGCATTGGTGTTTTGTTTCGGAGGTCATCTTGGCTGTTTGTTTTTGGATTATTATAAATAATTTCGCCGTCAGAGAGTTTTTGAAGACCGGCAATTGCCTCTAAAAGTTCACGCTGACCGCTGCCTGCAATACCCGCAATACCGAGTATTTCGCCCGAACGTGCTTCAAATGATATATCTTTTAATACCTGTACACCTTCGCGGTTAAAGCAGTTTAAGTTTTTAACATCGAGGCGGACTTCAGGGTCTTTCGGCTCACTTCTTTCGATATTGAGTGAAATCTTTTTACCAACCATCATTTCGGTGAGTTCCGATTCACTTGTTTGGGCAGTATTAACGGTGCCTATGTATTCACCTTTGCGAAGAACAGATACACGGTCTGAAAGTGCAAGTACCTCGTGCATTTTGTGGGTGATTATGATGATTGATTTGCCATCATCACGCATACGGCGCAAAACTTTAAACAGCTTTTGTGTTTCTTGCGGAGTTAGAACCGCAGTCGGCTCGTCAAGAATGAGTATGTCTGCACCGCGATAAAGCACCTTGATTATTTCAACTGTCTGTTTTTCCGAAACCGACATCTGATAAATCTTTTTGAGCGGGTCGATTTCAAAACCGTATTTTTCACAGATATCTTTTACCTGTGAACTTGAAGTTTTAAGGTCATATTTACCTTCTTCTTCAAGACCGAGTATTATATTTTCGGTAGCGGAGAACACGTCAATCAACTTGAAGTGCTGATGAATCATACCGATTTTATGGTCAAATGCATCTTTTGGCGAACGGATAACAACCTCCTCACCGTCAATATAAATATGACCGCTGTCGGGGAAATAAATTCCCGAAATCATATTCATAAGCGTGGTTTTTCCGCTACCGTTTTCACCAAGGATCGAAAGAATTTCGCCGCGGTTAACAGAAAGGTTAACGTCTTTGTTGGCAACTACCGAACCAAAGGTTTTCGTTATGTTTTTTAGTTCAATTGCGGGGGCTTGTGACACTGAAAGGTTACCTCCTGATATTTTTAATTCTCAAATAAAATATAAAAATTTTATATCTTGCTTCAAAATTAAAAAATCGGAGCGGGACGTTTTGTCCCGCCCGATAGATAAAGGTTTATTAGAATTTTTCGTTAAGTCTTGTGATGCCGTCGATAGCAAGGTCAAAGTAGGGAGCGCTGCGGAATTTTGATTCGTTAAATGAGCCGTCTGCAATAACCTCTGTATCTTTTTCGTAGTTAGCATCTGTGTCAACGTCTGCTTTGTAGCTGTCGAGTTTTGCACCGCCAACAGTGAATGTGCTTGTGTCAAATACTTTACGTGTACCTGCAACGAGTTCAGCTTTTACAGTTTCGAGCTTTTCAACTGTGCCTTCAGCAGCAACAGCTGTGTTAACGTCTGTGAGAAGAACTGACTCTGTAGCGATTGTACCTGTCCAGTCAGCAGCGATAGCTTCGCCGTTTTTAACGCAGTTGTAGATGTATTCATAGTAAGGTGCCCAGTTGATTCTTGAAGAAACGATGTATGTGTTGGGGCACTCTGACTGAGTTGAACCGTTGTATGAAACGTTGGGGATACCTGATTTTTCGCAAGTTGAAGGTGCGCCCATTGAGTCAGCATGCTGTGAAACGAGTTTAACGCCTTTTGAGATAAGTGTCTCTGCAGCTTCTTTTTCAAGAGTGGGGTCATACCATGAACCTGTGAACTGAACGTCCATTGTAACTGTGGGGCAAACTGATTTTGCGCCGAGGTAGAATGATGTGTAGCCTGAGATAACTTCAGCGTATGTGAAAGCACCTACGTAGCCCATTTTTGCTTCTTCTGCAGTGAATTTACCTGCAGCGATCATCTCGTTGAGTTTGAGACCTGCAGCAACACCTGCGAGATATCTGCCTTCGTAGATTGATGCAAAAGCATTGTGGTAGTTGTCAAGACCTTCTGTGTGAGCCTTTGTACCTGTTGCGTGACAGAACTGAACGTCTTTGAACTCTTTTGCGGCCTGGATCATAAAGTCTTCGTGACCGAAGCTGTTTGCGAAAACGATGTCGCAACCCTGGTCAACAAGGTCAGCAGCAGCGTCATAACATTCTGAGCCTTCGGGTACGTTTGTCTTCATAACGATCTGGTCGTCTGTAAGACCGAGTTTTGACTTAAGTTCATCAACACCTTTGATGAAGTTAAGGTCATAGGTTGAGTTCTCGTCGTGGAGGCAGATAAAGCCGATTTTTACGGTATCGTCTGCGCCACCGCCTGCGCAACCTGCGCATACGCCAAGAACAAGTACGAGTGTGAGTACGATTGCTAAGATTCTTTTCATGGGTTTTCTCTCCTTAAAAATTTTATGTAAATTTAATTACACACAAATTAACTGCGGAAAGTAATCTTTCCGTTTTCGATGCTGTCGATTATTGCAAGGCTGTCAACACGTATTCCTTTGTCACGGATACGTTTTCCGCCCTGTTGAAAACCTTTTTCAACCACAATACTGCAACCAACAAGTGTTGCGCCGGATTGATTTACAACATCAATAAGACCCTCAAGTGCCGCACCGTTGGCAAGAAAATCGTCAACAATAAGTACACGGTCATCTTTATTTAAAAATTGTTTTTCAATCTTCATTGTATAGTTATTACCGTGAGTGTACGAGTGTACATTTGCGCAGTAAACATCATCTGACATATTAGAGGTTGTCCCTTTTTTTGCAAAAACAACAGGCAGGTTCATAACAGCACCGTATGCAACGGCAACCGCAATACCAGATGTTGCTGCAGTGACGAGCTTTGTGATGTTCTGGTCAGTAAAAGCGCGTTTCACTTCAAGTCCCGCTTTCATCAGGAGCGAAACGTCAACCTGATGGTTTAAAAAGTCACCGACTTTTACAACACCGCCATCCATGATTTCGCCACAGTCTAAAATACGCTGTTCAATAAGATTCATCAAATCCCCCAAAATACAACAAAAACTGTATTTTTATAAATACAGTTTAATTTTATCACGCTGTATTTTTAAAGTCAATACTTTATACCTTATTATAAATATAAAATATAACGCTAATAAGAAATAGTGAATAGTTACGGATGGTCTTGCAAATTTTTCTTTTTCATATTACTTTTTACCTCTAAAATAAAAAGCAGAGCGTTGGGAGACACTTCGTAAAGAAGTGCGCCTCTTTTGCTCTGCTTTTTATTATCCAATATATCTCATCGGGTTAACTGCTGTACCGTTGATACGTAATTCAAAGTGAAGATGCGGTCCTGTTGAGTTACCTGTTGAACCTATTCTGCCGACCTGCTGACCTTGGTAAACAGTGTCACCCACAGAAACATTGTATGAACTCATATGTGCGTATGATGTGGTATAGCCGTTTGAGTGTTTGATTTTTACACATTTGCCAAGACCGCCTGACCAGCCCGAGAAAATTACAGTACCTGAGGCTGATGCATAAACGGGTTTGCCGTAAGCACCGTGCATAGTGAGGTCAACGCCACTGTGTCCACGGTAACCGCGAAATGCACAGGAGGTATAACCGCCACTTATAGGGCGAATAAATGTGCCTGTACCTGCAAGAGGTGAGGTGGTAACGGGGAGCGCTTTTGTACCGACATAAATTTCACGTGTCGTGGGTTCGCGCGTTACTTTTTCCGAAACAATTTTTTTAGAAATCTGTGCGCCGTCAACATAAGTTACTTCGGCGGTAACAGCCTTTTCGCCTTTGCGTCCCGAAGTTTTTACTTTGGTTTGTGTCTTATAAAGCGAATCATCGTTGATTTTTTTTGTTTCATAAGCAATCTCTTCGGTGTACGAGATTGTTTTTACAATCTTGATACCGAGGTAAACGTCAGGTTGTGAGATGTTAACTTTTCTGCCGGGAACAAGACGTCTTTCGTCGAGTTCGGGGTTGAGTGAATAGATTTGCGCACGTGTAAGACCTGTTGCCTTGCAGATGTCAGAAAGATAATCGTCTTCCTGAATAATGTAGTATCTCGGGTTTGTTGATGCCGAGAACATTGCGCGGATTGCGTCCTCTTCAATAAAGTATGAGGGTGCATAAATACCTTTTTTGATTTCAACGTTTGCAACAAATTCTACCGATTCGTTTTCGGCGCCTGTTTTATGCGGCTCTTTGAGTTCGTCAAGAATTGTTGTAAGAGTTTGCTCTGTTTCGGTTGCGGCAATGAGTTTGCCGTCAACATAAAGTCCGTAGTGTTCGCCGATTTCTTCGCAAACAGCCGAATAAACATCGTCATACATCTCATCTGTCGAAACTTTTGATTTGTCAACTACAGCAAACGAGTATTGGGGTGATGTTTTCATAACATAATTTTCGCCGATTGAGTTACCAAGGCGGTCTTCGACGTCTGAAACAAGGTCAGAAAACTCATTTTCGTTTGAAACATAACCTACAGCCCTGCCGTTAACGGTTACTTTGAGTGCAAGTGTGTAGAAGTTGGTCGAAAGTAAAATCGCAATAACGCCAACTGCCGAAAGTGCAGGTGCCCAGTATGAAAAGTCGCGGATAAAACTTTTTGGGATGAGCATAATGATTTTTATGCCGCGTTTTAAAATGAATTTTGAATATTTGATTACAAACTCACCGGTAAGATAGGTGAAGTTTACGCAGAATAAAAATGCTTTTAAAAGAAATTTTGCAAAAGCAACTGCTGCGTTTTCTACAAAAAGACCTGTGTTGTAAATAAACTTAATAACAACATCGCCGAGTTTGCTTGTTACGTGGATGATGTCGCGGATCGACATATGTTTGATTGCGTGACCTGTCTTTAGCATAAAGCGCACAATAGCACGGACAGGAGCAAGTAGCCTTTCTTTAATTGTTTTGCTTTTATTTATCATTAAAAATCTCCGTCAAAATGTTTTCAGTTTGATTTCAAAAATTACAATTCAGTAACAACTGCATATATCTTACAACATAATTGTAATAAAATCAAGTCTTTTTTGTAATTTTTAAATTTTGACACCCCTATTATTAGTATATTAATCATTCTGGTAAAAATTACAAACCGGTAACAAAAAAGCCATCTGAAAATTCAGATGGCTTTAAAATTATTCTTCTTCCTCTTCTTTTAGGGAATCTGCTACACCGGTTAACTGTTCTTTAAGTTCGTCTTCGGGAGTTTTTTCTTCGGTTACACGCGGGAGGTTTTTAACCGATAATTCTTCTAAAATAGTGTTGTTATAGCTGACACCGATGCGTTCTTTGAGTTCATCAAGAAGGTCGTTTGCTTCGGTGCTTTTCATATTCTCAATAAGTAACTTTTCGTTTTCGGGACTAAATGTGTCATCGTCGGTAAACGAATATTTCTCTATAATATGATAGCCCATATATGTTTGGATGATGCGTACATCACCCGGCTTCATCTCAAAAGCGGTTTTTACAAAAAGCGGAACGTACGATGTATCATCCGAAGAGAAAACGTAACCGTCGGGATTTGTTACCATTCCTGTGTCTTCGTTGAATTCATCAAGAAGGTTTTCGTAGTCTTCGCCGTTCATAATGCGGTCATAAACGCGTTGTGCTTTCTGACCGATTTCGGCTTTTTTCTCGTTGGAATAATCGTTTGTTTCGTCATCACGTGTAGAGAAAAAGATGTGTTTTACTTTTGAATAATATTCGTTATAATATTTTTCTATTTCATCGCGCGGGGTGGGTTCGATGGTGCTGTCAGGTCCGAAATAGTGCATAATAACGGCTTTTTCTTTTTCTTCGTTATAGTATTGCTCAATAAATTGGTCATAGTTATAACCTTGCTCTTCAAGAGCCTTTTTAAAGTTGTCTTTACCGCCGTACTGTTTAACGAGCGTTTCGATTGTGCTTTCGATTTCTTTTACAACCTCGGGGTCGAGTTCAAGACCGAGTTCGTCAAAGTGGATTGCATAAAGATTATAGGTTATTATGTAACTCTGCACTTTTGCATCAAGGTATTCCTGTGTTGTTGACGAATAAGTCTGGTCGATGTACTGATCCCAGATTTCGTCTTTTTCTTCAACACCTGTTTCTGTAAAAAACTGTGACTTGATGCTTTTTGCGGTGAGTTCATACTGTTTTCTCGAAACTTCGATGTCGCCGATTTTGAGCGCCCATTTTGCTGATGCGCACGACCCGAGTGAGCCGAGCATCATAACACCGATGCATAGCACCGCTACTATATATTTAATTCTTTTCATAAATACCTCCAAATGATTATACACTAGTATTTTATCATATTTTAAGTTTTTGTCTATATCTAAAATGTAAAAATATTTTAAAAAAATGGTTTTATATGTAAATATAATATGTTATACTTGAATTATGAAAAAGAATGATAAATTAACAGTAACAATTGAAGGATATTCGAGCGAAGGTCACGGCGTTGCAAAGCCCGACGGCTTTGTTTTGTTTGTACCCGGTGCGCTTGAGGGCGAAACTGCGCTTGTTCACGTGCTGAAAGTGAACAAGCACTTTGGTTATGCTAAAATTCTTGAGGTGATAAAGCCCTCCTCGCATCGCGTAGCCCCACTATGCGAAGTGTGCGACAAGTGCGGCGGCTGTGCGATGTGGCACGCTGATTATAAAGAGGAAAAGCGCTTTAAAAAACTAAAGGTTGCGCAAAACCTCAAAAAAGCGGGGATTGATGTGCCGATAGGCGAGGTTGTGTCGACTGACAATTTTTTGGGTTATCGTAACAAGGCGCAGTATCCCGTACGCGAACAAAACGGACAGATTGCGGTGGGGTTTTACCGTAACGGCAGTCATACCGTAATCGAGGGTGACTGCAAAATTCAGCCCAAAATTTTTGGTGCGGTTGCAACTAAAATAAAGGCACTTATGAAGGATTTTAATATTACCGCATATAACGAAATCAGCGGTAAGGGCACCTTGCGCCATATCTATCTTAGGTCAAACAATGATCAAAGTGAAATTATGCTCTGCCTTGTTGTAAACGGCAAATGGAGCGTAAAAAAAGAGTTCTACAACGTTCTTTTGGTAGATTTTCCGCAGATTTCTACAATTTGTATTAATTATAACGATAAAAAAACAAACGTAATACTGGGCAACAGATACGACGTGGTTTACGGCAGCGGCGCTATTACTGATACACTGTGCGGTAAGCAATTTAAAATTTCTCCGCAGTCGTTTTATCAGGTAAACCACGACGGCTGTGAGTTGCTATACGGCATCGCAAAAGACTATGTAAAGGGTGCAAAACGTCTGCTCGATCTCTATTGCGGCATAGGTACAGTCGGTCTTTGTACGGTGGACAGTTCGTCGCATCTTGTGGGTGTTGAGATTGTGCCTGAGGCAATAAAAAATGCCAAGAGCAACGCTGAGGCTAACGGATTTTTTGACTGTGAATTTTATGCACTTGATGCGGCGGATGTCAAAACCGTTGCAGGCGGTGAATTCGATGCGATAATCGTCGACCCGCCGCGTAAAGGCTGTGATAAAAAGACTCTGGATTTTATAATAGAACAAAATCCCGAAAAGCTTGTGTATATTTCGTGCGACAGTGCAACACTTGCCCGTGACCTTGCGATTTTAAAAGACTATTTTAAAATTGAGTCGGTGACACCTGTAGATATGTTTCCAAAAACGCATCACTGCGAAGCAATCGCTCTTCTTCATAAAGTAGAATTACTATGAACACAATATATTATGACATAACCGACTCGACAAATAGTCGGGCAAAGGAATATATAAAAACTCACGACTTTGAACGAATGCTTTTTGTGGCAAACGAGCAGACATCGGGTAGAGGGCGCCTCGGCAAAAGTTTTTTTTCGCCAAAGAACACGGGAATTTATATGTCATTTGCGTTTAAAAACAGCCTGTCCCTTTGCGACACTATGCATATAACGACTGCGGCGGCGGTGGCTGTGGCAAAAGCAATCGAAAAGCACACACCGTACCGCACCGCAATAAAATGGGTAAACGATATATATATTAATGATAAAAAAGTGTGCGGAATTTTATGCGAGTCAACGGGTGGCTACGTTATAATCGGCGTTGGCGTAAACGTCACCACCTCCGACTTTCCTGATGAAATCAAGGATATTGCAACGTCACTCGGCACCGACTGCAAAGATTTGCTTATAAAAGAAATATGTGAGGGTCTTTGCGAAATCGCCGACGATATTTCGGACTATGATTATATCGGTTTTTACCGTGAACGCCTGATGTGGAAGGACAAAGAGATTGTTTTTGGCGAAAATAGCGCAACTCTTGTCGATATCGATGAAAACGGTGCGCTGATAATTTTACAAAACGGCAATATAAAAACTCTCACCACCGGCGAAATATCAATAAAAAAATCTCCTACGTTGTAGGAGATTTTTGTTATTTGTATAAACTTTCTTTGCCCTTGATTTCGAGGGCTTGTTTGCCGAGATATGAAACAACGTCCATATCAAGAAACTGTGCGAGGTCGCGCATTTCTGCAACGGTGTTGATGTTGACCTCGATACCGTTTTCGAGACGCTCTTCCATTGCAAAAACTTCCTTTTCGCCGTGAGTATAAATTCTGTCGCGGCCCTCGGCTTTGGGAGAGTTGCGAAGTTCGTCAAGGTATGCCGACAGATGCTTTTTGATAGCGTCCGCATCGCCGAAAATCTTGGGGTCGATTACCATAAAACCGTGGCAGATACCGCCGTGTGTACCGACGTTTGTTTTGTCCGACGTGTCGCCCATAGAAATAATTGATGAGAAAAGTTCTGCAACCATACCCCAGCCGTAGCCTTTGTGGCTTCCGCTGTCTTCGGTTGAGCCGCCGAGCGGTAAAATACCGCCGCCTGTCTTACCTATGATACAGCCGAGCACCTTTGCTGCGTCGGTCGATTCGTTGCCTGTATCGTCAATTGCCCATCCGTCGTGCAGGGGCTTATCGAGTTTGTTATAAACCTCGAGTTTTCCGCGGGTAACAACGGTAGTTGACGAGTCAAACATAAACGGGTACGGCTCGGCAGGGAATGAGATTGCGATCGGGTTTGAGCCGAGCATTGCTTTTCTGCCAAAGGTGGGTACCATAATTGCGGTAGTGTTGGTGGTTGAGATGCCGATAAGACCCTCGTCACACGCCATCTTTGAATAATAACCTGCGATGCCGTAGTGGGTTGAATTGCGCACAGTTACCATAGCAATTCCAACTTTTTTTGCCTTTTCAATTGCAAGTTTCATTGCCTTGTGTGCCACGACCTGACCCATGCCATCGTGTGCGTCGATTACTGCCGAAACGGGTGTTTCAAAAACAGTCTCGGGCTGTGCCTCAACTTGAATAAGACCTTTTGCAATATCTTTGTGATAGCGCACAAGACGCTGTGTACCGTGCGATTCAATGCCGTAAAGGTCGGCAAGTAAAAGCACGTCGGTGATGATTCCTGCGTCCTCTTTAGAAAAACCGAATTTTTCAAAAGCATCGTCGCAAAATCTTTTTAAATCGTGATATGAATATTTTATGTAGTTTTTCATTATTTTATATAAGCTTTCTTGATTATTTGAGGCTCATAGGGTTTGTCCATAAAGTTTGTGGGTACGTTTGCAATTTCGTCAACAGCCTCAATGCCCGAAACAACCTTGCCGAATGCGGCATACTGACCGTCAAGATGCGGACTGTCTTCGTGCATAATAAAGAACTGTGATCCTGCACTATCAGGCTCAGATGTACGTGCCATCGAGATAACACCGCGCTCGTGCTTTAAGTTGTTTGCAACGCCGTTTGCAAGGAATTCGCCCTTGATTGTCCAGTCGGGACCGCCTGTGCCAGTGCCGTTGGGACAACCGCCCTGAATCATAAAGCCGGGAATTACTCTGTGGAAGGTGAGTCCATCGTAAAACTTAGACTCAACGAGTTTTACAAAGTTTTCACAGGTTATTGGAGCAATATCGGGATATAGCTCAATTTCAATGTTCTTTCCGTTTTCAAGTTCTAAAACTACCATTTATTTATCCTCCGTATCGGTTACCTCAATTTTTTCAATGTTGGCACCCAAGTTTTTAAATTTTTCAATTATGTTTTCGTAACCGCGTTCAATGTACTCAATCTCTTCGATATGAGTTTTGCCCGAGGCGATAAGACCCGCAATAACCATCGCTGCACCTGCTCTAAGGTCGCATGAGCGGACGGGTGCGGCAAACAGTTCTGCACCGCCTTCAATACGTGCAACGTTGCCTGTTACCTCAATGGTTGCGCCAAGTTTGCGAAGTTCGTCAATGTATTTAAATCTGCTTTCCCAAATTGTTTCGGTAACTCGTGATACACCTTCTGCCTGTGTCATAAGCACAGCCATCTGCGGTTGCATATCGGTTGGGAAACCGGGATAGGGCATAGTCTTGATTGACGAGCTTGAAATCGGCTTATCCGCAATAACGCGGATATAATCGTCAAACTCAACAACTTTAACATTCATTTCGGTTAGTTTGCGCGTTATACATTCAAGATGCTTTGGGATAACGTTTTTAACAGTGACGTCACCATGTGTTGCGGCGGCTGCTACCATAAATGTTCCCGCTTCAATCTGGTCGGGAATTACGGCATAACTTCCGCCTTTGAGTTCAGGCACACCGCGCACCTTAATGACGTCGGTACCCGCACCTGAAATGTTTGCACCCATCGAGTTAAGGAAGTTTGCAACATCAACTATGTGCGGTTCTTTTGCAACGTTTTCCATAACGGTCATACCATCTGCTGTTGTTGCTGCAATCATAACATTTATTGTGGCGCCCACTGATACCACGTCAAAATAAATGTGATTTGCGGTAAGTTTATCGCAGTATGCATGAACGTTGCCGCGCTCAAAATCAACCTTTGCACCAAGATGCTCAAAGCCTTTTATGTGCTGATCAATAGGACGAAGGCCTATTGAACAACCGCCCGGCATCGCAACGGTTGCATCGTGAAATCTACCGAGAAGCGCACCGAGAAAATAGTATGACGCACGCAGACGCTTTGCATAGTTATACGGCACCTCGGTAGTGGTGAGTTCGGAACAGTCGATTTTAACTGTTTTTGCATCCAGAAACTCAACCGAAGCACCCATAACCTTGAGTATTTCAATAATATTTAAAACATCGCTTATCTGCGGAACATTTTCAATAATACAGCTGCCTTTTACCATAACAGCCGCAGGGAGTATTGCAACAATGGCGTTTTTTCCGCCGCTTATTTCAACCTCGCCTTCAAGTCTGCAGGGTCCGTTTACAACGATTTTGTGCATACCGACTCTCCTTTTTTAATAGTCCACTATTTAGTATAACATATTAATCTACTAAAATAAAGAAAAATTTATTAATAGATGTAACTTTTACATAATTGTGTGAGCATCACCGCAACTTCGGCGCGTGTTGCGCTCTTTTTTGGGGCAAAACTGCCGTCCGGCATACCATTTATAATACCTGCAGTCTGACAGGCTTCAACTGCAGTTTTTGCATACTTTGAAATGCTTTTTTTGTCGGTAAATGATATCGGCGTCTTTTCATCACGCAATGCTATTCCCATATAATCAGCATATTTTGTCAGCATAAAGCAGATTTGTTCACGGGTAACAAAACTATCTGGCTTGAATTCGGTTTTTGAAATACCGCTGACAATGCCGTTTTTATATCCCCACGCAACTGCTGTTTCGTACCATCTGCCCGACTCCAGGTCGGTAAACGGTGTTTTGTGTTTTTGCATTTTGTCGCCCGACAGATTTGCCAAAACTTTAACAAACATCGCGCGTGTCATTGAACTGTCCGGCTCAAAAGTATTTTCGGCTGTTCCTGAAAATACACCGTGAGAAACACAGTATTCAACCTTGTCGGTGTACCATTTATTTTTTTGTACATCGTCAAACACTTTGCCCGAGGGCTGAGTGTTATCTTCGAGCGATACGGTGAACGATTTTATGCAGTGCATCGGCTGATACGTGTTTTTTGAATAAATGTTCTCTAGAGGTGCCATATTTGAAAAGGTTGTTCCAACATAGCACGTTTCGGGGGTGTTGAGCGCTTCGGGACATATTTCTTTTGCATTGGTCTGCATCGCAAACTCGGTCTTTTTGTCGCCTGTTATGATGTTGATTGCAACGAAGTATTCACCTCGCGTGAGTTTTACTTCGTCAAACTCAATAAGATAATACCCTGCTGCATCAAAATGCTCGGTTGCAACCTTTTTATACGCGGTCATATCCTTTAATTTACCGCCTACGTTTATAAACACCTCAACCGTTGTGTCGGGAGTTGTGATATAAGTAGATACGGCGGTTACTGCCTCGTTTATTTTGGTCGGGTTAAAGCGTGTTATACACATTACACTCGGTTCGTATACATAGCCGTTGCCTGTCCAGCCGTAGCCGTCATATTGGTACATATTGTCATACAATGTGTTTTCGAACTCATACTCCGATGCAAAAATCTGATGGGTGATGAATTTGTCAAAGTATGAAATGTAAAAATATCCGCTTGTGCCGTTGTTGTGGTAATTACCCCATGAGTTTTTTACAATAAATGCGCCGTCTGCTTCGGGCTTTTGTGAAAAGTTGTCAGCGCTGTAGTTGTCATCCCAGCCTACGATTGTGACCGAGTGATTTGGTGACGAACGTTGACCTTTATAATAATACGCTGTCTTGTCTGAGTTTTCGTTTAGTCTGCCGTACTCATAGTAAATTCCTGCGCCTACGGCACCGTTTTTATAAACGAGTTCTTTTACTTTTTGTATCGAAGCGATTTTATCGTCGCGCATATCGGAAATATATTCCTCGTCAAAGCCGCTGTTTGCACGAAGGTCGTAAAGATTGTATTCGAACATCTGTGTATTTTTAAGATATCCATAGCGCTTGAGTGTGTCGGGATTAACCGTTCTTTTGTCGCTTTCGCTAAACGGTTCGTCGGATTCGAGCACCGAACCCGAACGCGCAAGGTATGCTGTTGACATAACCTCGTTACCGCCGTCATTTACACCGCGCAGATATCCCCACTGCGGGTTTGTTAAATATGATGTTTCAAACTTCATTGTCTGCTCTGAAAAATCATAGAGTTTGCCTGTTTTTTTGGCAACGTTTGCCGATAGCAGTTCATTGTGTACAAACGCCCAGCAAACGCTTGTTTCTTTTTGTGCTGTAGTGGGTGTGAGATATCCCAGGTCAAGTGAACTGTAGTATGACGGCAGCGGAGTTTCTTGTCCTTTTACTGCAACAGTTGAAAACGATGCATCTGCGATGCCGTAAGGATTTTTGGCAAAACCGCAGTTGAAAAGATACGTTGCAACAACGGCAATTACGCTTATGTATGCTATAATTCTTCTTTTCATAATGTTGTGAGTGACCCTTCGGTTTTTAACTCCCAAAACCCTTGCTGACGCAGTGCTTCATAGCCGATTATTGCAACTGAATTTGAGAGGTTGAGGCTTCTTGCATCATTTATCATCGGTATGCGGATGCATCTGTCATAATTGTCTTTAAGCAATCTTTCATCAAGACCTTTTGTCTCTTTGCCGAAGACAAGATAAACGTTGTCACCTGTGAGGTCGGCATCCGAATATATGTGTTTGCCCTTTGTGGTGCAGTAATAAAATTCGCCCTCATTTTTTTGCAAAAACTCGTCGTAGTTTTCGTATATCGTAAGGTCAAGATACTGCCAATAGTCAAGTCCTGCGCGTTTTACGGTACGGTCGGATATTTCAAACATAATCGGTTTTATTATGTGAAGTTTCATTCCCGTTGCGGCGCAGGTACGTGCAATATTACCTGTATTTTGTGGAATTTCCGGTTCAACTAAAACAATATTTATCATAATTTATCCTTTATAAATTTATTGTGCATCTGAAAATTGTGCGTCCCTCACACACAGCTTCAATTAGATTATCCTGCCTTAAAAGTTGTATCATTTGTCCTTCAAAGCATTGACAGAGATAGTACATTTCAAAACTTTTTATGTCAATATTTTTTAATTCCTCTGTCGACAGACAGTCAAGCGCAAACTTTATGTAAGTTACGTTGTTTACGTGTCCGTTTATGTCAAGGTCTGACTGTCTTACGGTATGCGTGTATACAGGCTTTGGGTCGGTGGTCTTTGCACCCGAAAACTTGCCTTCAATACCCTTATCGGTGAGATATTCTTCAATCGGCATAGTCAGAACGTTTGAGCGTAACACCTCGTTAGTGTCGGCATCGATAAGACACCACTCGGTAAACGCCTTTGCAATTATTTTGCCTTGTTTTTCCAAAACGAAGGTACGCCCAAAGCGTAAAGGACCCGCTTTCAGTGGCCAGGTGGAAACGGTATACTCGTCACCAACTTTCAGATGTCCGTCAATTTCAAATCTGACACGTGCTATAACCCACTTTGCGTTTATCGTTTTTTTAATCGTGGAGGCATCCACTCCCAGTATGGCGGTGTGGTCTGTTACCGCCTCCTGAAATATGCTCATTATCTGCGAGGGCAGTGAATATCCGCAGAATGCAACATCGTTCATCGATGCGGTGTTTGTTTTTGTGTATTTATTCATTGTCAATCATAACCATTTTGCCCGCGGGCACCTTTACTGTAAATGTGTCGGGATATTTTATACATATGTTAAGCCACAGGTCTGTAATGGTCGGATTGTACACGGTTTTTCCGTCTGCAGAGAATATAAGCGATTCGGAAGCCTTGACATAATCGTAAATTTCGATGTTTGTGGCATACCATACGTCATCGTGACCGCCCACTTTTTCAAGCAAGGTTTCAATAATGTCCCAGTTGCCCTGCTTTTCAAATTCATATGAATGCCCCCATACATAAAAGAACTTTATCGGGTGGTTAAGTGTTGTGTCTTCGTTCAAGAATTTGTCGCAGAGGTCAAAAAGCTCGGGGTCTTTGTGGTGACAGGTGGGATTAAGCCACAACCAGTCTTTTGGTAAATCAAAACTGTGAGTAGATTTTGTTGTACGTGCGTAAACAATACCGCACAGTTTTAGAATGTCTGCTATCTGTTGGTTTACACTGCCGTTGGGGTATGCGTGACCGCGCACCATAACGCCGTATTCTTTTTCAAGAGTGCGTCTGTCCTCAATTATATCATAAACGGCATAAGGTGAGGGCACTATGGCAAGGGACGGGTGATTATATCCGTGTGTTGCGACCTCAAAAAGCGGTGAACTTTTGTAAAACTCAAGTGCCTCTGATCTTTTAAGACGTCTTGTCGGCTTGTCCTTATCGCTGTTCTCGTCAAGATACATTCCTGCATTTATATTAAAAGTACCTGCAATCCCATGCTTTTTCATAAGTTCACCGAGGCGCACGTCGGTAAGCACACCATCGTCATAACTCAGAGTAAAGCATTTTGATTTTCCGTCGGGAAAAAGTAAGTTGTAGTTTCTCATCAAAATCACCTCATTAAATATATAACATAAATACTAAAAAAACGCAACTCATCTTGTAAATTTAATATATTTATTATATAATTAGACATTATAATGATATAAAGGGAAAATTTATGCTTGATACACGTCTTAAAATGGTATATGACCTCGTGCCTGCGGGTGTTGTTTGCGACATCGGTACCGACCACGGCAAACTGCCCGTTTTTGCAATAAAATCAGGCAAATGCAAAAAGGCACTTGCGTGTGATGTTAATAAAGGACCGCTTTTGTCGGCAAAATCACTTGTGACAAAAGAGGGGTTATCGGACAAAATTAAACTTGTTTTGTCAAACGGGTTCAAAGACATCGAAAAACAGGATTTTGAAAACGTTGACTGTTTTGTTATGGCAGGTATGGGCGGCGAACTCATTATAAATATCATATCGGCGCGTAAAACAGATGCATATATGGTACTTCAGCCGCAGAGCGCATACTATGAACTCATTGATTACTTAAAGCAAAACGGATACAGCATTTTTAAGCAGTGCTTTTGCGTGGAAGGACACCGCAGATATAACGCGATGCTTGTTAAATATACGGGCGACAGCAACATTGACGGCTACTTTACAAACGCGCAAAAAGACGATGCATTTTACGGTTTTTTGCAAAAGGAAACCGACAGAATAACGAGCGCAATATCGTGTATTGAGGGCGCAAAAAATCCCGATACCGAAAGAATGGAAATTTTAAAATATATTTTGAGCGAGATTGAGAGGGAAAACTAAATGAAAGTAATTGATATTTATAACGCAGTGGATAAAATCTGTGATTTTAAAAGCGCATATCCGTGGGATAACGTTGGTCTTTTGGTAGGTGACAAAAACGCAGAGGTTACACGTGTGCTTGTAACACTTGATGCTGACCTTGAGGCGCTTAAAGAAGCAAAAAATATCGGAGCAAACCTTGTTGTAAGCCATCACCCTATCGTGTATGACGCACCTAAAAAAATCACACCCGACATTGCGGCATATCACTATGTTGCAAACGGTGTAAATGTTATTTCGGCGCACACTTGTCTTGATGCAGCAGAGGGCGGTGTGAGTGACACACTTGCACGTGCGTGCGGTCTTAAAAATATAGTATCGGCTGACCTTGACGGAGTGGCTCTTTTGCGTATGGGCGATAGTGATATATCCGACCCTGACGAGTTTTGCGAATTTGTTAAAAATTCACTTCCTTCAAAGCGTTGCGACGCTGTAATCTGCGGACCCGTAAAACGTGTTATCTGCGGTGGCGGAAGCGGCGGTGCTGTACCGATGGAAGCACTTTCTCTCGGCGCCGACACCCTCGTGACAGGCGAATGTAAGCACAATATTTTTGTTGCCTGCCGCAACCTTGGCATAAATATCTTTTCGTTTGGTCATTATGAGACCGAAAACCCCATTGTAAAGGTACTTACCGAAAAACTAAAATCACTTTTACCCGAAATGGAATTTGTGGCATTTTGCGACAACAACCCTGTAGACAGGAGATAATAAATGGCACTTGATGCGGCATTTTTAACGTTTTTAACAAAAGAACTCGACTCGGAACTTGTCGGTCTTCGCGTGGAAAAAATCTTTATGCCTTCGCGTGATGAGACAGTGTTTGTTATGCGCGGTCACAAAAAGCATAGATTGCTGATAAATGCTTCGACCAATTCACCGCGTATATGCCTGACGCAAGATGAGTATGAAGCACCTGCGGTACCGCCGACCTTTTGTATGGTTATGCGAAAACACTTTCTCGGTGCAAAACTCACACGCGTGTTTATGCCCGATTTTGAGCGGTGTGTCCGTATTGATTTTGAGTGTAAAAACGACTTTTTTGAAACGGTAAATAAATCGGTTATTGTTGAACTTATGGGTCGTTCGGCAAATATGATGCTTGTTGATAGCGATAACAAAATCATTGATGCGATCAGGCGTGTTGACCTGTCCGATTCATCGGGCAGATGCATACTTCCCGGTGTACCCTATGCCAAGATGGCAGGACAGGCGGGTAAAACTGCGCTTACCGATTGCCAAAGTGCAGATGCTATTTTTGAAAATGACGAACTTTTGCTCGAAAATGCAATAATGAACAACATAAGCGGTATTTCACCAATCGTTGCGCGTGAACTTGCATACCGAGCTACAGGTGTGAGCGGGATGCGTATCCGCCAACTCGGTACGGGTGACCGCGACCGCCTTTTAAACCTGATTTGTGAACTGAAAGAAAACATTAAAAACGGTGACTGTAACCCTGTTATTATAAAGCAAAAAGAAAACGGAAAACTTGTTGATTTTTGCTTTATGAACGTGACGCAGTATGGTGATTTTTGCGAGATTTTACCGTTTGTCAGCCCGTCCCAAACTGTTGAGCAGTTTTTTGGTGCATCAGCAAAAAAAGCAAGATTTGAGCAAAAAACCAAAGACCTTTTTAATGCAATAACCCGCCTTTCTTCGCGCATAACGCGCACTTGTGCCGTTCGTGAAAAGGAACTGAAAAACGCAGATGATGCCGAAAAATACCGCATTTACGGTGAACTTATAAATGCAAATCTTTATTGTATGCAAAACGGTATGACAAAACTCGTTTGTCAGAACTATTATGATGACTGCAAAGAAATTTCAATACCGCTCCGTGCTGACCGTTCACCTGCACAAAATGCACAACTTTATTTTAAAAAATATACAAAGGCAAAAAACTCGGCACAAATACTAAGTGAACTTATAAAAAAAGACAAAGAAGAACTTGTGTATCTCGATTCGGTGTTTATGGCACTTTGTGACTGCGAGACAATTGCCGATGCCGACGGCATACGCCTTGAACTCATAAACGGCGGTTACTTAAAGCGCACACGCAAGGCACAGCGCAGTGAAAAGCCCACAGCCCCACGTCAGTTTGAAAAAGACGGCTATACAATACTTGTGGGCAAAAACAATATGCAAAACGACTTTATCACGGTAAAAATGTCGCGCAAAAACGATTTGTGGCTGCACACAAAAAACGTTCACTCGTCACACGTACTCATTCAAACTCACGGTACGGTGCCGCCCAATAGTGTAATTGAGTATGCGGCAACACTTTGCGCATACTACAGCAGGGCAAAAGATGACCTTAAGGTTGAGGTTGACTATTGCCCCGTTCAAAACGTCAAAAAGCCTGTCGGTGCAAAGCCCGGCATGGCTGTTTATGACAACTATAACACAGTAATTGTAAATCCCTATAAACCGGAGAATTAAAGTGGTAGACATTAAATTTACAGAGTGTGAAAATCCAATAGACTTAAATACCTTTGAGAGTGGGTTTACAAACTATATGTTAAAACTCACATATAAGCGCGAGGGTAACTGGTTGTATGCCGACCTTATGCCACAGGGCAATATCGGGGTAAGCAGTTATGCGCTCTCTCACGCGGTATGTGTGGGTGAAACCGTGCGAATAACTCAGGACGCAATGCAAAAATGCGCAATCTTCCGCCTTGACGATTACATTGAAAGACTGGAAAAAAGTGCGGTGGATATGGGGCTTCCCACTATTGATAAAAATCTTTTGTCATATGGCATAACACAACTTTTAAGTCTTGAAAGACCGTATCTTTGTGACGGGACAGTTTTTGCACACATAACTTTTACATCGTGTGACCCCGATCCGACACAGTATTATGTAAAACAGGCGGTCATTACCGTAATACTCGAAAAGGTAAAAACTCTGCCGATGCGCAATGGAATTTCGGTTGTTGCAACAAATGACTGTATGCTGTCGCAACCGCACAAAAACGGTGCACACTATATGCACGCGGTGCGTGAAAGTAACAAGCGCGTGAATGATATGGGTTATGACAGTGCACTCTGGCTGGACAGTGTATATAACAGATATATCGATTCGCTGTCGGGGCATGATCTTATGATACGTATTGGTGAGCGAATTATAGTCTGCGGTGACGGAGTTACCGTAAACAGCGCAAAGCAACTGTTTGACGATTGGGGCATAGAAGTGTCTCCTGCAAGAATATCTACTGACTGGCTTAAAAAAGCATATAAAGAAGGAAATCTTCACGAGATTTTTGCGCTCAATACCCGTGATGTTGTTTTGCCTGTATCAAAACTTGTAATCGGTGACGAAATTCTGGAGTTTGACAGACCCAGACTTGCAAAAAAACTGTATGATGCACTCATCAGCATCGAAAAGGGTGAATATCCCACAACATATAACTGGATATCGAGAGTATGATAAGAAAACTTGAATTTGATATAGACGAAAACTTTCACGGCAAAACTGTTCTTGTGTTTTTAAAGGCACAGGGGTTTTCGTCACGTATAATAAAAGATATAAAATATAATCCTCACGGAATACTTATCCGAAATAAAAAAGTAACAGTCCAAAAACAACTTAAGCGCGGTGACAAACTCACTGTCTATATCCGCGAAAAAGACGAAACGTCGGTAGTACCGCGTGAACTTCCGCTTGACATTGTTTACGAGGATCGTGACGTTATTGTTTGCAATAAACCGCCGTTTATGGCAACGCATCCTTCACAGGATAATTTTGATTCTACACTTGCCAACGCACTCGCATACTATTTCAAACAAAAAAACGATGATTGCATAATCCGCTCGGTAAATCGACTTGACAAAAACACAAGCGGAATAATACTTGTTGCAAAAAACGCACTTGCGGCGGGGATTCTGTCGGATGATCTTCGCGAAAAAAAGATCAAGCGCGAGTATATTGCAATTGTCGAGGGCGATATTGAATGTGACGGCACCGTTGACGCGCCCATTGCACGTGCCGAGAATTCGACTATAAAACGCTGTGTCGATTTTGAAAAAGGTGAGCGGGCGGTGACACACTATACCGTTTTAAAACGCGGACATGATTTTACGTGTATAAAATTGAATTTGGAAACAGGACGTACACATCAGATACGTGTACATATGTCGCACATCGGCCACGCAGTTGTGGGTGACTTTTTATACGGCACCGAATTCTTAGGCGGAATAAACCGTCACGCACTTCACTCGGCAAATATAACTTTTACCCATCCCATAACAAAACAAACTATGTATTTTGAAGCACCGCTTCCAAAGGATATGGAGAAACTCAATGAAACTATTGGTATTTGACGGCAACTCAATAATAAATCGCGCTTTTTATGCAATTAAAGCGCTCACCGCAAAAGACGGCACACCCACCAATGCAATTTACGGATTTTTAAAACTGTATTTCAAGTATTTTGAAATGTCAAAGCCCGATATGGTTGCGGTGGCATTTGACGTACGCGCAAAAACTTTCCGTCATAAGATGTATGATGAGTATAAGGCAGGCCGCCACGCAATGCCCGATGAACTGGGCGTTCAGTTTGAGCCGCTCAAGGATATCCTTCGCGCAATGAACGTGTGCATTTATGAAAAAGAGGGTTATGAAGCCGACGATATAATCGGCACCCTTGCAAAATACTGTGACGATAACGGCCATACTTGTGACATCGTATCGGGTGACCGCGACGATTTTCAACTTGTATCGGACAGTGTGCGCGTCATTATGCCCGTTACCCGCGGTGGTATGTCAGAGGTTGAAATAATCGATAAAGCGGCCATTTTTGAAAAATACGCCCTTGAACCCCGCGACCTTATACAGTTAAAGGCAATTATGGGTGACTCGTCAGATAACATCAAAGGTGTTGCCGGCATCGGCGAAAAAGGCGCTCTCGCACTTATTCAGAAATTTAAAACACTTGATAATATTTATGATAATCTCGATGACGCATCAATAAAGGCGGGTACACGTAAAAAACTCGAAGAAGGGCGTGACAGTGCGTATTTGTCGCTCGACCTTGCCAGAATATGCCTCGAAACCCCCATCGAAATCACCGATGAAAAAATGCTCGTGAGTGACTACGACCAAAAGACTCTCACCGAACTTTTTGACCGCTACTCGCTTAACGGTTTTTTAAAGTCATTCGGACTCGAATCGCGCCTTGAATACGTTGAGGCAAAAAACGTGTATGAGGCAAAAGCATCTGCACTTACAGAAGAGTTTAAAGAGCGAGGTCTTTACTTTTTGATTGATGACGGTAAGATGTATGCCGATACAAAAGACGGCGTTGCGGTTGTTTGTGATTACACTTCACTGTTACTCGATAATTCAATACAAAAAACCACCTTTAAACCAAAAGAGATATATAAACAACTTTTAAAAGACGTTGCTGACATCGAGCCGTTTTATGATATCGAGGTGGCACAGTATGTTATTGACCCGTCGGTGTCGGAATATACCCTTAAAAATATTGCAAAAACGGTGCTTGATAAAAATCTGCCTGATGATAACTTTATTGCACCTGCGGTCACAATACTCAAAGAAATACGCGAAAATCAGCAGAATAAATTAGACGAGTGCGACCAGAACGAACTTTTATATAATATCGAGTTTCCGCTTACGGTCGTTCTTGCCGATATGGAAAACTGTGGTTTTTCAGTTGATAAAACCGCACTTATAAACTACTCCAAAAAACTCGAAACAAACATAACCGCACTCGAAAACCAGATTTATTTTCTGGCGGGTGAGGAGTTTAATATCAATTCACCAAAGCAACTCGGAGTTATACTTTTTGAAAAAATGGGACTGCCCCATGGTAAAAAGACAAAGAGCGGATATTCGACCAATGCCGAGGTACTTGCAAAACTGTCGGGTGAACATCAGATTGTTGATTGCATACTTGAATACCGTCAGTATGTAAAACTTAAATCAACTTATTGCGACGGTCTGCTCGGTCTTATTGACGAAAGCGGAAAAATACATTCGAGTTTTAATCAGACGGTAACGCAGACGGGACGCATATCATCAACCGAGCCTAATTTGCAGAACATTCCTGTTCGTACACAACTCGGACGTGAGATGCGTGCGATGTTTGTGGCTGATGATGAAAATGTGCTTGTCGATGCCGACTATTCGCAGATAGAACTGCGTGTACTTGCACACATTGCAGATGACGCCGTAATGCTTGACGCATTCAAAAACGGAGCTGATATCCATACCGTTACCGCGGCGGGTGTATTTGGCGTACCCGAGGATTTTGTGACCGAAGAAATGCGTCGTATGGCAAAGGCGGTAAACTTTGGTATTGTTTACGGCATTTCTGATTTTTCACTTGCACAGGATATAAAAACTACCAAAAAACAGGCAAAACAGTATATTGATAACTATCTTGAAAAATACAGCGGTGTGCGTGAGTATATGAAAAACGTTGTGGAAAAGGCAAAAGAGGACGGCTATGTTACCACTCTTGCCAACCGCAGACGCTATCTTCCCGAACTTGCATCTTCAAACTTCATAACACGCTCATTCGGCGAACGTGTGGCACTTAATACCCCAATTCAGGGAACTGCTGCCGACATAATCAAAATTGCAATGGTGAAAAGGGAACATCCTATAGTATAGTTGGTTTTAAAGATGAATTAATAATGCGTTAT
>JAZKZG010000041.1:0-3825 GCA_045612565.1 Eubacteriales bacterium
AATAGTTATGATAGATGCAATATTTTTGATACTCGAATTGGTTGGTACTGTATCGTTTGCGGTGTCGGGTGCATCTGTTGCAATATCAAAAAAAGCTGATCTTTTCGGTGTTGTATTCTTAGGCAGTATAACCGCTCTCGGTGGCGGTATCACACGCGATATATTGCTCGGCCACTTTCCTCCGCGCGCTTTTACAAATGCGCTTTATGTATCGGTTGCGGCAGTGTCGGCAATAATTGTTTTCATTATTGCATATATTTTTAAAGAAAAATATATGATGCGTGAGCACATTTTTGAAAGTGTCAACAATATTTTTGATGCTCTCGGTCTTGGCATATTTACTGTAACAGGCATCAATGCCGCACTTTCTTCAGGTGTTGAAAGTAACGCTTTCTTTGCAATATTCTTAGGCGTTACAACGGGTATCGGCGGAGGAATTTTACGTGATTTACTTTCGGCATCTGTTCCCTCGGTACTTAAAAAACATATCTATGCACTCGCGTCTATTGCGGGTGGTTGCGCTTACTATTTTCTTGTTGTAAACGGTGTATACAAAACTGTAAGTGCACTAATATGTGTTTTGTGCGTATTTATAATAAGAATACTTGCAACAATATTTAAATGGAATCTACCAAAAGCATAAACAAATCCGCTCACAAGAGCGGATTTTTGTTGTATAAAGACTGTTTTTATATAAAAATGGTACTTGTAACAGTATTTAGGTCTGCTATAATATAGTTGGAGGATAAATTATGAAAATTTTAAATTTTGGTTCGTGTAATATCGACTATGTTTATAGCCTTGACCATATAGTAAATGTCGGTGAAACACTTTCTTCGCAAAATCTCAGTGTTTACCCCGGTGGTAAAGGGCTTAATCAGTCAATTGCACTGGCACGTGCAGGATGTCATGTGTACCACGCGGGTTGTGTAGGCGGCGACGGCAAAATTTTAACCGACACTCTTTTGAAAAACGGTGTCGACACTAAGTATATCAACATTGTTGACAGCACAACAGGTCACGCAATAATACAGGTTAGTCGTGATGGTGAAAATTCAATTTTTATTCATCCCGGCAGTAACGGAATGATAACAAAGGAACATATTGATAATGTACTGTCACACTTTGAAAAAGGCGATATACTTGTTCTTCAGAATGAAATAAATGATATTGATTATATCATAGACCGTGCATATAAAAATGATATGCAGATAGTTCTCAATCCGTCACCGATTTCTAAAAATCTTGTTGATATTGATTTTAACAAACTTTCATATTTGATTTTAAATGAAGTTGAGATAAAGTGTTTTTCGGCAAGCGATGACATATATATAAGTCTTGAATTTTTAAAAACGCGCTATCCCGACCTTCACGTTATGCTAACTCTTGGTAAAAACGGCTGTATTTATCAAAAAGGTGACTATAACTATTTTCATCCCATTTTTGAAACCGAGGTTGTTGACAGTACTGCGGCCGGTGATACATTCCTTGGTTACTTTGTTGCAGGAATTGCAAAAAGCAGTGATATACCTACAATATTAAAATATGCTTCTGCCGCCGCGGCAATTGCGGTATCAAGGACAGGTGCCGCACCGTCAATCCCAACTGCTTCAGAGGTTGAAACCGCGCTTAAAACAATGAAAATAAAGCCGTCGGATATGGCATCAAAACGCATTTTAAAAACAATCGATGACTATATAAATAAAGATATATCCACTGCAAACCTTGCCGAACTTTCAAAAATTTTAGGTTATAGTACGGTATATACAGGTAATGTTGTGAAAAAAGTTACCAAAATGAGCTTTGTTGAATATCTGCAAACAAGACGTTTGGATTTTGCGGTCAACCTGCTTAAAAATACCGAAATGTCCATAAGCGAAATAATAAAAACCTGCGGATATTCTAATGAGAGTTATTTTAGAAGAATATTTAAAGAACAATATAATACAACACCGCTTAAATACAGGAGGAGTTAAAATGACAAATAAACAAAGACTTAAAAATTTACAGGTACCTACAGGTAAAATCGATGTCGTGCTCGATACCGATGCTTTTAACGAACTTGACGATCAGTTTGCAATAGCATACCTTTTAAAATCAAAAGAAAAACTCAATACTAAGGCAATTTATGCTGCACCGTTTTTTAACATCAACTCAAAAAGTGCGTGTGACGGAATGGAAAAAAGTTATGATGAAATTTTAAAACTGCTTGATTTGATGGAAGAAAAAGTTGATGTGTATAAGGGTTCTGAAGAGTTTTTAAAAAGTGAAATCGAAGCGCAAATTTCACCTGCTGCGCTTGACCTTGCAAAACGTTGCGAGGATTACAGCCCTGAAAATCCGCTTTATGTTGTGGCAATCGGTGCTATTACAAATGTTGCGTCTGCAATTTTACTTAATAAAAAAATGATAGACAATACTGTTGTTGTGTGGCTGGGCGGTCACGCGCATCACTACCACGATACAAAAGAGTTTAATATGTACGGCGATGTTGCCGCTTCACGTGTTGTTATGGAAAGTGGGGTGCCGTTTGTACAGTTGCCGTGTAAGGGTGTTGTAAGTTCTTTTACAATATCACAGCCCGAACTCGAGTATTGGTTTTTGGAAAAAAACAAAATTTCCGATTACCTTGCCAAAAATACAATAGATGCTGTCAAAAAATATGCCGACGGCAAACCGTGGACGCGTGTTATATGGGATGTAACCGCTGTTGCGTGGCTTCTTAATGATAATAACCAATTTATGATGTCAAAAATTATCCCAATCCGTCTTTCAGATTATAATAATATGTATGAGGATGAAACAGATTTGGATATGAATTATGTCTACTATATCCACCGTGACAAACTGTGGAAGGATGTAATAGAAAAGGTGACAAAATAACAAAATCCGCTCATAAGAGCGGATTTTGTTATTCTAAAATAGTGTACATTGTGTCGGCTTCGTTTGCTTTTATAAATTCACAAACCTTTGTTACTTGTACGCGTGTCTTTTTTGCGCCGAATGATATCTCTATAATATCATTCTCTTTTATGTCATACGATGGTTTTACAACCTTGCCGTTAACAGATACGCGTCCGCCGTCAGCTGCCTGTTGCGCAACCGTTCTTCGCTTTATAAGGCGCGATACCTTTAAATATTTGTCAAGTCGCATAAAAAATCTCCTGAGTGTATAGCAAAGGCACACTTTTTAAGTGTGCCTTTATCTATATTAGCCGATGTAATCTTTAAATGCTTTACCTGCTTTGAATACAGGAGCTTTTGAAGCTTTGATTGTGATAGCTTCGCCTGTTCTGGGGTTCTTACCCTTTCTTTCGGGTTTGTTTTTAACTTCGAAAGAACCAAAGCCAACGAGTTGAACTTTGTCACCTTTCTTAAGAGCTTCTTTAATTTCATCCATAACAGCGCCAACAACTTTAGCTGCTTCTTTCTGTGATACTTCTGCTGATGCAGCAACTGCTGCAATAAGTTCTGCTTTGTTCATTTAAATTTTCCTCCAAATTTTGATTTCCATACGTGGAATTAACTATGTAAATATTATCGCATTTTTATTTGTATTTTGCAATAGTATTTTAAAAAAATATATAATTTTTTACACTTTTTTACAAATTTTTTTGCAAAATTCGTCATTTTTTTCGTATAAATCTTGCTCGAGGTCGCGGTCGAATGTATTTGCGAGGCGTACACACTCGAATATAAGGTCACAAATCGCACTCTCGTTTTTGTTCTCGATTTTGCAAATACACTCTTTCATATTTGCAACAATTTCATCAAAATCATTATTGATTTCCGATTTTTTAACAAGCTTTTGCGCACGCATAAGCG
>JAZKZG010000042.1:0-19862 GCA_045612565.1 Eubacteriales bacterium
CAAACCTCAACCCGAGCCCACACCTACTCCCGATCCTAAACCGGAGCCCACACCTACTCCTCAACCCACTCCCGAGCAAAAACCCGACACAACTCCTGAGGTTGAAATCAAAGATACATCAAAAGTATTTACTGATATCAAGGCTAAAGGCTGGTACAAACAGTACGTTGACTACTCGGTGGCATATGGTATCTTCACAGGTACAAGCAAAAACGCATTTTCACCTTCGATGAATATAACACGCGCTCAGTTTGTACAAGTTTTGGCAAACCTTGTCGGTGTTGATACATCAAACAGAAACGTTACAACTCAGTTCAAAGATGTACCCGCTAAAAAGTGGTACACATCCGCTGTTAAGTGGGCAAGTGATAACAAGATTGTTAACGGACTCGGCGAAGGTAAATTCGCACCAAACGCCAATGTTACCCGTGAGCAGATGTGCGTAATGCTTGTAAACTTTGCAAAATTCAAGAATATTACACTCAAAACTATCGAAAGCAAAGAAAATTTTGCTGATGATAGCAAACTAAGCAAGTGGGCAAAGACTGCAGTTTACACCTGTCAACAGGCAGACATCGTAAACGGTAAAGGCGCAGGAAAATTCGACCCCAAAGGCACAGGCACCCGTGCTGAAGCCTCTGTAATGTTCACAAAATTTCATAAAGATTATATGGTGAAATAAAATATTTATATTGAATTTATGAGAGGAATAATATGAAGAAAACTATCAGATTTTTAGCATTTATCTCTTTGCTTGTCATTTTATTTTCCGCTATACCGGTGTCTGCAAAAACATCGGGTTATTGTATCGAGGCAACACCTGCTATAACGGATGCAACATATAAGTATTTAAATGATATTTATATCGATAAATATCCTGAATTTGCATTGGAATATAGTTTTGGCAGTGACAGGGATAAAAATGCCCTTAAAAAGCTTTCTGATTCCATTACCTTGGGATTGTCAAATGACAAAGAAAAAGTGAATGCTATTGTCAATTGGGTTGATAAGAACATCGAGTATGTATCTTACACATCAGGGGAAGCAGAATATTTCGCAATTGATACTTACTACGAAAAAAAGGGAAACTGTCTTGGTATTGCTCAACTCATTATTCATCTTTGCCGACTCAGCAATATAAAGGCTGTTATGTGCGGTGGTACACGCGGTAATATGGAAGAGTTTATCAAGTTGGATTCCAGAAATATTGATCATGCATGGGCAATGATTTATCATGACGGAAACTGGAACCTTTATGACCCTTTGTTTTCGGTAAACGGCACAACAGACCGTAAATTTATTTCAAAATGGTATTTTACCGATTTTATCGAGGGTGTATCTCCCTATGTTAAAGAGTACGTGGATTACATAAATAATAGTGATTGCATCTTTTATATTGACGGACGTTTTGTTCACTATGTAAAAGGTATTCCTGCCAGCGAGTATTATAACACGGCAGCGGAGGGTGGAATGAGTGTTAATGGGGCTATTCCATATTTTACTAAAAATCGCTATAAAGCGATTGGCGGAGGTGGAGATGGTTTCCATTATATTGAAAATCCTGACAGAAGAGATACTATGATTAATGACGAGTGTTATTCTGACGGGTGGATTACTTATGGTACAGCAATGTATTATGCTAATCCTAACGGCACCTTAGCCGGATCAACAATGAAAGAGTATAATGGCGAATGCTATTTTCTGCCTTATGGCTCAGATGCAATTAAATACTCGGGTTCCTCCACAGATTATTTTTTCACAAGAGGTTTCCCCACACTGATTAAGGGTACCGAGATTTTTGTTGAGCCGCTATGGATAGATGAAGCAGTAAACGAGGAAGGCAAGGTCATTGTTTGGGACTCCGAAACTCCAGAGACTGTATCGGTCTCGGCTGATGGCAGAATAAAAGCATTATCTGATGGTTATGCATGTGTTAGCGTTTGCTCTAAAGATACTGTTGATGGCGACACTCATTATATGTTTTCCTTTGTCGAATTTTGGGTTGCATCTAAAGAAAGAACCTTTACCCCTACACCGATACCTGAAATTGACGATACGTCAAAAGTATTTACTGATATCAAGGCAAATGGCTGGTACAAAGAATATGTTGACTACTCGGTGGCTCAAGGTATCTTTACAGGCACAAGCAAAACCGAGTTTTCACCGTCGATGAACATCACACGTGCGCAGTTTGTACAAGTTCTTGCAAACCTTGTCGGTGTTGACACATCAAACCGCAATGTAACCACATCATTCAATGATGTACCCACTAAAAAATGGTACACTGCCGCAGTTAAGTGGGCAAGTGAGAACAAAGTTGTAAACGGTATGGGTGATGGCAAGTTTGAGCCTAACGCCAACGTAACCCGTGAGCAGATGTGTGTAATGCTTGTAAACTTTGCAAAATTCAAGAATATAACCCTAAAAACAATCGAAAGCAAAGAAAACTTTGCTGACGATAACCAAATAAGTAAGTGGGCAAAAACTGCAGTTTACACCTGCCAACAGGCAGATATTGTAAACGGCAAGGGCGCAGGTAAATTTGACCCCAAAGGCACAGGCACACGTGCCGAAGCATCGGTTATGTTCACCAAATTCCATAAAGATTATATGGCAAAATAAAAAAAGCAGGTCGATTTTTATCGACCTGCTTTTTACATTCATTTTTAATATGCTTTGCCCCAGAGTACCATGGTCTTTGCGGGTTTTCCGCAGCAAACACATTTGTCTGAGAGTTTTTTCTGTTCAAAGGGGATACAACGTGAACCTGCACCGGTCTGAGCTTTGACTTCGTCCTCACAAGCTTCATCACCACACCACATAGCGCGGATAAAGCCGTCACCCTTAGTGTTAAGTGCTTCGTTTATCTCGTCGATTGTAGTACAGTCGAATGTGCGGTTTTCACGGTTTTCAAGCGCCTTATTATAAATACCTTCGTGTACTTCTTTGAGTTTTTGTTCGAGTGCTTCGATAATATTTTCTATCTTAACAACAGTCTTTTCACGGTTGTGACGTGTAACGAGTACGCACTCTCCGTTTTCGATATCGCGCGGACCCATTTCGATACGAACGGGTACACCCTTCATCTCGTACTGTGCAAATTTCCAGCCTGGTGTGTTGTCGCTGTCGTCAACCTTAACTCTGAATGCGCCCTTGAGTTTTTCTTCAAGTTCACGTGTTTTTTCGATAACGCCGCCCTTATGTGACGCGATCGGAATAATAACAGCCTGAATAGGAGCGACTGCAGGGGGGAGAACAAGACCGTTGTCGTCGCCGTGTGTCATAATGATTGCACCGATAAGACGTGTGGTAACACCCCACGATGTCTGATGCGGGTATGACTGAGTATTGTTTCTATCGCTGAATTTGATATCAAACGCCTTTGCAAAGCCGTCACCGAAATAGTGAGATGTACCTGCCTGAAGCGCCTTGCCATCGTGCATAAGTGCTTCTATTGCATAGGTTGAAACAGCACCTGCAAATTTGTCGGACTCGGTCTTTTTACCCTGTACTACAGGCATTGCTAGACAGTCTTCGCAGAATTTGGTGTAAACACCGAGCATACGCTCTGTTTCTTCAATTGCCTCCTGCGCGGTCTCATGAATAGTGTGACCTTCTTGCCACAAAAATTCGCGTGAACGGAGGAAGGGACGTGTTGTTTTTTCCCAACGAACAACCGAAACCCACTGGTTATAGAGTTTGGTAAGGTCGCGGTATGAACGGATTATATTTGAGTAATGCTCACAGAAAAGAGTTTCTGATGTGGGTCTTACACAAAGACGCTCCTCAAGTTTTTCACTTCCGCCGTGAGTTACCCACGCAACTTCGGGTGCAAAACCTTCAACGTGGTCTTTTTCTTTATTAAGAAGACTTTCGGGGATAAACATCGGCATACAAACGTTTTCGTGGCCTGTTTCTTTGAACATACCGTCGAGAAGACGCTGAATGTTTTCCCAGATAGCATAGGCATAAGGGCGGATTACCATGCAACCCTTAACACTTGTATATTCAACAAGTTCTGCCTTTTTTACAATATCAGTGTACCATTTGGCAAAATCTTCATCCATCGATGTGATGTCGTTTACCATCTTTTTGTTATCCATTTTTTCTCTCCAAGATATTTATTATAATATCTTATTATAATATCTTATTGTGTAAAAATCAATAAAAATATTGAAACATCGCGGTTTCCGTGCTAGAATTGTTTGAAAAGGAGAATAAAATATGGTTTTACTCGGTTCATTTGTAAACGGCGCGGTGGTTGCGGTGTGCGCTCTCATCGGCGCTTTAATAAAATCCCGCCTTCCGAAACGGCTTTGCGATACCGTTATGCACGGTATGTCGCTTTGTATTATAATCATCGGTATAAGCGGTGCATTAAACGAACTCGACTCACTTATCACAATAATTTCGTTGGCTGTGGGCGGTGTCATCGGCGAATTAATTGATATCGATAAGTGGCTTAATCGCTTTGGCGCATTTTTACAAAAAAAACTTGTGAAGGATGAGGGCAGTAGTTTTGGTGAAGGGTTTGTTTCGGCAACACTTCTTATCTGTGTCGGCGCTTGGGCAATCACGGGCGCTATGGATGCAGGACTCAGAGGCGAACACAATTCTTTTTATGCAAAAGCGGCAGTTGACGGTGTTGCCTGTCTTATAATGGCAACAACCATGGGTGTAGGCGTTGCTCTTTCGGGTCTTTCGGTATTTTTGTATCAGGGTGCACTTGCGGTGCTGTCAACCCTTATTGCACCATTTCTTACTGACGCTATAATAGGAACAATGAGCAGTGTTGGGTCACTGTTGATTGTTGCAATCGGTCTTAATACTATGGGAATTACAAAAATAAAGGTTGTAAACCTTTTGCCGTCAGTATTTGTTGCGGCAATATGTGCCTTTATAATGTAAAATAAAAAAGTCTTTCATTTTGAAAGACTTTTCTTTTTTATGTCATGGATAACAATGCCTGTTACTACAAAACCGAGTTGAATAAGATGTGTAGTGAGCGGTCCGTAAGATACGCAAATAAGGTCATATGTAATCCACAGTGCTGTGTTGGCAAATGTCCAAAGTCTGTACTTTGCGCCGTTTTTTTGACCGATACAGCCAATAAAAGTAAGCGATGCGACCATTGCAACAAGGTCGAGTACTGATTTGAAAACAAGTAAGTTTACCGCGATAAATGCGGCGGCATATACAGCCACCAACCATTTTGGAATAGGTTTTTCGTTTTTGTCGTAAAAGTAGTTTATTATTGAGGTGGCCGCACCCACAAAGCAGGATGCCGCGCCGTTAAAACTGCCTGTACACAAATAACTTAAAGCCACAAGCATATTTGCCGAGAATACTAACAGCAGAATAAGCTTCATATTTTTACCCTTCAAGATGGGCGGAATGCATATACATACTGTGCCGAGAGTGCTCAGCACAAAAGCAAGAATATCCATAATAATCACCTATAAAAAGGACAGACTGTTATGTCTGTCCTTTTGTGTTTTAATAAACGGTTGATTAATAACCAACTTTTTCCCAGCACTCAAAGGGAGCAGCGAGTTCTTCGCTGATGTAAACCTGAGTTTTCTTTGTCTGGAGCATTGAGCTGGGGAGGTAGGGTGTAACAGGACCGTGTGTGCAAAGACGTGATGTCATTCTCTGCCATGATGAGAAAGTACCGCAAGTTGCAAGTGCATGAACTTCGATTCTTTCTTTAGCGCGCATTACGTCGAGAGGTCCGATTGTAGCAGCCTTGGGCGGAACGTTAGCGATATCACCTGACTGACCGAATGTACCGTTGAGTGAGTCCTGCATAATTGTCATGGGGTGGAGGGCTACGATCTGTGCGGGCTGATTGAGCCATTCTTCGATGTCACCTGAACCGATGAACTCAGGAATAGGATCAACGAAAGCCATATGACCTGCCCAACCGGGTGATGTTGAAGCGATATCAGCACCCTCACCGTTTGTGATGTCCTGGATGATATCTGAATAATGTTTGATGTTCTGGTTTGTGGGGAAGTGAACATTCTCCATGGGCATACGGAGTTTTTCATCAATCTGATAGTAGAGGTATTTGATCATTGAATGAGCAAAACCTGCTTCGTATGTGATAGGAGCGATGTTGCCATCCTGGTCAGCCCACTCATCTTCTGCAACGAGGTGAACTTTTGAACAGTCAACCTGGAAGTAGTTGATGAGCTGTGCAAGAGGAATGTATGTGTCAGGCTCGGGGTTACCAAGAATCATGGTAAAGGGTCTGCCTGCCTCTGAAGCAGCACGGAGTCTCTCGAAGAGAGTTGCGATAAGAACGGGATGGGGGTTCATCATTACCTTAACGGTAAATTCGGGATGCCACCAGTCCTCGCGCTTTTCGAGGTCTGTACCGCTGAGTGAACGAACGTAGTCGCATACTTTTTTGTCCTTGAAGGGAACAAATTCAGCCGGGTCAAAATTGAATTTTGTAGCGGGGCTAACGATAAAATCTTTCATTTGATTTTCTCCTTTATATAAAATTATTTTGAAAACTTAATTTGTCCAAAGCAGTGTTGCTTGTGGAATGTAAAAGGCTCGCCTACAATCTCGTTCCACGAAAGGTAGTGGGGCGGGTTTGTAAGGTCGGCGCATTTGTAAAAGTTTGCACGTAAAGTTTTGCCTGCGGGTGTTGTAAAGTTTGGGAAAAACTGACGGATAAACTCGTACGGTACGCTGTAAGTGATCTCCCAACCGCCTTCGATCATTTCAACTTCAGGGTTAAGAATGTCCAAAACGTTCTTTTCGGGGATAAGTCGTACAAGGTTTTCCACGTTTGAACCGATACCGAGGTAAACACACTTGTTTGTGTTAAATTCAATGTTAAAGTATCTTGGGTCGTTTTCTTCGGGACAGAAGAAAAACTCAAGACAGCTGTCCTCACACGGACAGCCGAGCGGACCCGTTTTGTCGGCAAGAATATCGCTCTCGATTGCATAGAGATGAACGTAAATGCGCTCATCGTCAAATGCGAGTTGACCGAAAGCTTGTATATCATCACCTGTTTCGAGATAGGGGATGTTTATTTCGGCAACGTCAATATCTTCCCAGACAGGTGCGTCATCAATACGAGTAACGTTATATTCTTTCATTATTGAAGGTCTCCTTCAAAGATTACGCCGTGAACTTTCATTTTGTAATCGACGATTACAAGGTCTGCACGTTTACCGCGTGCAATCTCACCACGATCATAAAAACCTACTGCTCTTGCAGGGTTGTACGATGCGAACTTGAACACGTCAACAAGCGATGCACCTGTGTGCTTTATCATATTACGGCAAGAGATATCAAGTGTCATTTTTGAACCTGCAATCTCACCCATATGGTCAAAGTTGATATCATCAACGTCATCGTAACCTTCGGGTACAGGACCGTCACAGGCGTATGCGTCAGAAATAAGAATTATTCTGTCATCACCCTTTATTTTGCGTACAAGACGGAGCATATACGGATCAACGTGGATGCCGCGGCTGTCGCAGATAAGTTCTGCATAGATTTCGTTGTTATAGTTAACTGTTTCATCAACACATACACCGCGTACTTCGGGATAGAAAATTCTGTCGCCGGTTGCGTTGGTGTGGTGGGTGCCGATTTTGAGACCGTAGGGCATAAGCGCCTCAATCTGCTGAGGTGATGCCTCACTGTGTGCAACAGTGAAAACAGCGTTGGGGTTCTTTTCCTTTACGTCGAGCACAAAATCAAGGATGTTTTCACGCTCGGGTGCAAGACACCAAACTTTTGCGATATCATAAGCCGCATCAATGATGGGCTGATGCTTTGCCTTGTCAACGGGGCCTTTCCAGGGGTTTGACTCTCTGTCACAGCCGAACTTGGGGTTGAGATACGGTCCTTCCATATAAAGACCTGCAAGATTTTTGCACTCAGGTTTTTTCATAGCCTCACGGATTGTGCCTGTAGCCTCAACAAACTCGTCTGTATTCATACTGTAGTAGAGTGCGGCGAGGATTGTGGTTGAGCCGTGTGCAAGGTGGTGCTGTGCAACGGTCGGGTCTTCAAAAAAGAATGTTTTGCCGTCTGAATGTGTATGTATATCGATAAATCCGGGACCAACGTAGTTGTCCTTTGCATCGATAATCTCACAGCCTTCGGGCACTTTAAGTTTGCGTGCTTCACCAAAATCAACGATTTTGCCATCTTCGATAAGCAAAACTGCGTTTGGAATAAAGTGGTCGCGCATAACGAGTGTTGCGTTAATTATTGCTTTCATTTTGTAAGCTCCTTAAGAACTGATTTTCCTTCTTTTACAAGGTTTTCGGCAACGCCTGCTTTAAAGCGTGAACTTCTTGCTTCGTAACCACCTTCGATATAAGCATCTTCCATCGGGAAATAGCCTTCTGAACCGTTTGTAAGACAGGTGTGCATAACGAGTTCAAAGTCGTCCGATTCTTTAACGCCTCTGCCGATGCCTGTAAAGGGCTCGCCGGGGAAGCCGACAAATGCAACGGGACCGAATGCAATACCCGATACTGTCATCGGGAAACTTGCGGGACCGTGCTCAAGTTTTACCATTCTGCCTGCCTCTGCAACAACTGTTGTAAGCATCATACCCTCATAGGGAAGTTCACTATCCTTGCCTGCCAAGTGCAGATTGTTAATTCTGTGTGCTTCGGGCATCTGTTCGGGGGTGGGCATATTTGAAGCAAGTTCAATCTTTTTCTGATAGTATTTAAGTGTTACGTCGTCGCAGTACTTAACCTTGTCGTATGCCTGGAGAACGCCGCCTGTTACGACACGTGCCATATATTTTGAATGAGCGTAGCCGCGTGCAACATCGTCAAAGTCCATAAACATATCGTTAAGGTATCCGCCGCGGGGATGTACGTTTACGTGGTTGACGTCGCCCTGACAAGCGTTGAATACAGCACATTTAACGTTGTCGAGTGTTCTTTCAACAACATCACGTGTAAGACCGGGCCAGTCAGCAGAAATGAGGTTGCCGCCAACAACGTCGGGATGGTCACCAAAGTTAATAATAAGCAGTGTGTCGCCGCCCTCACGGTCAAAACGGACAACGTTTACGCGTTCGTCAACGTCACCGACAGGTGCTACAATATTGGGGTTGTCAACACCGGGGTTTGTCTGAAGTGAGCCGTCTTTCATTCTGAAACGGCGGACAAATGCAATATTGGGAGCCTCACCCACGCCGTAGCCCATTTTAGCGGGCTTGAGGTCGGCAAGTGCCATAACTGCGGCATCAGCTGAGCGTTTTACCAAAAACTCAAAGTACTCGCCCTCGTTTTTGCCGTCTGTAACGGTGTTTGCAAGACCGTTTTGGTCAAAAGCCTCTTTGCTTATTACATAAGGACCTGTGTGGGTATGTGTTGCGTGAAGATAGATTGCGTCACTTTCAACACCTGTAGCCTTTGTAATGGCATTCTTAAGGATTGCAATAAAGTCCTGTCCGATACCGATAAGGTCGTAAGAAATCATAATTGCTTTTTTGCCGTTTTGCTCAAAGGCAAAGCAGTTGAGCATAAGCTCGTCAAGAACGCCCTCAGCATTACGTGCTTTGAAGTAACCTGAAATCGCAATGTTTAACATCGGAGTGATATTCACTCTTGAAAAACCTGCTTTTAATGTATTCATAGCAGAATACCTCCTAATATATCAATATACAGTTCCATTTTACCTTTTTAAAATTACCTTTGTCAATAGATTTAATATATTTTAACACAACCGAAAGACGTAAAAATGGTTGATTTTTCGTTTTGCTTATGATATTATTAAAACCGAAAGTAAAACGAAACGGAGTTTTAATAAAAATGACTGTTGGAATTGAACAGCGCAGGGACGAAATAACCGAAATGGTGCGCGAAAAGGGAAGTGTGCGCGTTGCGGAAATCAGCCGTATTTATGGCGTGAGTGAGGTGACGGTGCGCGGTGACCTCGAGTACCTTGAGGCACAGGGAATTTTGTCGCGTGTTCACGGCGGTGCCGTGGGTACGGGCAAGCACTATATAAATATGGATATGAGTGACAGATATATGTCGCACTCGTCGTCAAAAAAGGAACTTGCGGCACGCGTTGCGGCTCTTATCGAAAATAACGATACCATTATGATGAACGCGGGGACAACTCTCACATATGTTCTTCACGCAATACGCGGTAAGCGTAATATAAGCATCGTCACAAACTCAATTCAGAACGCGGTTGAGGCTTCGACTTATCCCGATTTTAATGTTATACTGCTCGGCGGTGAAATTGACGAAAAATATCAGTTCACCTATGGCAATGACACACTTTCACAACTTGATAAATACCACGCAACAAAGTGTATTCTGTCCGTTGACGGCATACATTCAAAAGACGGACTTACTCTCTACTATTCAAACGAATCGGGCATTGTGCGAAAGATGATTGCATGCTCGGATAGGGTGATTGTTGCCGCCGACGGCTCAAAGCTGGGTAAAAACACTTTTTCGAGAGTAGCATCGATAAAAGATATGGATATTCTTGTAACTAATAAGACAAATTCGGAAGAACTCGAACTTTTAAAAGAGCAGGAGGTAACTGTTTATGAAGCCTAAAATTGTAATTTGTCCTGACTCGTTCAAGGGCAGTATAAGTGCAAAAGATGCCGCGGCGGCAATTGCAAAAGGGCTTAAAGAAGTAATCGATTGTGAGGCGGTTTGTCTTCCTATTGCGGACGGCGGAGAGGGGACGCTCGATGCGCTTGTTACAGGCGACAAAATCACCGTTTCGGTTACCGGTCCCTACGGCAAAAAGGTGAGTGCCGAGTACGGAATTTTAAACGATACCGCTGTTATTGAAATGGCAACCGCGGCGGGTCTTACGCTGCAAAAAGAGAATGAACGCCGTGTTATAAACGCCACCACTTTCGGTGTGGGTGAACTGATTATTGACGCGCTTTCGCGCGGCTGTAAAAAAATACTTTTAACAGTCGGCGGAAGTGGTACAAACGATGGCGGATGCGGTATGTTCTGCGCTCTCGGCGCAAAGTTTTTTGATAAAAACGGAAAAGAGTTTTTGCCTGTAGGTGCAACACTTTGTGATATTGAAAAAATAGATATTTCGGCTGTTGATACACGCCTTTTTGATTGTGATATCACTATTGCAACTGATGTAAAAAACACGCTGACGGGCGAGGATGGTGCAACCTTTGTGTATGCAAAGCAAAAAGGTGCAACCGATGACGATTTGACTTATATGGAAAAAGGAATGCGCCACTATGCCGACATTATCGGAAACGGCATTGCATCTATTGAAGGCGCTGGTGCAGGCGGTGGTCTTGCTGTACCGCTTTTGGCTTATGCGAACGCAAATATCTGCTCGGGTATTGAAGCGGTTTTGAATGCTATTGATTTTAAAAACAAAATCGACGGAGCGTGCGCTATTATCACAGGTGAGGGAAAACTCGACCGTCAAAGCCTTTTTGGTAAAACAATCAGCGGTGTTGTAAATGCCGCAAAAACAAAGGGTATACCCGTTTTTTGTATGGTGGGTTGTGTCGGTGACGATAAAGAAGAGTTAAAAACTCTCGGTGTATGCGATATTTTTGCACTTTCTGATATCGCGCCAGACCCTGAATATTCAATGACCCATGCAAGTGAACTTTTATATAATATCGCGCGCGATAATGCGTTAAAAATTATTGACAAAGTGTGTAATAAGTGATAGTATTATAATTTGGAAAGAGTAACAAAAACAAAACCAAAAGAAAAGTTAAAAGAAAGGTGGCACAGGCTGTGAACAGATATCTTGGCATAGATATAGGAACAACCTCATTAAAAGCCGCCGTTTTTGACAAAAACGGTAATCGTCTGGGTCTCAGACGTATTGATTATGAGCTTGATACAGACGCATCGACAGGTTATATTGAGTTTGATGCAAATGAATACATAAAAATGTGCAAGGACGTTGTCGCATCTCTTACAGAAGAGTGTGGCGAAATTACAGCGTTGTCTGTTGATACACAGGGCGAAACGCTTATCCTTACCGACGAAAACGGAAAACCCCTTTGTCCCGCAATCGTGTGGCTTGATAACAGAGCAACCGCCGAGGCGGATTTAATCGAAAAAGAATTTGGTCACAAAAAAGTGTATGATGTTACGGGTCAGCCCGAAATTACGGCAACGTGGCCTGCATCAAAACTTTTGTGGGTAAAAAATAACAAGCCCGAAATCTTTTCACAGGTAAAGAAGATTTTTATGCTCGAAGACTGGGTGCTTTACAGTCTTACAGGTGAGTTTGTGACAGAGCCTACAATCCAGTCATCATCGGTCTATTTTGACATAAACACACGTGACTGGTGGGATGAAATGCTTGATTTTATAGGCGTTTCAAAAACTGCACTTCCAAAAGTGTGCAAAACTGCCGAGATTGTGGGTGAATATAACGGCATTAAGGTAGTATCGGGTGCACTCGACCAGATTGCAGGTACGATCGGTGTCGGAGTTACCGATGAAACTCGCGTAAGTGAAATGACAGGCACTATTATGGCGGTGTGTGTTGCAACTGACAAAATTCCGCCCTATAATCCAAACAGTATTGTACCCTGCCACCTTCACGCAATCGACGGTAAATACTGTCTCATTTTGTGGTCGGCAACGGCGGGTATGGCACTTAAGTGGTTTAAAGAACAGTTTGCAAATGACTTATCATTTAAAGAAATAGATATGTTTGCAAAGAATATTCCTGCGGGTTGTGACGGTATGACAATGCTACCGTACTTCTGTGGTTCAACAATTCCTAATTATAACCCCGATGCTACTGCAAGTTTTTGCGGCGTGACGCTTTCGCACACACGTGCACACTTTGCCCGTGCAATTATGGAAGCAGTTGCATTTATGCTTAAAGGCACTCTCGACTACGCTTGTGCTGACGATGGTTGTGAACTTCGTATCACGGGCGGCGGCGCTTCAAGTCCTCTGTGGGCGCAGATAAAGGCAAACGTTGTTGATCGCAACTTAAATACCGTTAAAGAAAGCGAGACCGCCTGTCTCGGTACCGCAATTATTGCGATGGTGGGCGCGGGTGAGTACGCATCATTCAAAGAGGCAACAGACGCCACCGTATGCGTTGATAAAACCTATTCACCAAATGGTGACGATTACACCGACGCATATAAAAAATACTGTGAGCTTGATAATAAACTTAATATAAAGGAGTAGAACAATGTACAAACCTTACAAAATAAGAGCACCGTTTTTTGAAATCGGTCCCAAGTGCATTATGTGGGGAGAGCGTATGTTAAAACTTGCAAAGCACGTTGACAAAATCGCTTACAAATATGACCTCGACATAATCGTAACACCTCAGTATGCAGATATCCGTCTGCTTGCAGAGAATACTGAAAATCTTCATATCTATGCACAGCATATTGACCCCTTGGTACCCGGCCGTGGCCTCGGTTCTGTTCTTGCAGAGTCGGTTAAAGAAGCGGGTGCAGTAGGTGTTATGCTCAACCACGCAGAAAAGCACCTCGACCTCGAAACAATCAAAGCAACAATCGCACGTGCAGACGATGCAGGTCTTGCAACAATCGTTTGCGCTGACAGCGTTGAAGAGGTTGCCGCTATTGCAAAAATGGGCCCCAACCTCATCGTTGCAGAACCGACCGAACTTATCGGTACCGGTGTTGCAAGTGATATGGGCTACGTTGTTGATACAATCGAAGCAGTTCGCAAAATCAACCCCGATATTATGGTTCTTCAGGGCGCAGGTATATCAGGTGCCGACGATGTTGCAAACGTTATCCGCGCAGGTGCGCAGGCAACGGGTTGTACAAGCGGTATCATTAAGGCTGATGACCCCGAAGCTGCTGCAGAGGAAATGCTCTGGGCACTCAGAAAGACCTGGGATGAGGTACACGGTAAATGAAAAATATTGTAGAAAACGCACTCAATTCTTTCAATATTGAAGCGGAATCACTCAAAAAAACAATGGAAGCAATCGATCCCGAGCAGTTTGCAAAGGCGGTCGAGGTGCTCTCTAAAGCAGAGCGCATCGCAGCGGCAGGCTGCGGCCACTCGGGTATTGCTTGTCAACACTTTGCACACCTTATGTGCTGTATTGAACGCCCCGCAAGATTTATTTCACCTGCAGAGGCTGTTCACGGTGCAACAGGCTTTTTAAAAGAAAACGACGTTATCCTTCTTGTGTCACGCGGCGGCAAAACTGACGAGCTTATGCCCATCGCTGACATCGCACGCGGTAAAGGTGCAATCGTAATCGGCGTTACCGAAAATCTTGAGTCGCCGCTTGCCGAGAAATCGGATATCGTTCTCGCAATGGCTGTAACACGTGAGTGTGACAAATATAATTGTCAGGGTACAACAAGCTTTGCAGTAACTTCTGCAATCTTTGATGCACTCCAGACAGCAGTGCTTGACTACACTGACTTCAAAAACGAGAAGTTTGCAGTAATCCATCCTGCAGGTGCGGTCGGCAAAAGACTTAATGATAAATAAATTTTAATTTAAAGGAGAAAAAACAATGGAATTCAAAGTATTTCAAAAAGAACTCGAGCTTCAGTCAAGAGGCTGGATCCCCACTTTCCACGATGTATCAAAAGAAATCATCGAGATCGTTGAGGCATCAGGCGTAAAGAACGGTACAGTATGTATCGCTTCACATCACACAACCTGTTCAGTTATGGTTCAGGAGTGCTCACACGATATCGACTCATTCGATCTTGAGTTTTTACAGCACGACCTTCTCGATATTATGAGAAAGATGATCCCCGACTTTGCTGAGGAGCATCAGTACCGTCATCCCGGCCCGATCCATGCACAGTTCGGCAGATTTGTAAACGAGCCCGGTGACTTCACATCAATGAACACAGACGGTCACCTCCGTTCAGTATTCTTTGGCAGAAGCGAAACAATGACAATCAAAGACGGCGTTCTCGACGGCGGTGAGTTTGCTCACGTATACTTCATCGACTGGGATCACGTTCGTGCAAGAAGACGTCAGCTCAACGTAACCGTTATGGGTACAACTGAGGATGTTGAAGATAGAAAGTGGAACAATGGTGAGGTTATCAACACTCTCCATAAGTTCACCGACGAAGAGAAAGCTGACGATGTACACTACACACTTCAGCTCCAGAGATAATAAATCACTATGAGAATATTTTTAGACACTGCAAATCTTGGCGATATTCGTTATTTTAATGAATATTTTCCCATTGAGGGTGTTACGACCAACCCTACGATTTTGTCAAAAGAACGTGGAAACGTTGTAAAGCACCTTAAGGCAATCCGTGAGATTATCGGTGAAGATAAAGAACTTCATGTTCAGGTAACCGAGACAAAGTGTGATCAGATTATTGAAGAAGCAAAAGCGATTGTTGATCTTTTGGGAAAAAACACTTTTGTTAAAATTCCTGTGACTGATGAAGGCTTGAAAGCAACCAGACTTCTTACTGATATGGGATATAAAGTGACTGTTACCGCCATACTTACACCTGCACAGGCACTTCTTGCGGCAAATTCGGGAGCAGCATACGTTGCACCGTATGTTAGCCGTCTTGAAAATGTTTTCGGTGACGGTGTAGGTACCGTTTCGGAGATTGCAAAAATTTTAAAATTTTCAAACTCTAACACACAAATTCTTGCGGCAAGCTTTAAGACCGCACGTGAGGCGCTTGACTGCTCACTTGTTAATTGCCACTGTGCAACCATCGGTGCAGACATTCTCGCCCGCTTTTTAAAGCACGCTACAACAAATTCCTCAATCTCAGGCTTTGAAAAAGACTGGCAGGAGGCGTTTGGCGATACAACTCTATTAAAACTTATTAAGGGTTAATTGCAAAAAGGTTATCACTATGCTATAATAGTGATAACCTTTTTTATTTGGAGAAAAATATGAAAGCAGTTTTTACAGCAGACCTACATCTTGACAGCGCGTTTTTGGGCGAGGACAGACATACACGTAACCGCGAACTTTTAAAGACTTTTGAGAACATTGTGGACTATGCCAAAACGAGCGGCGCAAAGGCCGTGCTTATCGGCGGCGACTTGTTTGATATCCCCGTGCCGTCGGCATATATCGCGGGTGGTGTTAAAAAAATAATCGAAAACCATCCCGAAATCATGTTTTATGCGGTGACAGGTAACCACGATCCGCTTGATACTTGTTTATTCTATAAATCGGTTCCACATAATATGCACGTTTTCGGTCCCGAAATCGAAAAAATTGATTTGGACGGTTGCGACCTCTACGGTGCATCGGTGTCAACACAGCCCGACAGACGTAACATTTTTGATGGATTTAAAGCAGAAAACGGCGGAATTTTTCTTTGCCACGGCGATATATCGTCCGACTGTGCGTTTGACTTATCACGTGCCGACGTCGAAAAATCTCGAATTGACCTTTTGCTTATGGGACATATCCATAAAACCGCCGAATACTCCTACGCTGGTCCGCGCGGTCTTCACGCAGGTGTGCCTGCCGGCCGCGGCTTTGATGAATGCGGTGAAAAAGGTTTTTACGTTATTGACAGCATTACAAAAACCTATGAATATATAAATACTGACGCAAAAATATATAAAGAATATTTTGTTGACGTGTCGGACGCTGAGGATATCGTTAAAATCTCCGAAATGTTAAATTTGCAGTCAGTAGGTGAAAACGAGATTTCACGTGCAGTGCTTACGGGCAGTATTGACGGCAGTATTTATATAGATACCGATGTTTTGCAAAAATATTGCGATAAATTTGTCGAAATTAAAGATAAAACCGAACTCTCGGAGGATATAATGAAAAACGCGGATGAGCAAACTCTTGAGGGTGAGTTTATACGGTTGATGACAGCACGTATAGATAAAGCAAACGAAGATGAAAAGCCGATGCTTTATGATGCGCTTAAACAAGGAGTAACTGCATTGAGGTGCCAAAAATGACAGCAATAAAAAAACTCGAACTTATACATTTTGGTAAATTCCACGACACCGTAATCGACCTCAAAGACGGCATAAATACCTTTTGCGAAGCTAATGAGTGGGGTAAAAGCACCGTAACCGATTTTATAATTTATATGCTCTACGGCTTTAAAAAAACCGCTAAAAAGAGCATAACTCTCGAGCAGAATATGCTTAAAAAATATCTGCCCTGGAGTGATGATAGTTACATTTTTGGCGCAATGGAACTTGAACAAGACGGCAGATTTGTGCGTGTTGAACGAAAAACACTTGCATCGGGCAGAACAAGTCTTTCGGTGACTGACGCAGGTGGCAACACTCTTGATATTGCTGACCCGGGTACAGAAATTTTTGGCGTTGACTGTGAAACATTTATGCGGACTTTCCTTGTACGTCAGACCGATATTGTATTTGATGGCACTGACGATATCGAAACTGCGCTTAAAAACCTCGTTACAACGGGCGATGAACAGACATCGTTTGATGCCGCACTCAAAGTCATCACCGATAAAAAAAACAAATTTCAGCATGGTGACAGACGCTCGGGCAGGATTTTTGATTTGCCAAAGCTTATTACTGAGAAAAAACTTGAGTGTTCATCGCTTTCAAGTCGCAAGGACTCGCTGAACGCATCTCTTTTGCAGTATAACGATATAAAAGAAAAAATTGCAGCATTGGAAACTACCGAAAACCAACTCGAAACCAAGCGCGAGGCTTGTGTTGGCAACGATGCGAAAAAAATTGTTTTACGTGCTGAACAGATTGTAGCTGAGCGTGAAAACTATACCAATAAAATGAATGACGGAGAGTCAACAGTTACCGAGCAGGATGTCAAGACGGCAACCGAAATTTTTAATACCGCACAACTTGCATCGATATACCTGAATACTGCTCAGGCAGAACTCGAAAATGCAAAAGCACAACTCGAAAAGAGTAAAGAAAAACTTTCGGATGTTGAATATATTGCAAAAAATGAACAGCAAGTCGCGTTGCATCTTGCAAAAAAGCCTAAGCGAAGTGTTCCGCTTATTGCTCTGGGAGCTGTTGTGGCGGTGATTTGCGCAGTACTCAGTGTAAATATAAGTGCGTATTTTACTATCGGTATAATTTTGGGCGTTGTTTTATCTGTTACAGCATCGTTTATTCAAATCAAACCGAAGCCGATACTTAATAAAACAAATGAACAGTTAAGTTCCGATTATGAAAAGTATAAAACGCTGAGCGCTGTTTTATCGGATGCGACCGAAAAATACAACAAGGCTAAAGTCACATATGATAAGCAAAAGGATATATCTGACACATGCAATGACAATGTGTTAGAAATCAAACGGAAATATTCGATTAATGAGTTAGCGGAACTTTCAACACTACTGGTGCAAAACAAAAATTCCGCAATGATTAAAGGGCATATTCAAAGGCTGGATGAGGAGTTGCGTGTGCTTTTGGGCGATAAAACGCTTGACGAGTATAATGAACTTTCAAAAGCTGCTGACGGAAGCGATCTTGGTATTGTTGATTTTGAAAAAATGCGTTCACGCATTTCACAGCAAAAAAGTGAACTCACACTTAGTCTTGCAAATCTTTCAAGAGAGCGTATTGAGTGCGATGAACTTGTCGAAAAAATAAACGATGTGACAGCACAAATCAAGCAACTCGAAAAGGAACTTGCTGATGCAGAGTACCAGAACGCAGTATTGGCGGTTGCCCGCGATGTGCTGAGCGAGGCTTATGACAAAATAAACAGTGTATATTCACCCATTATAACTCAAAAAATCTCGCCGTATCTTGAGGCGCTCACAGGCGGAAAATACTGTGACGCGGTGCTTGACAGACAGTTTAATATCCGTGTAAAATATAAAGGAGAATACAAAGAACTCGGCTTTTTCTCACGCGGGACTGCCGATTGTATCTACCTTTCGGTACGTCTTGCAATGGCAGAAATTTTAGAGGGAGATAAAAAGCTCCCGCTTATCCTCGATGACCCATTCTGGTCGTTTGACTCGGATAGAAAACAAAACGCCGACGCACTTGTATCGGCACTTGCAAACGACAGGCAAATACTTGTTTTTTGTGCAAAATAAGGAGAAGACTATGATACTTAAAAACGCAACTATACTTAATGGAAATTTCGAATTTGAGTGCGCCGATATCGAAGTTATCGGCGAAACAATTACCAAAATAGGCAAAGACCTCACGGGCGAAAATGAAATCGACTGCGAAGGTAAGCTCATTTTACCAGGCGCTATTGATATCCACTCGCATGGTGCGGCAAACCATGACCATTGCACCCCCGACAAAGACGGGCTTATGAACGTTGCTGAGTACGAGGCAAAAAACGGTGTGACTTCATTTGTACCGACAACAATGACGGTATCGGAAGAGATGATTTTAGACGCTGTAAAAAACGTTGCAGAGTTTATAAAAACACAAAAATCGGGCGCAACACCACTCGGCGTTCACCTCGAGGGTCCGTTTTTCAGCATGGAAAAGCGTGGAGCACAGGCGGCAGAGCATATAAAAATACCCGATTTTGATATGTTTAAGAGAATTAACGACGCGTGCGGCGGCATTGTAAAAATCGTTGATGTTGCACCCGAAACGGAGGGGGCTTACGACTTTATTAAAAAGGCAAAAGATATCTGTACTGTATCGTGCGGTCATACCTCAGGCGATTACGAGACCACAATGGGAGCGTTTGAGGCAGGTGCGACCCACGCTGTGCATTTGTATAATGCAATGACTGCGGCAAGTCATCGTGAGCCGGGTGTTGTAGGCGCCGTGTGGGATAGCCCCGAAAATGTTACTGCCGAGCTGATATGTGACGGTATGCACGTACATCCCGCAATCATCCGCACCACCTTTAAAATTTTAGGCAAACGCGTTGTTATGATAAGCGACAGCCTTTCGGGTACAGGCCTCAAAGATGGTGAG
>JAZKZG010000043.1:0-14079 GCA_045612565.1 Eubacteriales bacterium
GATGCACAACTTGCAAATCCGCAAATCATCGTTACAAGTTACTCAGGTACAATCGTTGTTAAGCAAAAGATTAACATCTATGCTAAAAACTGGAACACCACACCTATGAACGAAATGGGCGATCCCACCAAGGTTGGTGCAGCAGCAAATGGTATGGATTGGACAGTTAACGAAAAGTACGAAGAAAACGAAATTTCAATCACAAGTCTTGTCTTTGACGGTGGCTTTGTATGTGAAGAAAATGAATATGTTAAAGTTGCAGGCTTTACTGTAACAGGTTCAATTGCAACAGACGGTGATACTGCTACAACACGTACACCCGACAAACTCATCAACGTTGAACTCGTTAACTTCAAAGCTGATAGCGGTGCAGGTTGGCTCTTTGATCATCACTATGCACCCAATCAGGATGCTTATCTTAACGTAAAAGACTCACTTGTTGTTAAGAATATGCGTTATGTCAGCGCAGGCGACAGATTCTGGTGCGGTGACGGTTCTACTACACCGAACCTTGTAATTGACGGTCTTTATGTTGACTTTAATACAATTACAGTTACAGCAAACACATTTATCAAATCACCCGCATGGAATTCAAGCATCACACTTAAGAATTCTAACCTCCGCGGCACAATGACACATCAGGTTGCATTTGCATGGACACGTCCTTACTATGCAGTAACAGGCGGCACAGCAACATTTGATCCCGAAATCGGTTACAGCCGTGCAGTTATAGTTGAAAACAATACACTTACTTATAACGCAGCAAAAGCTATCACAGCAGGTAATAAACCTGCCCAGCTTTACGTTGAGTCAGCTTCAATTGCAACAGAGCTTACATTCAAAGATAACTACTATGATCTTAAAGACTGTCAGCTCGGTGGCGCTATCTACTCATACGATGCTCCCGGTATAAATCTCAGCAAGATCGATGCAAGTCTTGAATGTAATACAACATTCACAGGCAACAAGGTAGTTGGTCTTGGCAACGGTGCTGCAGTATTTGCATGGTCAAACACTGCTCCTCAATATGCTCCTGTTGCATACGATAACTACATTGCAAGTACACTTGCTGAAGACTACACAAACGTAACCGGTACAGGTTATGGTTATAACAAAGATATCACAGGCGGCACATACTTCCTCGATTACGCTATGACAATTATGTCAAACGAAATCTATGAAGGCTATGCAGTTGCTAACTTATCTAATGTAGTTGTTGACAAACCCGCAACAGAGACCGAAGAAGGTCAGATTACTTATGCTTACGACAGCAATGTTGTAAACGATAACGGTACAGTTACCGTAAATCTTGCAAACCTCTTTACAGGTGTTAATGCTAACAACTCACTTGTTATGTACGCAGAAGATCAGCAGGCTGATGTTGCAACAGGCACACTCACTGTTACTGCTGATGCAAACAACGAAGCAACAGTTGTAGTTAAACTTTACTCACACGATAAGACAAAATCTATCACATGGAACGTTAAATTCGTTGAACCCTCACATAACTGGGGCGAATGGACAGAAATCAGCGGCGCAACTTGTACATCACTCGCAGTTGAAAAACGCGTATGTCTTGGCAATTGCCCCGAAGGCGAAGCTTGTGAAGCATTCGAAACACGTGAAGTTGGCGATTTTGCTGACCACGTATTTGATGAATACACTGTAGAAACAAACGCAACTTGCCTTGCAGCAGGTACAGAAACTGCTACATGTGAAAACTGTGACGAAACACATACACGCGAAAACGCAAACGATCCTAAGAAAGATCACGAAGGCGCAAAAGTTGACGGTCAGGCTGCTACATGTACAGCAGATGGCTGGAAAGATTACTATTCATGTGCACAGGGTTGTGAAAAACTCTATGCAGATGCAGACTACACAACAGTAATTGCTGATCTCGATGCTTGGAAACTCGCAGACGGTAAGATCGCAGCAACAGGCCACGCAACCGCTAAGGTTGACGGTCAGGCAGAAACATGTACAGCAGACGGCTGGAAAGATTACTTCAAGTGTACAACTTGCGGCGAATTCTTTGCAGATGCTGAAGCAAAAGTTGCAATCGCAGACGTAGAAGCATGGAAACTTGCTGACGGTAAGATTGCTGCTCACCATACAATCGTTAAGGTTGACGGCAAAACTGCTACATGCGCTGAAGCAGGTTATAAAGATTACAGCAAATGTACAGTATGTAACGTATACTTCACAGACGAACTCGGAACAACAGTAATCGCTGACATCGAAGCTTGGAAAGTTGGCGAAGGTAAACTCGTTGCTGCTCACGTAACTGAAAGAGTTGTAGGTCAGGCTGCTACATGTACAGCAGATGGTTATAAAGATTACTTCAAGTGCACATTCTGTAATGCATTCTTTGCAGATGCTGAAGCAACAGTTGCAATTGCTGATCTCGATGCTTGGAAACTCGCAGACGGTAAGATTGCTGCAACAGGTCATGCAACTGTTAAGGTTGATGCTCAGGCAGCAACATGTACAGTAGACGGTTATAAAGAGCACTACAAGTGCACAAACTGCAATGCATTCTTTGCAGATGCTGAAGCAACAGTTGCAATTGCAGATATCGAAGCATGGAAACTCGCAGACGGTAAAGTTGCTGCAACAGGTCACGCAACCGCTAAGGTTGACGGCAAAGCTGCAACATGTACTGCAGATGGTTATAAAGATTACTTCAAGTGCGCAACTTGCGAAGAATTCTTCGCTGACGAAGCTGCAACAGTTGCAATCGCAGACGTTGAAGCTTGGAAACTCGCAGACGGTAAAGTTGCTGCAATAGCTCATGCAACCGTTAAGGTTGACGGCAAAGCTGCTACATGTACCGCAGAAGGTTATAAAGATCACTTCAAGTGTAAAGATTGTGACGCTCTCTTTGCAGACGAAGCTGCTAAGACTGCAATCGCAGATCTCGAAGCATGGAAACTTGCAGACGGTAAGATTGCAAAAGCCGCTCACGTTTGGGGCGAATATGTTTATAACAATGACGCTACAACCGAAAAAGACGGCACAAAGACTGCTAAATGTAACAACTGTGACGCTACAGACGTTAAGGTAGCAGAAGGTACAAAACTCGAAAAACCCGCTGACAAACCCGAAGAGAAACCTGAAGAGAAACCTGAAGTTGAAATCAAAGATACTTCTAAGATCTTCAAAGATATCAAGGCTAAAGGCTGGTACAAAGAATATGTTGACTATTCAGTAGCATACGGTATCTTCACAGGTACAAGTAAGACTGAATTCTCACCCTCAATGAACATCACACGTGCTCAGTTCGTTCAGGTACTTGCAAACCTCGAAGGCATTGATACTTCAAACAGAAACGTAACAACCGAGTTCAAAGACGTTCCCGCTAAGAAGTGGTATACAGCTGCTGTTAAGTGGGCAAGTGAAAACAAAGTTGTAAACGGTATGGGCGACGGCAAATTTGAGCCTAATGCTAACGTAACACGTGAGCAGATGTGCGTAATGCTTGTAAACTTTGCAAAATTCAAGGGCATCACTCTTAAAGAAGTTGAAGCTAAAGCAGACTTTGCAGATAATGCAAAGATCAGCAAGTGGGCTAAGACCGCTGTTTACACCTGTCAGATGGCAGATATCGTAAACGGTAAGGGTAAAGGCACATTTGATCCTAAGGGTACAGGTACACGTGCAGAAGCATCTGTAATGTTTACAAAATTCCATAAGGATTATTTAGCAAAATAATTAAACCCAAAATAAAATGAGTTCCCCTCGGGGAACTCATTTTTTTCTGTGCCCCTGCAAAATCACGGATTTTGTGGGGTGTTATTATGTGCTATTTGACATAAACTTTACAATGTTATATAATATAATATTATAATAATGTAAAATAAAGGAATAAATTTTAATGCCACAAAAAAATGATTATTCAAATCAGAGCATAACGTCGCTAAAAGGCGCAGACCGCGTACGCCTACGCCCCGGTGTTATTTTTGGTTCGGACGGACTCGAGGGCTGTAAGCACTCGGCTTTTGAGATACTTTCAAACTCAATTGACGAGGCGCGCGAGGGTCACGGCGAGAAGATTATTTTAACAGCATTCCGTGACCACTCTATTGAAGTTGAGGATTTTGGTCGCGGCTGTCCTGTTGACTGGAACGAAAAAGAGCAAAAATATAACTGGGAACTCGTTTATTGCGAACTGTATGCCGGCGGTAAATATAATACAAACTCGGGTGAAAATTATGAGTATTCACTCGGTCTTAACGGTCTTGGTGCGTGTGCCACACAATATTCTTCGGAATATATGGATGTAACCGTTCACCGTGACGGCAAAAAGTATTCACTTCATTTTGAAAAAGGCGAAAATGTCGGGGGACTCAGTGAAGAATCTGCAACACGCAAAAAAACAGGTACTCTCACACGTTGGCGTCCCGATATCGAGGTTTTTACCGATATAAAAATCGAGCGTGAATACTTTGAAGATGTTCTTAAAAAACAGGCAATCGTAAACAAGGGCATCACATTTGTTTTAAAATTTGAGACCGAAAACGGCTTTGAAACAACTGAGTATAACTATCAGAACGGCATAGTTGACTATGTTACCGAGATGATAGGCGAAGATTCAATAACAACTCCTGTTTTTTGGGAGGCTGATCGCCGCGGACGCGACCGCGAAGACAAGCCCGAATACAAGGTAAAACTTTCGGCATGTTTTGCGTTTTCAAACCGCGTAAACGCAATCGAATACTACCATAACTCAAGTTTTCTTGAGCACGGCGGTGCGCCGGATAAGGCGTTAAAGTCCGCTTTTGTTGCCGAACTCGATGCATATCTTAAATCAGAGGGTAAATATAACAAAAACGAGAGCAAAATAACATTCCAGGATGTTGCTGACTGCCTCACGTTTGTATCCAACTGTTTTTCGACACGCACAAGTTACGAAAATCAGACAAAAAAGAGCATCACCAATAAATTCATACAGGAATGTACTACCGAATTTTTGCGCCAGAACCTCAAAATTTATTTGATAGAAAACAAACTTGAAGCAGGTAAGATTGCAAATCAGGTGCTTATTAACAAACGTGCGCGTGAAAAGAGTGAGCGTGAGCGTATAAATATCAAAAAGACGCTGTCGGGTACACTCGATATTACCAACCGTATACAAAAGTTTGTTGACTGCGAAACAAAAGACGTTGCAAAACGTGAACTTTATATAGTTGAGGGTGATTCGGCTCTCGGTTCCTGTAAACAGGGCCGCGATTCATATTTTCAGGCGATTATGCCCGTAAGAGGTAAAATCCTTAACTGCCTCAAAGCCGAGTACGATAAGATTTTCAAGAGTGAAATTATCGTCGACCTTTTAAAAATCCTTGGTTGCGGTGTTGAAATAAAAACCAAAAACTCAAAAGACCTTCAGGGCTTTGATATAAATAATCTGCGTTGGAACAAAATCATAATCTGTACTGATGCCGATGTTGACGGCTTCCAGATAAGAACCCTTATACTCACAATGCTATACAGACTTACACCTTCGCTTATCGAGGAAGGGTATGTGTATATTGCAGAGTCTCCGCTTTTTGAAATAACAGTTGCGGGTAAAGACCAACCACTTTTTGCATACACTGATGCACAAAAGGACGAAATAGTTGCCAAGCACGAGGGTAAAAAATGCACTGTTATGCGCTCGAAGGGTCTTGGTGAAAACGAACCTGATATGATGTGGCTTACAACAATGAGCCCAGAAACACGAAGACTTATAAAGGTAACTCCCGATGATGCGGAGGCTACCGCACAGATGTTTGATATTTTGCTCGGCGACAATCTGCAGGGCAGAAAGGACTTTATATCGGACAACGGTTATAAATACCTTGACGATGTTGACTTGTCATAATGGCTAAAAAGAAAAAGCAAGAACGAAAAGAATACGTTGAGTGCGCACCAATCCCTTGCGGTATTGTAAAAACACTTGAAACCAACTATATGCCGTATGCGATGAGCGTTATTATGTCACGTGCCATCCCCGAAATTGACGGGCTTAAACCCGCACACCGTAAACTGCTCTATACAATGTATAATATGGGCTTACTCCGCGGCAGACAGAAATCGGCAAATATCGTGGGCGCCACAATGCGTCTTAACCCACATGGCGACCAGGCAATTTACGAAACAATGGTGCGTCTTACACGCGGTTATGAGGCGATGCCCTATCCGTTTATAAACTCAAAAGGTAACTTTGGTAAATACTATTCGCGCGATATGGCTTTTGCCGCCTCGCGTTATACTGAGGCAGGTCTTATGCCGATATGTCACGAACTTTTTGATGATATTGACAAAGAAACTGTCGATTTTGTGCCAAACTACGATAACTCGACCAATGAACCTACGCTTTTGCCTGTAACGTTTCCGACGGTGCTTACCACTCCCAATCAGGGTATTGCGGTTGGTATGGCATCAAATATATGTTCGTTCAATCTTGGCGAGGTATGCGACACTGTTATTGAGTATCTTTCAAACCCTGACCACAACTTTATGTCAACGATGCCTGCGCCGGACTTTTCAACGGGCGGTCAGATTTTAATGAATGCTTCGGCTATTGAAGACGTTTATAAAACAGGCCGTGGAAGTATACGTATCCGTTCAAAATGGAGTATTGACGAAAAATCGGGCAGTATTGTTGTGACTGAAATTCCCTATACTACCACAATTGAGGCAATTATTGACAAAATCGTAGACCTTGTAAAGACGGGTAAACTGCGTGAGGTTGCTGACATAAAGGATATGTCAGACTTGTCGGGTCTTAAAATTCGCATTGAAACCAAGCGTGGCACAGACCCCGAAAAACTCATGGCAAAACTCTATAAAGCAACTCCGCTTGAGGATAGTTTTGGCTGTAACTTTAACCTGCTTATTGCAGGAAGTCCCAGAGTTATGGGCGTTAAAGAAATTATTGATGAGTGGCTTGCATTCCGTGTTGAATGTATAAAGCGCAGAACATATTTTTCACTAAACAAAGCAAAAGAAAAATTACATCTGCTTATGGGCTTAAAACTCATTTTGCTTGATATCGACAAGGCGATAAAAATTGTACGCGAGACCGAACACGATGACGAGGTTGTACCAAATCTTATGATCGGTTTTGGTGTAGACGAAACACAGGCAGAATATATTGCAAACATAAAACTTCGTCATTTAAACCGTGAGTATATTTTAAAGCGCTTGGAAGATATCGAAAACCTTCAAAAAGAAATCGAAGATTTAGAGGCGATTTTGTCGAGCAAGGCAAAGCAGAACCGTATTATCATAAATGACCTTAAACGCATTAAAAAGCAGTATGCCACCGAACGAAAGAGCGAAATTGTTTATGATTCTGTGGGTGTCGGCGAGGAGACTGAACAGCATATTGAGGATTATCCTGTAACCGTCTTTTTATCAAAAGAGGGTTACTTCAAAAAGATTACACCCCAATCTTTACGTATGAATGCTGTACAAAAAGTAAAAGATGGCGACGAAATTACGCAGAGTATAGAATGCTCCAATAAATTTGAACTGATTTTCTTTACAAACAAGCAAAATGCATATAAGTGCCACGTGTACGACTTTGAAGATTCAAAGGCAAGTGTGCTTGGTGACTATATCCCGTCAGCGCTTTCTATGGAGGTTGATGAAGCAGTTGTTTGTATGGCCGTGACCGATGCATATACGGGTCATATGGTATTTGTTTTTGAAAACGGACGTATGTCGCGTGTACCGCTTTCGGCATATAAAACGGTCAACAACCGCAAACGTCTTATTAATGCGTACTGCGACAAATTCCCGCTTGTACGCGGAGTGTTTGCACCTGTTGATACCGACCTCGCACTCGTTGCTACAAATGGTAAGGCAGTTGTTATAAATACTGCACTTATTCCCGAAAAATCAACAAAATCATCACAGGGTGTGATTGCGTTTACACAAAAGGGCAAAAACAAGGTCGAAAGCGTATGTACTCTGGACGAATCCGAAATTGCAAACGTCGATTACTACCGCACCAAAAATGTTCCTGCTGTGGGACATTTCCTTCGTGATGGTGACCTTAAAAATACAACACAACAGAGTTTTGAATAATGACTATTAAAAAAATATTTTTATCAGTATACGACGAAAAAAAGTGGCTTGACAAAATGATGGGAGAGGGATATGTGCTTTCCCGCCGACAAGGGCTTGATTATATATTTGAAAAAAGCGAAACTCCCGTTTTTTACCGCTATATATTTTTAAAAAACGGCAGAAAGTCATTTTTGGCGCTTGACCACAAAAACCGTGACCCAAAGTGCCGTCTTATATACGGCAACGGATTTGTTGCGCTCTTTTGTCGAAAAGATGCATACCCTGAACTTCTTACAAAACAAGAACTTAAATTTAACTACTTAAAGCACCGACAGGGTAGACAGACCGCAGCGATTTGCTATATAGCGGCGTGCTGTGCGTTCATTATGGGAGCGCGTACACTATCGCCGTTGTGGTTGGCATCTGCTGCTTTTGCGGTATTAGGTGTGCTTTATATGCTTGATATCAAAAAAATCGATAAACTGATTAAAGAGGAATTATGAAAAAGTTTTTAAGCGCAGTAGTAATATTCGTTTTGCTGTTTTGCACCTTTTCTTGTGCAAAAAACGAACAAAGCGGCACTTTAAAAATTGTTACAACGAATTTTGCGGCATCTGACTGGACAAAAAACGTTATTGCAGATACAGTTGCCGATTATGAACTCACTCTCATCGGCGGCGGTATCGACCTTCACAGTTTTTCGCCGTCTGCGGCAGATATTATGAAGATTGCCGATGCAGATATATTTATTTATGTCGGTGGCGAATCGGATAAGTGGGCGCGTGATGTTGAACTTAAAAAGGGTGCTGTGGCAGTGAGTCTTGTTGACTCGCTTGATAAATCGCGCCTTATTTATGACCATGACGTTGTTGATGAACACGTGTGGCTTTCGCCTTATAACGCACAGATTTTGTGCAAAGAAATTGAAAAAGCGGTTGTAAAACTTCGCCCCGAATGTCAGTCGAGAATATCCGAAACACTCGAAAATTATGCGCTCGAACTTCTGGCACTCGAACGCGAGTATCTTGCACTTACCGAGGGATTTTCGTCTCCCGCAATGATTGTTGCCGACAGATTCCCATTCAGTTATATAGCAAAAGACTGCGCACTCGGTTATTATGCTGTTTTCCCGACTTGTTCAACCGACAGTGAGGCGAGTTTTGCCAAAATTACTGAGTTTGCAAAAATTTTAGATAAAACAGCCGCGAAACAGGTGATTGTCACCGAGAGTTCCGATAAAAAACTCGCAAACACAATAATTGAAAACTCACAAAACAAAGACTGTGAGATTGCGGTACTTGATTCTATGCAGTCCACCGTAAACGGCAATTATATTGAAATTTCAAAAAGCAATCTTTTGGTATTAAAGAACGCGATTTTTGAGGATAAATAAAATAGTGAATCATATAAAATGCAAAAATTTAACAGTGGGATATAACAAAAATCCGTCGGCTCCGCCCATCGATTTCACGCTGTCACAGGGTGATTTTCTTGTGGTTGTTGGCGAAAACGGTTCAGGAAAGTCTACGCTTATAAAAACACTTGTTGGTTTAATTCCCGAAATTTCGGGTGAGTTTTGTCTGTCTCGGAATACACTCGGATATCTTGCACAGACAACCCCTGTTGCCGACGATTTTCCCGCAACGGTAAACGAGGTGGTGCTTTTGGGTTGCAGACTCGGTCTTATGCCGTTTTACAGCAAAAAACATAAATCGGAGGCACACAAATTTATGTGCCTTCTGGGTATAGATTCACTTGCAAATAAAAGTTTTTCAAAACTTTCGGGCGGTCAGCGTCAGCGTGTCTTACTTGCACGTGCGCTGTGCGCGGCAACAAAAACTCTCGTGCTTGACGAACCTGCCGCGGCTCTTGACATAAACGCATCAACCGATATGTACGCGCTGATAAGTCATTTGAACCGAAATCATAACCTCACAGTTATTATGGTGTCGCACGATATAGAAAGTGCGCTTAAATGTGCCACTCATGTTTTGTATCTTGGAAAACAAAACTTTTTTGGTACTGTCAGTCAGTTTAAAGAGCGCGGTATTTCCATCGAAAATGGGGGTACTTGCAAATGAATGAACTACTTTTAAAACTGATTGATGCACTGTCATACACATTTGTGCAACGTGCCGTTATTGTAGGTGTTGCGGTTGCACTCTGCTCGTCACTTCTTGGCGTCACTCTTGTACTCAAGCGGTTTTCGTTTATCGGCGACGGACTTTCGCACGTGGCATTCGGTGCTACAGCAGTTGCGGCAATTGCAGGGTTTACAGGCAATATGGTTATTGTGCTTGGTATTACGGTGTTTGCGGCAATTTTTATGCTCCGCACCGAAACGGGCGGCAAAATGCGCGGTGATGCGGTTATTGCAATGATGTCGGTCGGCGCTCTTGCAGTAGGATATCTGCTTTTAAACATATTTTCTACTTCGTCAAATATCGCGGGTGATGTTTGCAGTGCGCTTTTTGGTGCAACGTCAATACTGACCCTCGGTACAGGCGAGGTATGGCTGTCGCTTATTCTTGCAATTGTGACAGTTCTTGTATTTATTCTGATGTATAACAGAATTTTTTCAGTCACCTTTGACCAGAACTTTTTAAAGGCGGGTGGAATGGGTGCTGACGGTTACAATGTTATAATCGCAATTATGAGCGCCGTTATAATTGTTGTGTCAATGAAACTTGTCGGTGCACTGCTTATTTCGGCGCTGATTGTGTTTCCGGCATTGTCTGCCATGTCGATGTTTAAAAGTTTTAAAGCGGTGACAGTATTTGCGGCGCTAATGTCGGTTGTTTGTACGATGCTTGGAATGTTTGCCGCAATTGTTTTTGAAACACCTGTAGGACCGTCAATTGTTGCAGCGGATATACTGCTTTTTATTATATGTAAAATAATAAGACCTACCGAGAGGTAGGTCTTATCTTTTGCATTGTTTTTATCATCGGAATTATCAAAAAGCCCGAAATGAGATTTGATACGCCGTGTATTAAATCAAAGGGAATTCCTGATATTATCCACGCTATCGTGCCCTTGAAATCAAGTCCAAAAACAAGCGCTTGTATCGGCGCGTAAAGTGTACCGAACAAAAATCCGTGCAGTGCCGAAGCACCAATATATAGCGGAAATTTTATTTTATCGGGCAGTTTTTTGGGAATAAGCATCGTAAAAGCCCACAAAACTGTCCAGATATACAGATACGGTAACCACCACGTTCCAAAACCGCCAAAAATTCCGTCGAGCATTACGTATACATAAATGGGTATTAATGCATAGTAGCGGTAAATTACCGTTATCGATACAATAAACATTCCCAAAAGATGTACGTTGGGCAAAAGTTCCATTAACTTTTTACTGGCAAACATCAGCCCTGCGATCATTGCAAAAACCGCAATATCTTTTGTTTTAAGTTTCATTATTTTTCAACTCTGAATTCATATGTTGCGTCGATAACAACCGTGGTCTTGTCAACGCCATTTGCGGCGTAGGCACCGTTTTCATAAAATGCCCAGTATGTGCCGTCAGTGTCGTAATCGGCGGTAATACCGTTTACCTTTTTAACGTAAAGCCCAAATTCACTTTTGTCACCTTCGATTAGTCCAAGTTCCGAAAGTGCATCGCCAACAATGGTTTTATCGGTGTTGATAACGTACTTTGTCACGTTTTTGTCTTTGTCAACCACGTTAAAGTGGAATTGCAGCGCACCAGTACCGAGTGTTGTGACTTCGCTGTCCTCGTTTGTTACCGGTGTCTCGGTGTTTTGTTTGTTCTGGCATCCAACTATGCTAAAGCTTATTGCCGCGATAAGCATAAGGCATACAAGGCGCAAAACAACGTTTGAAAATTTTGTTTTGTTCATTGTTTTTTCTCCTGATATTTTATTTTTGTTTTTCACTATCGGCACTCGCAATAATTGTGAAGTGTATACAACATATTCCGACTGCGATGCGCCTTTTGTCACCTTCTCAGACCGAGGGCCCAATGGCGTGTCTCCGTTATGTGCGGCAAAACGGATAGACAAAAAGCATTGTTGCATCTCACGGCGGCGTGCCCGCTTGGGATTTGCACCCAATTCCGTTTATATACTTTTTAAAGTATAAAACATTTTTTTGCGTCTTTCAATCTTTTTTGCTCAAAATGATTTGGTAATGTTGCACATAACAGCAATCCTTTTTTGTACAAAACAAATTAAACATCAAATGTTTATGCATTTTACACAAACAATTTTGTATTGACAAACGCATTTATGTATGATATTATAAATTTACAAAAAAGTTAACAATGTACTCACAATCCTTTTTATTCTCTTTTCTCTTTTCAAAAGGCAGCTCCCGACCGTTCGGGAGCTGTTTTTCTTTTGCAATATTATTTAGAATAGTCTTGATTATTGACATATTGTATGCTAAAATGACAGATGGTAGTTTTATTAATTGAAAGGAGTATTCTTATGAACTATTCGCTCGAAGTACAGAATATGTGCTGCATTGCAAAAGGTCCGCATCACGGACCCGCACCCATCCCCGAAGAAGGTAAGTGGGTACAGGCAAAAGAAATCAAAGACATTTCCGCATACACTCACGGTGTGGGCTGGTGTGCACCCCAGCAGGGCGCTTGCAAGCTCTCACTTAACGTTAAAGAGGGTATTATTGAAGAAGCTCTCGTTGAGACAATCGGTTGTTCGGGTATGACTCACTCAGCTGCTATGGCTGCAGAAATTCTCCCCGGCAAAACACTTCTCGAGGCTCTTAATACAGACCTCGTTTGTGACGCTATCAATACTGCTATGAGAGAACTCTTCCTCCAGATCGTTTACGGTCGTTCACAGTCTGCTTTCTCAGAAGACGGTCTCGTAATCGGTGCAGGTATGGAAGATCTCGGTAAAGGTGAGCGTTCAATGGTAGGTACTATGTATGGTACTAAGGCAAAGGGTGTTCGTTACCTCGAAATGACAGAGGGCTACTGCACACGCATGGCACTTGACGAGAACAACGAAGTTATCGGTTACGAATTCGTATCACTTGGCAAAATGACCGACTTTATCAAAAAGGGTATGGAGCCTAACGAAGCATACGAAAAATCAAAGGGTACATACGGCCGCTTTAACGATGCCGTTAAGTACATCGACCCGAGAAAAGAATAATTAAGGAGGACTTACGAATATGGCTAAATTTGAAGGTTACGAGAGACGCGAGGCCAAAATCCTTGCCGCTCTTAAAGAGTTCGGAATTTCCTCTATCGACGAATGTAAGGAAATTTGTGATGCAAAGGGTATCGACCCCTACAAAATCGTTGAAGAAACACAGCCTATCGCATTTGAAAATGCAAAATGGGCTTATACAGTAGGTTGCGCTATCGCAATCAAAAAGGGTTGCACAAAGGCTGCTGATGCTGCTGCCGCTATCGGTATCGGTCTTCAGTCATTCTGTATCCCCGGTTCAGTTGCCGAAAACCGTAAGGTTGGCCTTGGCCACGGTAACCTCGGTAAAATGCTTCTTTCAGAAGAGACCGAGTGCTTCTGCTTCCTCGCAGGTCACGAGTCATTCGCTGCTGCTGAGGGTGCTATCAAAATCGCTCTTAACGCTAACAAAGTACGTGTAAAACCGCTTCGCGTTATCCTTAACGGTCTTGGTAAAGACGCAGCATATATCATTTCAAGAATCAATGGCTTCACATACGTTGAAACCGAGTTTGACCCCTACACAGAAGAGGTTAAGGTTATCAGCGAGAAAGCTTTCTCAAACGGCCCCAGAGCTGACGTTAAATGCTACGGTTCAGATAACGTTCCCGAAGGCGTTGCAATTATGCAACTCGAAAAGGTTGGCGTTTCTATCACAGGTAACTCAACTAACCCCACAAGATTCCAGCACCCTGTTGCAGGAACATACAAGAAGTGGTGTAACGAGAATGGCGTTAAGTACTTCTCAGTTGCATCAGGTGGTGGTACAGGTAGTACTCTTCACCCAGATAATATGGCTGCTGGTCCTGCTTCTTACGGTATGACAGATACTATGGGCCGTA
>JAZKZG010000044.1:0-11209 GCA_045612565.1 Eubacteriales bacterium
AGCTTATGCTGTTCAGACTGAAGGCGTAGCAAGTGCTGCTGATGCTTGGGCAATTGCTATAGCATAAAACTCTTTAAATTTTCTTAGCGCACACACATACAGGTCTGCACCTTACGGGGTGCAGACCGTATGAGAGCATCCAAGTTTATTGGATGTTGTCATATTATAAAAATCTTTAGAAAAAGGAGATGCACCAAATGAAAAACAGAATATTGGCAATCGCTTTGTGCATCTGCCTTGTAATTTCAGCGTTTAACGGTATGGCACCCATGCATATTGCTCACGGTGCAGAATGTTCGTGCGGAGCGCTTGATAGTATTGTACATACAGAAGATTGCGCTCTTATAACAACGGTATGTAATTGCGAACCCACCGACGAAAATCACACTCCCGAATGTGCACTCAATACGGCTGTTTGTACTTGTGATGCATTGTCACAAATAGAACACAGCGAAAGATGTCTGATAAACTGTACCTGTAACGGCACAACAAGCCACGATGAAACTTGTCCTGTTTTTGACTGCGGATGTCCTGATACCGACAGCGACGGCAAACGTGACCACGTTAACACCTGCAGACAGTTCAAACCCACCTGCGCTCATCTCGACGAATGCATAGATAACACTCATCAGTTTGGCTGTCCGCTTTATGAACGCAGACTTTGTGAATACTGCGGATTTTTATTTGGTGAGCATCACCCATATTGTCACAAACCAACTCTGCAATCGTTCAAAGATCTTCAGGCAGGTGCGATTATTCTGCCTGATAATATCAGTGATTTTGCAACGATTGTATCAAGTGAAGAAACAAAAACAACCACCATCACTCTCAATGCCGACTTTTTAAATCCGATCGGTAACAATATATTCGTTCCCACAGGCTATACTCTCAATATTGATTTAAACGGTCATATTTTAACCGCAGCAAATAACGGTACCGTTATTACCAATTTTGGTACTCTTGAAATAAATGACTCTAATCCCAACGCTCGTTTTGAAGGTACAATGGTTGACCGCGGATATTATTTCTTTGACGACGACAGCGGAAAATATTTCCATTCAACACGAAATGCAAAGGATGCTATTTGGGTATACGGAGGCACTGACGGTCTTGATCCCGAAAAGATAACTTATGTTTACGGCGGTATGATATACGGCGGTGAATATAAGAGAAACTATACACCGGGTGATACATACGAACAAATGCTTTCTCACGTAAGTTCACCGATTGGCACTCCCGGACGCGAATATTTCACTTATCTTATAGAGAACAACACTTTTTCAAACACTTATGCACGTGGCGGCGCAGGTATATTCAACTGCGGTAGTTTTACAATGAACGGCGGCACGATTGTAGGCTGTAACTCACGTGACGGCGAGGGTTCAGCAGTACTTTCAACCGGTGAAGGCACTACGTTTACAATGAACGGCGGCGACATAATGTATAACTATGGCGGTGCAACTGTTTCTACGATTGACGGTGCTGAATTTATAATGAACAAGGGTGTTATTTTCCGTAACATAGGTGTTGGTAATGGTGCCGTAGAAGCTCAGCCTTCAAACGAAAGTAAACCAAAACCGTCAGTAACAATCGGTTATGACAGTCAGGAATACAACGAAAGTATTATCACACAGACCGCATCAGAAGGATATCCTACAGTCTCATATATGTCAGCGCATACAAAAACCGCTGATAACATTGCAAACAGACAGCTTCTTTATAATAATTTTGAAATAGATTTCCCGTTAATTGACAGCAATATTTCACTCGCAGGTATTTTGACCGACGGTAACGGTGGCGGAATATATGCCGAGAGCACCAATTTCACAATGCATTGCGGAATCATTTCAAATAACTGGGCACATTACCGCGGCGGTGGTATTGATATCTTTGAAGATGGCGATGTTACTCTCAGCGGCAACATTCTTATAAAGAATAACTACTGCGAATATAAGGGTGGAGGCATTTCAGTACGTAACCCCTATAATGATTCGACGGTTTTAAATTTAAAAATAACCAGCGATACCGTTAAAATAATCGGCAACAAAGCCGGTTACGGCGGCGGTATACACGTTTCGTACGGCGATTTTGATATTTCGGGCGGTCTTATAGAAGACAACGAATCTACAGGCTACTATGTCTATACCACAAAATACTCTTATTTACTTGACGGAACAAGCCACACACGTCAGATAATCAATTTTGACGGAAGTGAAAATGATATAAAGTCAATATATATCGGTCAAGAAACAGGGGTATATGCTTCTTCAAATGCCGGTGGCGGAGTATATATTGAAGGTGATGGTAATGCCACAATTTCGGGCACAGCCAAGATTACCAAGAATATGGCTAAATTCAGAGGCGGCGGATTGTATCTGACTAACGGTACGGTTACAATGAACGGCGGAGAAATAAGTTATAATCTTCTTAAGAAAACATCAGAATCCGATGCAGATATAGCTGAAGACGAAATGACGTATGATGTCAGTTGCGGTTTCAGCGGTGTAACCGACGGAACAGGTGGCGGCGTTCACATCAACAAAGGTCAATTTATAATGAACGACGGCATAATTGCACACAACGCGGTATGGTCACAAAAAGGCGATGGCGGCGGTGTGTATATCTCAGCGCAAGATTATGATAAAGTCGCATTTACAATGAACGGCGGCGAGATTTGCTACAATTATAACTATGATGACCAAGGCGGCGGAATACTTGCCTGCGGTGATATTGAAATGAATGGCGGCTCTATACACCACAATCAGACACGCGATAACGGCGGTGGTGTATACGTGGACGGTCAATTTACAATGACCGGTGGTGATATACACGACAATACAGCCCACAACTACATCGGCGGCGGTGTGTATTGCTATAGAGGTAAATTCACTATGTCTGACGGTAAGATATATAATAATGTAGCGCTTAGACGTAACGGCGGCGGTGTGTATATACGTGAGGCCGACTTTACAATGACGAGCGGTGAAATATATCAAAACCACGCTGACGGTTCTCAAACTTCATACAATAAAAACACTGTTCATTCTATCGGTACTCAATACGGCAGCGGCGGTGCAATCTGTATTGAAAACGGTAATGCTTCAATAACAGGACAAAGCATAATAAGAGATAATACTGCCGGTTTTAAAGGCGGTGCGATTTATGCCTTCCGCACCAGCGAAAGCAGTCCATGTGAAATCACTGTCGGTGATACAGACGGCGATAACGAAACACAGCCAAAAATTTACGGTAATTATTTAACCTGTAATTTCACGGGCAGTTATGTTCTTGGCGGCGGTGCAATATGTATCGAAGGCAAAGATGCCGAAATAACCATTAACAGCGGTAAAATATATCAGAATAAAACATCAAAATATGATTACGTTGTTGGTGGGGCAATGTTTGTGCTTAATAACACCCAGTCAACCAATACAACCTCCCCCGCTTTACTCGGTGCAGCAAAAGTTACAATAAATGGCGGTGAAATCTATGAAAATCAATCGCCTGCTGACCAAGCGGGTATGATATATATCAGGGGCGATGGTATACTTACCGTAAACGGAGGAAATATTCACCATAACACCGCATATGATAACGGCGGTTTTGCCTATCTTTCAGGCGGTACAATGAATATCTACGGCGGTGATATCCACGACAATACCGCTTCGCAGTGGATTGGCGGTGCAGTTTGTCTCTCCACCGGTACAATCAATATGTACGGCGGTAATATATATGCAAACAAAATTGGCTACAATGGCTCTGCAAACGCCTCACGCGGTCATGGCGGTGCGTTTTACATCACATCCGGTACATTTAATATGTACGGTGGTAAAATATACAGCAACCAGACAGGCGCATACGGAAACGGCGGTGCAATTTGCATAATCGGAGGTTCGGCGGCAGGTGCATTTAATATGTACGGCGGTGAGATTTCAGACAATATATCCAAAGGTGACGGCGGTGCCATATTTGTTAACAAAGGCACTGTTACCATCGGTAAAGCAAAGTGTGACGGTTCGTCAAACGACCTTCACAACACAAAAGATCCCACGCAAAGTATGTGCGGTCACCCGATTATTAAAAACAACTCTACAGCACAAAACGGCGGTGCTATATGTGTGTTAAACGGTACAACCAAATTCTATTGCGGTGATATAACAAGCAACAAAGCAACAAACAAGGGCGGCGCAATGTATGTCGGCGGAGGTACAGTTGATGTTACAAACGGTAATATATCTGCTAACACCGCCAAAAACGCTCCTTACGGCAACACACTCTATATGGCGGGTGGTACTGTTACATATCTCGAAGGTGCCTCGTTTGCAGATACCGTAAACAGCAATACAGGTGTTGTTGTAACAAAGGGTACACTGGCTAAAAATGATGATCCTAACGCAACTCCTGTAAATTCTCTCTATTTTACTGACAGAGAAGACAATAACACAACCTATCCGTTTATCGTTCCGTATGGCGAACAAATTATTCTGCCGGACGGCATTGATGTTATGGGAACACGTGCAAATCACACCTTTATCGGTTGGCAATACCCTGACGTTTCTGACTATGTGAGAAAACCCACGGATTATATGTTCCCCGGCGATGCCATTGATGTTGACGATAACAGTGCGGCGGACAAAATGACAATATACGGTGTATGGGCAAACAATGTAAACAGCATAAGTTACTATAAAACCTATGCCGAAAACTCCAAATACACCAACGGCTACACAACAAGTTATAACTATCAGACTTCAAGCAGTAATGTATTCAGCCTTCCTTCGCAGGAGCCTGTTCTTATACCGGGATATACCTTTGAAGGTTGGACAATGCAACAAGGCGAGAGCTGTGAAAAGCCGTGCAATGCAAACTGGAATATTTCCAAAGCCGGAGACCCTAAAAACGCGGGTGACACCTTTGAAACCAAAGGCAAGTTCGGTAATTTGCACTTTGTTGCAAACTGGTCGGCAACCATCACTTATGAGGCAGTGGGCAATGGTACACTTGCAAACAATACACAGAGTGGCAAGACAAAACTCACTGAGGCTATCGAAATTAAAAATGGTGCTGAAGCGGCATCAGGCGTTGTTCCCACAGCGGCTGAAAATCACATATTTGTCGGCTGGTATGCTGATAAAGAGTGTCAGAATTTGATATCAACTGACATCAATTATAAGCCTGTTATCAATTCCGATGGCTATTACGATTATCTTAACTACTATGCAAAATTCGAAATACAATATACAGACCTTATTATAACAACCTCAGGTGCTGACGCGGACCAGAGTTTTGTGTTCACAGTAACAGGCACTCCCTATCACACCGATGAACCTTTTACTATGCAGGTATTTGTTATCGGCGGTAACAACTCTGTTACCGTAAAACACATTCCCGCAGGTAATTATGATGTATATGAAAACAACTATGGCAATGCACATCAAGGTGACAAATGGTCATGGAGATATGAAGATACACAACCCCAGAACACCGATGTCAACAATATCAAAGACGGTGCGGAAACCTCAGTTGATGAAGTTACTTTCTACTACAACAATAAAAAGTCTATTAAAAATTGGATCAGTGGTTTTTCGAAAAAACTATATACACTGATTTCGGGTAACTAAATGCAAAACAACGGTACAAATAAAAAACCGAATACACATTTTAAACGAAAAAGATTTGTCATTTGTTCGATTGTGGCAATCCTCGTCGGACTTGCCACAATTGGCTCGACTGTTGCATTTTTGATTGACAAAACAGACACAGTTAAAAACGTGCTTGACCCAATCAAAATCAACTGTGAAGTTAATGACAGCGAGTATACTGTAAAAAATGAGGGAGATTACGCGGCATACATCCGTGCCGCCGCCACCGTTAACTATGTTAAAGACAGTGGTGCCATTGTTTACGGTCAGCCTCCCAAAAAAGATACTGACTACACTATTGCCTTTAATCAGAATGACTGGGTACTGGGAAGTGACGGCTTTTTTTATCACAAAGCTCCCGTTAATGCTGATAATTTCACAACCGAACTTGTGTCAGACTTTCAGATTTTAACTGACAATGCACCGGACGGCTACGAAATGAAAGTGCAGATTATTGCCGAAGCCATACAGAGCGAACCTGTATCAACCGTTTGCAATTATTGGAATGTTACGGTTGACGCAAATAAGTTCATAGTTTCAAAGACGTGAGGTGACAGTAAACTATGAGAAACATTTATAAAAAACTGTGGAACATAATAACAACGGCAATCGTTGTTGTGACAGTTGGGTCAGCAATATTTCTTTTAGGTTCACGCCTTCTTAATTTCCGCGTTTTTAATGTAATATCAAACAGTATGTACCCCACCTATAATGTTGGCGACCTTATATATGTTAAAGGTGTTGATGTCAATACGATCTCGGTGGGTGACCCAATAACTTTTGTTCTTGACGAAAAACTCACTGTTGCAACACACCGTGTAGTACGCATTGACAAAGAAAAAAGTCATTTTTACACTAAAGGCGATGCTAATGAATTAGAAGATGCAGCACCTGTACACTTTAATAATGTAATCGGTGTCCCGCGGTTTTCCATTCCGATTCTTGGGTATGTTTCTGATTTTATTCAAAGACCGCCCGGTATGTATATTACCATTGCACTCGGTTTGATTATGCTTACGATTGCATTTTTACCCGATTTATTAAACAAAAAAACAGAATAATTTTTGTGCTTGTACAAAGGAATTCCTATAAGCATAAATTTTAAATATATTTTTAAAGAAAGGAGGACAACTTTAATGAAAATGTCAAAAAGAAAGATTTTCGTATCAGCCCTTGCCATCTGCCTTATCTCTGTTATCTCAATGGGTACTCTTGCTTATTTCTCAGATGAAGATAGCGCAACAAACAAATTTATGTTTGCTGACACATCGACTGATGACCCTGCTAACGGTTCAAAGAATCTTTTCAGCGTTGACCTTTACGAAGAGTCTGCAGGTCAGACTGTTGACTACAAGGACCTCGCAACAAGAGAAGACAAAGGTATTGAGTACAAGAATATCCTTCCCGGTACAAAATACGAGAAAAAAGCCTGGGTTGAGAATACAGGTAAGTACAGCGAGTATGTTCGCGTGATTATAACAATCAGCGACAAAAATGCTTGGACTAGTGCTGTTGACAGCAACAACGGTACAACTCCGCCTTTGGCTGACTATGACTTTATCGGCAAACATTTCATCGGCTTCAATGCAGCTGATTGGGATGCAGCACACATAGAACGCAAGGAAATCGGCGATACCGTTGAATACACCTTCTATCTCAACAACGCTCTTGCAGCAGGTGCTCGTTATCAGATATTCACTGATTTTGAACTTCCTGCACAGATGACAGCTGAAGATGTTATGAAGTTTGGCAATGACGGCTTCACCATCAACCTCAAGGCTCAGGCTGTTCAGACTGAGAATGTTGGCACAGATTGCTACAGCGCATTCCAGACTGTTCTTGCAGCACACAGCATCGTGTAATTTCTACATAAATGCTAAAAAATCCGTCCCTACCTTCTAAAAAGATAGGGCGGTAACCAAAGCACACAAATAAAATTGTGTGTTTTGGCTACCAATTTTCAATAAAGGAGGCAACGCTATGAAAAAATTGCGGGTAATTGCGGTAACTATGATGATTATTATCATCTCTGTTTTGTCGCAAGGTACACTTGCATATTACAGCACCTCAGGCAAAGCATCAAGCGTTGTCACCACAGGTAATGTAAAATTAAAAATCCACGAACTTGATGAAAACGGCAACCCCTTCAATGCCGAGGGTGTTTATGTTATGCCAGGTGATATTGTAACCAAACGTGTCAGCGTTGAAAACGTAGGTTCGCATCCGTTTTATTTAAGAATTAAATTAATTGAAGGCACAAGTTCAGCTGAACTTTCGGCAAAAGACTGTATGCAACTTGACATCGACACAATAAACTGGACATATAAAGACGGTTGGTACTACTTCAACAAAATCGTTGATGTCGGTGCTACCACTACAGAACTTTTTACCAAAGTCAATATAGTCGGCAAGAAAATTGACAGAAATTATATTGATAAATTTTTGACACTTAAGGTCACTGCACAGGCCGTACAAAGCGAAAACAATCCAATAGTGAACGGCGACGTTACAACTGCAAACGGTTGGCCTAAACAGGCGGAGGAATAAAAATCATGAAAAAAATTATTTTATCTCTTACCGCAATAATTGTAATACTTATGTCAATCCTACCTGCATATGCATCAACCGTTACATACAGCGGTAATTCGGGTAATTTTGTTTTTGCACCCGGTTCTGATTACAGCCCCACTGACTTGTTTTCGGACTTTAAAAGCGTTATGCCCGGTGACAGCATAACACAAAAAATCAATGTCACAAACAAGGCTTCAAATAAAGTAAAAGTTAAAATATATATGCGTTCACTCGGTGCGCAGGATGGCTCGGCAGAGTTTTTGTCAAAACTCAAATTAAAAGTGGCACACAGCGAAAATAATGACACCGCGTATATGTTTGATGCCGCAGCAAATGAAACAGCAGGACTTACTGACTGGGTGTGCCTTGGAACTCTGTATTCAGGCGGAAACGTCAATCTTGATGTTACTCTTGATGTTCCGATAAAACTTGATAACAGTGCTATGGACAGCATCGGAATTATCGATTGGGAATTTAAGGTAGAGGAACTTGCAATTGAAAAGGACGACCCCAAAATGCCCGACACATCCGATAACTCATCAATTATATTGTGGATCGTGGTATTTGTGCTGTGTGCATTGTTTATTTTACTTTTGCTGATATTAAAATCAAAAATCAATAAAAAATGAAAATCACATCACTGCTTGAAAACACAACAAACTACGATAATATAAAGGTTGAACACGGACTCTCGCTCTATATCGAAACAAAACATCATAAAATCCTTTTTGATATGGGACAGACCGACTTGTTTTATGAGAATGCAATAACGCTCGGTGTTGACCTGACAAAAGTTGATATTGCTATTCTCTCGCACGGTCACTATGACCACGGCGGCGGACTTGAAAAGTTTTTGGAAATCAACTCTCACGCGCCTGTATACATTCACAAAGACGCGTTTTTGCCGCATTATAACGGAACCGAAAAATATATCGGACTTGACGTATCTTTAAAGAGCAATCCCCGTATTATTTTTACAGATGATGAGTATCATATCAATGAAACTCTTAAATTGTTTTGTTGCAACAGTATGGAAAGAAAACACGAAATACTTGCTTCAGGACTCAACGAAAAAATCGCAGATACGTTTGTTCCCGACGATTTCCGTCACGAACAATATCTGCTTATTGAAGAAAACGGCAAACGCGTTTTAATCAGCGGTTGTTCGCATAAAGGTATTCTTGATATTACGCATTGGTTTGCACCCGATGTTGTTATTGGCGGATTTCATTATTCAAAACTCGCTCTTGATAGTTATCTTGAAAGCGCAGCAAAAGAACTTGCGTCCTTCCCTGCTGAATTTTATACCTGCCACTGTACAGGCGAAAAACAGTTTGAATTTATGAAACAATTTATGCCATCTCTTTACTATCTGTCTTGCGGACAAAAAATTATAATTGAATAAAAACAGCCCTCTCATACAAGAGGGCTGTTTTCTTTATGTCGTGAACAGAAAAAAACTTTAATGCCTACGACAGATTTGATTTTATTTGTAACAATAAATTTTTATTGCCGCGCAGATAAACTCTGCCGTACCGTCGACGTGCTTGTCGATATTGTTCTTAAAGCGCTCATCCGCAACGTACATCTGACCGAGACCTGCTAAAATCTCATTCGTGCAATGATAGTAGTTTTCGGTGATATGGTCTTGCAGTATTTTTACAAGGTTTTGTGCTTTGGTGCAATCGGGACTGTTACCATTTTTCATACACAACGAAAATTCCGCCATAATGCCGTCCATTTGCTCACTGAGGTTATTCCACGTACCTTTCGAGTAATTCTCCGTTTTTTCTTCATACTGTATGTATGCATCAGTTTTACCCCATTTTTCCTTGGCTTCCGCCTTATACTTTTCAAATTCGCTGTTATCAAATGCGCTCATAACATTTGCTCCTTTCATCGCGTCATCAATGGACGAAATCAGTCGTTCTAACCGCTCTTTTTTAAGTATGAGCAGTTGCCGTTGCTCCTCCAGTGATTTTTTTGTATCATAATCGGGAGACGATAAAATTCTGCTTATGCTTTTAAGTGAGAAGTCAAGTTCACGGTAAAAGAGAATTTCTTGCATACGTAAAAGAGAATTTTCATCATAATAACGATAGCCTGTAGTCCCGTCGATAAATGCCGGAATCAACAAGCCTATTTCATCATAATAATGGAGTGTGCGCACACTTACGCCTGTAAATTCGGCAAATTCCTTAATCAGCATTTTCATTTTTATCACCACCCAAAACGAAGTATATACTATGACGCAACGTGAGAGTCAATAGTTTTTTAAAAATTATATCACTGATTTGTCGATTAGTAAATTAAAAAGCACCTCGACTGAGGTGCTTTTTGATTTCATTTACTCAACTTCAACAATACCGTCGGATTTTATAGTTATTTTCATTCCATCCTTGACGTAGTTCAAAAACTCATCGCCGAGTGAGTCGATAACGGGCATTGTAACGCCATCAACCCATACGTCTGCAAGTACCGCTCCTGCGGCGGCAAGTGAGTCGATATGATTGGCAAAAAGCATACAAGCGGGATTTTTGTTCATTGAACAAGCGCAATAAAGCACGAGTCCGCCTGTTGTTGAACCGATAGTCTGCGGAAGGCAAAGTGCCTTATTTATAAGCGATTTACCGTAAAGTTCTTTATTACTTTGGTCACCGCATTTTACTTCCTTATCACCAAACTGCAACGCCATCTGAAGCGATGCAAGAGTATTAAAGCCTTCTTTAGTTACAACTGCCTCGGCAGTCACTTCACCCGGAGTTACAACTCTTCCTTTAAACTGCTTCATTTGTTTTTACCTCCTGTGATGATTGTGAGAATTTCCGCATCGGTATAGTATCTCGCACTTGTATATGTACGGAGTTTGTTTGACGAAGTAATAACCGGCATCTTTTTACAAAGCGGATTATTCATATACATCAAAGGACAGATATATGATGTGATAACACCTGTCGCTTTAAGTCTTTTTGCGTACTCTGTCTTTTCAAAAGCCT
>JAZKZG010000045.1:0-20082 GCA_045612565.1 Eubacteriales bacterium
CATAAACAGTATAAGTTACACCGTCTACTTTGTAGGTAACATAGCCGATACCAACATTATTGGTTTCAAAAACGATGTTGTACTCACCGTCACCGCTGATAAGAACAGCTGGGTTTTTGGTGAATGCGATTGTAGCAGCTGATGTGGGAACAGAAATTGCCGACATCATTGACACAAGCATTATAAGCGTGAGGATTACTGATAAAATTCTATTTTTCATAGTTTACTCCTCTTTTTAGTTACTGTTAAATATATCGATTGATACAATATAGTTAACATTGTTTTATTAGTGCGATTTTTCTTGTGACAGTACGGGGAATAACTCCCCATACTGTCAAAGAGTTAATAATAATACTTATTATTGTGCAGCTGTAATTGTAGTGGTGTAACTTGAAAGTTCAACACCTGTTTCAGAATCAACGATTGTTGAAATTTCGATTGATTCGCCCTGTGTAAGAACTGCCTCACTGAACGAAGCAGCAAAGATTGATGTATACTTCGAACCTGTGAAGCTGCTTACAACCTTGCTTACCATTGTATCAGTAAATGTGTAGTCCTGTGTAGCTGTGTATGTTACGTTGATATCAACCCAAGCAACACGAACGCGAACGTTCACACCGCTTAATGCAGCGCCCTGACCAAAGAGTGTCTTTGCAAGACCTTTTGCGATTGTTGCATTATCACCAAATACAGGCTCTGCTGTATATCCACCGTTTGAATATACGAATTTGTTTGATCTTGTAAGGTTGATCTTCAAGAATGTGTAGCTACCATCTGCAGCATTGTATACAGGAAGCTGTGTATTTGTTTTGCTGAGTGATACGTTATCCTTAGCAACAACAATCTTACCTTTAGCTGCTGTGTAGCTATCGGTGATGTTACTGCCGTTGTAACCAACAACACGCTCTGCTGTAAGAGTGAATCCTTTAAGATCAAGTGTAACACCGGGGTTAACAAATACATTTGTTGCAGTTGCATTAGCAACGAGTGTAACTGTATCACCTGATTTTGCATTTGCAAGAGCTTCTGTAATATCTGCATAGTTGGTTGTGCCGTTAATGCTTGCTACAGGTGTCTCTTCTTCTACAACTTCGCCAGGAATGATTACAGTGTAATCTTCGTATACACCCTCGTAAACATTGCTGTATACGCGGTATGTATGATTGCCGCCTGTTGTAACTGCGTTAACGTAGTTGCCTTCAGCGTCAACAAATGTACCTGTACCATTGCCTGCGATTGTAAATACAACGCCTGCGGTTGTACCGCTTGCGCCAAGACGGATCTCAACGCTCTTTGTTTTCTCGTAGTATTTTCTTACAGTTGCATCTGAAGTGCCTTTTGAAACGCCTGTGAGTTTGAGGTCGCTACCAACAACTTTCTTATCGTAGGTTACGAAGTAGTCGTTGTCGTACATGCAATATACTTTTTCACCAGTCTTTGCTGTAGGATCTGTAAGACCTGCTACTGTTGATGAATAGTAAGTGTTTGTAAGTTGCGGATTCTTGTCTTCAAGACCGATTGATGTTGACATCTTGTCAGGGTTGAGACCAACAAGCATGTTGTTGTCAATAGTTACGCCCTCACCTGAGTAGAGTGCGAGGTACTCTTTATCAACTGAAGCTTCAAGGTTGCCCTGTCTATCTGTCTTTCTCATATCACCTGCAACGTTTCTCGGATTGGTTGCGCCAGAGATAAGACCCTGCTCACCTGTCTCGTCAATAACGATGTTGTTGGTGAAGTCGAGTTTTGAAACTGAGTGTGTTGAAACTTTCATCAAACGGCTGTTAGGATTGTAGATAACGTTGTTATCGATTACAACTTCAACAGCTTCAATGCAAGGATACTTAGAAACGATTGTTGTCTTTGCAGTACCATCTTCATTGTAGGTCGGGTTGCCCTGTGCATCAAGAACGGGCTGAACTGTGGGTTCAACAACACCTTCGATTGTGAAGAGTGAGCTTGCACCATTTTTAACACCGCCGTTACGGAAGTTTGAGTTAACGATTGTAATGCTGTTCTTAGCTTTGCTTGAGAACTTGAAGAATGAAAGGATAGGTCTGTTTTTACCTGCAGCTACACCATCGAGGTATACACCGTCGATTGTGATGTGCGGAACGTTCCATTCTTGGAGAAGCTGGTTAGATGTTGTCTTTTCAACATAAACGTCTTTAAGAGTGAATGAATCATCGTATGTTGCACCGAATGTTGCATCCTCATAATTCTTTGCACGAACGCTGTCTGTATGGATAGCTGCAGTGCTTGCAATTGTGTTGTTAAGAACTGAGTTCTTGATTGTTGTGTAAAGTGCCTGTGCAGTAAGCGGACGGTATGCATCGATGTAAGTTGCGAATTTAACACCGTCGAATACGAGGTTGCCACCCTTAGCGTCTTCATTTACTTTGATTTCTCTGATAAGTGAAACATTTTCCATATCCCACTTGTCGTTGATAGCCCAATCGTAGTTGTTAGCTGCGGTTGCGCCTGATTTATCGAACGGATTAACGTTCATGTTTGTACCGTAGAAGTTAGCAGCGAATGAAACATAAAGGTCACCGTAGTTACCTGCAACAAGAAGGATGTTCTTTTTGCCTGAAAGTGTGGTAAGATCTTTACTTGCGTTTTCGCCAAGAACTACTTTGTACTCTGTACCTGCGATATTGAGGTATGTTACGTTGCCAACCATTGCAGTCTCTGCGGGGAGATACAATGCTGTGTCAGCTTTGTTGAATGTAATGCCATTGATTGTGAGACCTGCTGCAAGTGCTTCGCTGAATACAGGGATACCTGCATCGTTGAATACATGGATTGCGTATACAGTCTCGGGATATGCTGTATCAGCATAAGCTACCTTGAGGTAGAGTGTTGTTGAATCTGCTGAGAGATTGAAGTTATTAATTACGTTTGTAAATTCAGCATCAGTTGCAAGAGTCTTAACAACAGGTTTAACTGCATTTGTAGTATTGAAGCTGTTAGCTGTGATTACCTGTGATGAACCGTCAACTGAAAGTGAGATTTCGCCTTCTGTGATAAGGGCATTTGTAACATTTGCATTTACGCCTGTTACGAATTTACCAACGTTGCTGTATTCTTTTGCGTAGTCATAGAAGAATGACTGTGAACCGCCAACAAATGCAGCGTTTGTAGCAAATCCTGAACCAACCTGTGCTTTGTACTCATCAAGAGTCTCGCAAACTTTGGTTACGATAAAGTTGTTTTCAGCTTTGATCGGAGCATTCTTAGCTACTGAAGAAATTGTATCTGCAGCTCTGAAGCCAAGGATCATATTGCCGCTGATTTCAACGTTTTCACCAAACGAACCACGTGCTGAGAAGAGTGCCTTAGGAGTATCTTCTGTGTTATAAACGAAGTTGTTTGTAAACTTAACGCTTGTGTATTTGTCAGTCTGGATGCCAACCATACCTACTGTTTCATAATCGTTGAAGTTGTTGAATACGTTGTTGTCGAATACTGCTTCAACTGTTTCAACATCTTCATCAGCGATGCCTGTTGTACCTGCAGCGAACAAGAAGCTTACTTTGTCTGAAGAAATAGCAAAGTAGTTGTTCTTGTAGATGTGTTTAACATTAGCACCGTTACCTTTTACGAAGGTATGTGTTGAATTATCTCTGTTGTAGTCCATATCCATGTAACAACCATCAAGTGTGAAGGTTGAAGGAACTACTTCAGTCTGGAAGAGCTCGGTATTTCTACCTGTGGGCTTGAACATTACGTTCTTGAAGGTGAGGCTATCGTTGTTTGTGATACCTGCGTTGCCGCCTGTAGCATAGAATGCATCGATAGGTGCACCGCCCCAATGCTCTTTACCGGGTTTATTTCTGATAATTGAGTTTTCAACTGTGATGTTGATTACGCCTGATTCAGCAGTACGTCTTGTCTCGCCAGAAAGACCACCAAAGTGGAGCTGGTCAAGAACACGGAGACCTACAAGTTTAACATTACCTGCAACTGCGCTGCTGATAAATACGTGGTTAACTGATGTTGTATCATCAGGAATGATTGTATCAACTGTTGATACGAACTGGGTATTAAGTGTCCAATCCTTATTTGCTGACTCGATAGCATTAAAGTCATCGGTCATCTCGTTCATAGGAGCAACATTCCATTTTCTACCGTAGATGTTACACGGCATTGTAATGTTCATGTTGTGGTTTGGAACTGCAGGAGTTGTTTCACTACCAACACCGTTTGACATATCGTAGCTTGTAACGATGATGTCGGGACATGCGATGCCAAGTGCAGTAGCCTTTTCAAATGCAGCAGCAAGAGTGCTGAATGCGTTTGTGCCGGTTGTGAACTTGTATGCCTGGCCTTCCCAGTTACGAACGATGTCTGTAGCTGTTGCCATCTCTTCTTCTGTGATAGTTGTATCAACAAGAAGTGCTTTGTCTGAGATAACATCGCCCTTGTAGTTGCCTACAAAGGTCTTTGTCTCACTTGCTTTGATCTTCATATCGAAGTCGAAGTAGTAAGTGTTGTAACCCATTGATGCATGATATTCACCTGTTCTGTCTGCAGGAGCAGCAATACCTGTAAGGTTGGGTGAATAGTATGTGTTTTTGAGTTCGATTGCAGTCTTGTAACCAAGAGCTGAGAAGTCGAGGTTTGCAGCTGTGAAGCCAACAAACTTGTTGCCATCTATTGTGATGTTACCATCAAGAGCAGCTGTGTAACCTCCAATGAGGTTGCTCTTAACATTACCTTCGATGAATGTGTTGTTTAAGATTTCGAGTGAAGTAATGCTGTAATTAGGCTGGATGTTAAACATCGGAGTTGTGTTTGCACCCTGTGCGTTGTAGAAAATGTTGTTTTCTACAGTAACACCAATTGAGCTGGTTGCGCTGCTATTACCTGTAACCTGGAAGATTGCGTTATTGTTTGTACCGTTACGTAAGTTAGAATTTTTGATTTCTATTGTTACGTGGTTTGCAGGAGCAGTCTTGAAGAACGAGAGGATTGATCTGTTCTTGCCTGCTTTAGTAGCGTCGAGATATACACCGTCAACAACAATGTTGGGGTTGAACTCGTCGAAGAGCTGGTTAACTTCTGTTGTCTTGAAGTATGTATCTTTAACAGTTAATACATCAGCGTAAGAAGTACCGAATGCTGCGTCGCCGTTCTTTTCTGATCTCGGGTTTCTCATACAGAAGATTGCGTTACCATTTGCAGGTGTGGGAACATCTACAACAGAGTTAACGAATTCTACGCTGAGGTCGCCGTCGAGAGTTGTACGTCTGCTATCATAATAGTTCTTTGTAAGTTTAACACCGTCGAATACGAGAGTGTCGCCTACAATACCGTTAAGAATCTCGATTTTATCGAGGTTTGTGCTTGCAACTTCGTTCCATTCACCATTGAATGACCAATCGAAGAAGTTTTCAGCTGTTGCTGTTGATTTGTCAACAGGATTAATGCCAAAGTTTGAACCGTAGATGTATACAGCCTTTATAACATTAAGTGCACCGTAGTTACCTGCGGGGAGGATGATGCTTGCGCCTTCATCAACTGCTTCAAGAGCAGCCTCAAAGCTGTCGAATATAACTGAATCGTCAACTTCGAATTCGTAAGCAGCACCTGCGAATGCACCGTAGTAGTAACCGTCAAAGCTCTGAGGAACAACTACAACTGTATCTGAATCGCTGAATTCTACATCATTGATTTCGATACCGTCTGCAAGTGCATCGTTGAATGAATCAAGACCTGAATCTGTTGAGTAGTTTCTTGCAAGGTCGAGGTAGTAACCGTTTTCAGCCATTGCAGGATGATATTCACCTGTGATAGCCTCGGGGTTAACAAGACCTGCTGTTGTCTGTGAATAGTATGTGTTTGTAAATTCACCGTAGTCAGCATCAAATGTAGCCTTAGCTTCTTTGAAGCCGATGAAGTTGTTGTTATCTACAGTAACATTACCGTAAAGAACGTTGCCTTCTTCGCCAACTTTTGCACACTCATCATCAAAGTTGAAGAGAGTTGCGTAACCCTTTGTATCGATAACTGTGTTGTTTGTGAAGTCAAACTGACCAACTGTAGAGTAGTCAATATTAAATGTAGCAGTAGCACCTGTACCGCCCTGTGCATTGTAGAAGATGTTGTTGTTTACAATAACAGTTGCAACGGGTTCGCCGCCTTCGTATGCCCAAGGCCATCCGCCTGTTGTCGCGTCTTTGTACTGGTAACCGCGAGCGTTTACGTCAAAGAACGGGTTGGCATCTGTACCGTTACGGAAGTTAGAGTTAATAACTTCAATCTTAATATCAGTGATTTTTGTACCCCACTTGAAGAATGCGATGGTTGAACGTTTTTTACCTGCTGCTGTTGCATCGAGGTATACGCCGTCCATTGTGATGTAAGGTACGTTCATCTCGTGGAAGAGCTGATTTGAGTTAACTGACTTGAAGTATACATCAACAAGTGTGAGTGAATCGTCATTCTCTGCACCTGCAGCTTCGTCAGTTGAGTTTGTTGAACGTTTGTTGTTTGTTTGGAATACAGCAGTGCCGTCGCCAGCATTTACAAACATTGTGTTCTTGATTGTTGTGTAAAGTGAGCCATCTGTGATTGCACGAGCGTTATCAACATACATGCTCATTGTAACACCGTCGAATACGAGTGTATCGTTAACAACTGCTGCGGGAACTGTGATCTTGCCAACTACTGATGACTTATCCATGTTCCACTCGTTGTTGATTGCCCAGTCATAACCGTTTGATGCAGAAGCATTTCTGTCATCGCTGGGGTTGATACCTACGTTTGAACCGATGAATGTTGCAGCACGTGCAACTGTGAGGTCGCCGTATGTACCTGTGGGAAGAACAACGTATTCTTTATCGATTGAAGCAAAAGCATTGTTTGCGTATACGTTTTCGTTGTCTACAACAAATCTGTAGAGGTCGCCTGCAAACTCGAGGTATGCAGTACCGTCAATTACTTCAGCTTCCTTAGGAAGATATACTGCAGTGTTCTCAGCTGTGAGTTCATACTCGTCAACTGTGAGACCTGCTTCGAGTTTTGAGTTGAATGATTCAACTGCAGCGTCGAATACTTTGATTGTATAAACTTTAGCAAGTTTTTCATTAGCTGTGTACATAACTTTGAGGTAAAGTGTTGTACCGCCAATGAGGTTCTTATAGTTGAATGACTCGATTACATTCTTACAAGCAGCGTCAGTAGCAAGTACCTTAACTACTTCTTTACCGTCTGCATCGCCTGTTACAAAAGTATCTGTTGTAATAGCATAATCGGGTGTACCGTCAACTGTAAGAGTAAATGTATCGTCTGATTTTGTAACAGTTGTGTGCTCTGCAACTACTTCGTTAACTGCAAGACCTGTGTTGTAGTAACCCTTGCTGTAGTTGAGGTAGTATGCGTTTTCGCCCATAGCTGCTACGTATTCACCTGTAAGTGCATTAGTGTCTTCAAGACCTGCAAGTGTTGATGAATAGTAAGTTTTTGTGAATGTGCCCCACTTAGCATCAAAAGCCATGTCTGCAGCAGCAAAACCAACAAAACGGTTGTTGTTGAATGTTACATTACCGATAAGCGGTGATGTTTCGTCTGTTGCTTTACCGTGATTTGATGTTGAGAAGAGTTTTTCAGCTGTTGTTGTGATAAATGTGTTACCGTCAACAACGAGGCTGCCAACTGAACTGATGTTGGGAACAATGATTGCGTTTGCTGAGTTTTCACCGTTTACGATGTAGTTACCTGTGATTTCAACGTCCATACCTGCGCCAACTGTGTAAGCTGAACCATTGTATGAACCTGAGAATGTAAAGAGGTTTGTTGCACCGTTTCTTGAACAACCGTTACGGATGTTTGAATTTTTAACTACGATCTTTGAGTAGTTAAGTGATGATGTTTTAAACCATGAGAGAGCAGGTCTGCCCATGTTTGCTTTTGTACCGTCGAGGTAGAGACCTTCGATTGTAACATAAGGTACGTTGAACTCATAGAGGAGGTGGTTTGCATACATTGAATCAACGTATATATTCTTAAGATAAAGTGAATCTTTATTAAGGTCACCAATAGCCTCGTCTGTGTAGTTTGTTGTACGTTTGTTGTTTGTAAAGATAGCACCGCTTAAATTGTTAACACCGCCGTTTACAAGAACAGAGTTTTTAATCTGTGCATAAAGTGCGCCATCAGTAAGAAGACGGTTATCGTCGTCGTATCTGCTAAAGATAACACCGTCGAGGCTGATATCTTCACCAACAACACCTGCTTTAACTTCAAATATACTGATTACTGAAGCTGAAGCTTTTTTCCAAGCTGAATTGAATGTCCATTCGTAATTGTTGGTGTTTTTACCTGCTGAAGTGTTATTCGGGTTAACACCGAAGTTTGAACCGTAGAAGTCAGCAGCAAATGTAGCATCGAGGTTACCGTAGTTACCTGCAGTAAGAATGATTTTCTTACCAGCGAAAGCTGAAAGTGCGCTGAGGTCTTTACCGTTGTTTGCAAATACGTTTTTGCCATCAACTACAAATTTGTATGTTTTACCCTGGAAGTCGAGGTATGTAACCTGCTCACCACCAACAGTAAGGATAATTGCATCTGAAGGCAAGTAAACTGCTGTATCGCTTGTTTTGAATGTTACTGTGTTGATTGTAACACCGATTTCTTCGTTGTTCTCGTTCTTTGTAGCGAGTTTATCGTTGAAAGACTCGAGTGAAGCATCAAGAATTGTAGCAGTATAAGTATTGAAGATCTTATCTGTGTAAGCAACTTTTACATAGAATTTTGCAGCACCGTTAAGAGTTGCAACATCATACTCTGAAATTACATTTGCAAATTGAGAATCTGTTGCAAGTGTAACTGTAACAGTTTTGCCATAAGCATTACCTGTTACAAAGTTTGAAGCAGTGATTTTTCCTGCATCTTTACCGTTAACAGCAAAGATAACTTCGTTGCCTGAAACGGTAGCATCACCATTTGTTACAGTAGCATCAGTTATTTCAATACCTGTGTTGTAGTAGTTCTTGTTGTAATCGAGGAAGTATGGGTTCTCTTGCATAGCACCAGAATATACACCAAGTTTTTCATCAGCCTTTGTGGGAGCTGCTTTATCGCTTGAAACAAATGCGTTTGTAAGTGAAATACCACCCATAGCAGCGTGACCGTCTGCATAACCTAAGAATGTGTTGTTATCAGCCTGTGCACTTGTGTAGTTGTAGAAACCTGAAGTGGTTGAAGCAAATACATAAGCACCGCCAATGTTGTCGATAAACATATTGTCGTTTATCTTAAGGTCGCCAAAAGAGCAAGTATCTTTTGATCCTGTTACATAAATAGCAGGTGAACTGATGGGAGCATGATTCTGTACAAAAATGTTGTTCTCAATTGTAACATCAAGTCCGTATTGTTCATAAAGCATAATGGGAGCAAAACCTGTTGTTTTGGTTGTGTTCTCATTACGGAGGTTAGAGTTCTTAATGGTAAGGCTTGTGTTTGCAACAGCTGAGCCATGCTTTAAGAAACCAAGAGTCGATCTCTTCTGAGCAGAGATAGCTGAGTTCCAGTACATATTATCAACAACAACGTTTGCGTTGATTGTTTCATGGAAGAACTGGTTTGAAGTATGGTTTTTAACGTAATAGTTTTTAAGTGTTGTTACGTCAGCGTTCTTTGCACCGTTTTCTGCATCAGTAGTGTTTGTTGAACGTGGATTGTGCATATAGAATACCGCTGTTGCATCTGATGCAGGAGCGTCGTGAAGGATGTTCTGATATGTAATATTGAGCGACTCTTCTGCAATAGTACGATTAGCATCGTTAATATCTTTTGTGATGGTGAAACCATCAACAACTACTGTGCCTGTAAGACCTGCGGGAACAGTAATTCTGTGAAGTTCAGACTCTGCCGAGAGATCCCAAGCTTCGCTGAGTGCCCAGTCATAGTTGTTTTCGAATGAAGCACCGCTCTTATCAATCGGGCTAACACCGATGTTTGCACCGTAGTAGTTAGCGGGTGTTGTAAGAAGTGTGATGCTGTCATAGTCACCTGCAGCAAAGATGATGTTCTTTTTACCTGCAAGTGCTGCAATTGATGCAAGGTCGGGGTCTACAGCAACGTCTACAACTGTTGTACCGTCTACAACAAATTTGTAAACCTCATCGCCGAACTTACAGAATGCAAGTTTTTGACCGTCAACTGTAACTACACTTGCTGTAGGAACAATTGCAACTGTGTCAGCAGCTGTGAAAGCTACATTATTTATATTAAGGCCTTTTGCAAGTTTGTCATTGAATGATTCTGCAAAGTCGCCTGTTGAAAGTGTCATAGCAGAGTCAATATAGAATGATGTTGAACCTGCGTATGCACCGCCTGTTGCTGTTGCATAAGCGTCAGCATTTGCAAGGCATGAAGCAACGTAAAAGTTGTTTGCAACAGTACTGTTGGTGTATGTCTGTGCATTAACACCAAGGAGCATATTGCCTGTAACAGTAGCATTGTTAGCAGCACCGAAAAGGTTGAGTGCCTTTACTGTATTGATAACATAGTTATCTTTAACAACGATATTGTTTGCACCCTTTGAACCAACAGCAACGTTGTTGATGATCGGATTAGCGTTGTTCCAGTTGAACATTACGTTGTTTTCAAATGTAAATGTTCTTGTGTAGTCTGCAATAGCCGAATTGTTCATCTGAGCGAGCTGCCAGTAAGGACTGTTTGTTGTATCGCTACGACGAAGGTTTGAATTCTTAAATGTAAGGCTTGTGTTTACAGCGTATGATTTAAGATGGTCATTTGCCTTTAAGAACTTTGCCTTTGCCATATCAACATACAAGCCGTCAAACTCGATGTGTGATGAATGACGTGTGTTATCGCCAAAGAAACGTGAAGCACTTGTGCTTGTACCGCCGATTGTATCAAGCCAGAAGTTTTTGAAAGTAATCTTATCTTCGTTTGTTGTGCTTGAGTTACCTGAACCCTTCAAGATGTTTGAGTTGGTTGAAGAGCCTGACATCTTTGAGTTTTTGATGAGGAACTCAAACTTTGTTGAGTTGGCATTACGCTTGTTGTCGTGCTGGATGTATTGTGTAAGTGTAAAGCCGTGGATTGAAGCAGAACCCTGTACGTCACCGTTTACAGTGATTGTACCGATTTTGAGTTCTTTTGCAGCAAAGTCGGGGTTTGCTGTCCAGTCTGCGCCTTTTGAAGCGATAGCGTCAAAGTCATCTGACATTTCGTTCATAGGAACAGTATTCCAGTTTGGTGCATAAACGTCAGATGCCATTGAGATAACAACTTCAGTTGTTGCGCCCCAACCGGTTACGATAATCTGAGGACGTTCAATTCCTTCTGCCTTTGCATAAGCATATGCAGCCGAGAAAGAATTAAATGCGTTGACGCCACCTGTGAACAGGTACATCTCGCCGTCCCATGTGCGCGACACGGTCGCGCCGCCTTCTACTTCAGCAGCAGCGATTGTAGAGTCAACAAGTAATGCTGAGTTCGGAATCACTGTGCCGTCGTATGCGTCTACGAAAGGTTGTGCAGATTCAGCTACGGCGAATACTGTCATTGAAGACAGAAGCATGATAACTGCAATGGCCATTGATAGAACGCGTTTTGCGGTCTTGCTCATAAAAATTCTCCTTTTAAAAAAATTTTTTTATTAAAATAATAAAAATGAGTAATCATATTATACTGCTGTCAATATACATTGTCAACTAAAAAATTGTCGCCTTTTTTGTGCATAGTAAACAAAATATGGAAATTTTGACATTTCACAAATTTATTAGCGCTTTTTTTGCGTTATTTTTTAATCATTTTATACAAAAAAAATTCTAAAATTTCTACGTTTTCATAACCCAAAAAAATCATCATTTTTTATCATTTTGACATTTTTTGTCTTTATGTGACACACAAAATTTATTTGAACAATAAAAAAATAAAAGTGCACAGAATAATTTTTCTGTACACTTTTTAGTCAAATTCGAATGTAATATTGCCGTTTTCGCCGAGTTTTAAATAGGCATCAAACGTCTTGCCGTTTTTGGAAACAAAGCCCTCGATTTTTGAAGTTTTACCGTTTTCGAGCAATAATTTTGCGTTTGAAAGCGATATCACACGTTTTAAAATATAACCGTTAATTCTAAACTTACAACCGTCTTTATAGCCAAGACATCCATAGCCGTATCTGCCCTTTACAACGTCATTTTTACACAGCGGACAAGCACCGACTTTGTCACCGTAAAAGCCATCATTTCTGTCCTTTTCGGGAGTGGTTTTTACATCCTCAAAAACCTTAGAAATCTCAGCTTTTGCAAGGTCTACAGCGCCGTTTGTTGTAATCTCACCGCGGTACACTTTTTTGAGCGCCTGACCCAGTTCCGACGTCTTGTATTTATCCATTGAAATCTCCATTTTCATAAGCGATTCAATGAAATATTCACCCTGTGGCAAGATGCGGTAAACATCTTTTTTTAGTTCGATATATCCGCTCTTTTTGGCATTGTCTATAATGCCTGTTCTTGTTGCCTCGGTACCGAGTTCAAGACCCTCGAACATAGCACGGTATTCCTCGGCGTCATCGGCATCTTCCGCCTGTGCTTTTTCCTCGCGAAACGGATTTTTTAGGTAGTTATTAAGTGTTTCAATTGTGTAATGTTTGGGCGGAGATGTTTCTTTTTCTTTTGGCTTAAAAAGGATGTTTACTGTGTCACCTTTTTCAAGCGGAGGAAGGAGTTTGTCCTTCGACGACGTATCGTCAAACTTTGTCCAACCCGCCTCGGTAATAACCGTTCCTTTTAATAAAAAGTCCTCAAGTTGACCCACCGAAATTTTGATTTCGGTCTTTTGTATTTTGCAGTCTTCGGCACAAAAAACTGCCACAAATCTACGAAAAACCGTCTGGTAAACAAGCATTTCATCGTCTGAAAGCGTGTCTTTTTTAGGAATTTTATAAGTGGGTGTAAGAGCCGAGTGCGACTCAATTTTCGAGTCATCAAAAATGGTTTTTCCATCACGGAATTTAACGGGATAACCGAGCGCAGACACGTTTTGCAGAATCTTTTTGATTTTATCTTTTTCGGCGGTCGCGAGATACTCGGAATTGGTACGCGGGTATGTAAGATATCCCGCCTCGTACAGTTTTTGTACCGTTTGAAGACTCTTTTCCATCGACATCTTGTACTTTTTACCAAGCACGTTTTGAAGTTTTGAAAGTGAGTAGAGTTTGCCGGGTTTTAATATGTCATTTTTACGTTTGACTGAGGTGACTGTTGCCGTTTGCGAGTTGTATTCATCACAAGTTTTCTGAGCCTCGCCCACCTTGGCTTTTTCAAATTTCTTTTTGCTGACAAGTTCAATTTTGTGACCGTTTGTCTCTTCATTGGATGCAATCGTATAATAGATATCAGGTACAAAGTTTTTTATTGCCATATCCCTGTCATAAATTGCTTTAACAATAGGCACAATAACCCTGCCTACACGCAAAAGCACACCTGTTTTAAGCGTGGCGTAACGCGTCAGGTTTATGCCATAAAGCCAATCAACATAGGTACGCGCAAACCCCTCTGCTGCAAGATTATCGTAGTTTTCACTCTGTTTCATATCCGAAAGTGCGGCCGCTACCGTTTCGGGTGTCTGATCGGGAAGCCAAAGCCTGTAAACAGGTTTTTTTACATCAAGCGCGTTATCAATACAAAGACGGATTATAATTTCGCCCTCACGGTCGGCGTCACCCGCGTTTACTATTTTATCGACATCAGTGCGGTTGACAAGCGCTTTTATCGTTGCAAACTGATTTTCGACACCGCCGTCACCCTCGCGGAGTTTAAAATTAAATTTTTCAGGAAAACACGGAAGACCTGCGACCGTCCATTTTGCGCCCTTCTGTCCGCCGGTGTAATCCTCTACATCATACAATGAAAAAAGGTGACCGAATGCCCAGGTTATAATGTAGTCTTTGCCTTCGAGATAGCCGTTTTTTCTTGTAAAATTGCCATCTATACCCGCCGCAATGTTACGCGCAAGGCTTGGTTTTTCTGCGATTATAACAACCATTTTGTCATCCTTTCTTGTAAATTATGTATTAAAGGAAAAATCCCGACCGCTTACGCAATCGGGATTTTTGGTGATCCATCGGAGAATCGAACTCCGGACACCATGATTAAAAGTCATGTGCTCTGCCGGCTGAGCTAATGGATCAAACAGCCTTTATATTCTAACAGGTGATTTTACATTTGTCAACTGTTTTTTGAAAAAAATTTAACAAAATAAAAGTAATTTATTAAAGTTTGTCGTATATAGTAGTAGAAAGATATTTTTTGGAGGTGCAAATTTTGACCTACCGTAAATTGTTTGAAGACCGCGAAAAACAATTTTTATCCAAATATGCTAAATGTTCATGCGACAGTGTCGGACGAAAAATTGCCGAAACAGAATCGGACACACGCACCTGTTTTTGCCGCGACCGTGACCGTATAATACACTCAAAAGCGTTCAGACGGCTAAAACACAAAACACAGGTATTTTTGAGTCCGTCGGGCGATCATTACCGCACACGTCTTACCCACACGCTTGAAGTATCACAAATCTCACGTACAATTGCAAGATGTTTATTTTTAAATGAAGACTTAACTGAGGCAATTGCACTCGGTCACGACCTCGGACACACCCCATTCGGCCATGCAGGTGAACGTGTGCTTAACGAAATTTGTCCGTTTCCTTTTAACCATAATGAACAAAGTGTACGTGTTTGCGTAACACTTGAAAAAGAGGGACAGGGTCTCAATCTCACAGGCGAAGTGCTTGACGGCATACTTTGTCATACAGGACCTAAACTTGCCGACACGCTCGAAGGACAAATTGTACGTCTTGCCGACAAAATTGCATACATCAACCACGATATTGACGATGCAATACGCGCCGGAATTTTAAAAGAAACCGACCTACCGGAAGAAGCAATTAAACTTTTAGGTGTTGGGCAGTCAACCCGAATCGATTCAATGGTACACGGCACCATTGACGCAAGTAAAGACAGTCCGATAATCAAAATGACCACCGAGGCACAGCGTGGCTTTGACCTTTTGCACGAATTTTTATTTTCTAATATATATTTTGGCTCAAAAGCAAAGGTCGAAGAGACAAAAGCGCAGGGCATAATTGAAATGCTCTATAAATATTTTACCGCAAATCCCAAAAAAATTCCTTCTGAATATAAATTAATACTAAAAAATGAAGGTGTTGAACGCGCCGCCTGTGATTATGTTTCGAGTATGACAGACGGTTTTGCAACCGACACATTTACAAAGTTATTTGTACCGAAAAGTTGGGATAAAATATAATAAGAAAGAGAGAAAAAGAATATGGCATTTGACAGTTCGTTTATAAGCGAACTGAAGTTTCGATGTGCCGTTGACGAGGTAATCGGTTCACACATAACGCTAAAACGCGCGGGTGGACGTTATCTTGCCTGTTGTCCGTTCCACAACGAAAAAACTCCGTCATTTACCGTTTTTCCCGATACCGCATCATACTATTGCTTTGGTTGCGGTGCAGGTGGCGACGTTATAACGTTTACAATGAAGTATAAAAACCTTGATTATCGCGAGGCGGTGTACGAACTTGCCGACCGTGCGGGTCTCAAGGTGCCGGAGGACAGGCAGATATCAAACGAACAACGGAACAAACGAGAACGTTTGCTTGAAATGCACAAAATTGCCGCAAAGCATTTCTACAATAACCTTAAAGAAAAAAACAATCCTTGCATCGAATACATCAAATCGCGCGGACTCGACTCTGCATCGGTTACAAGGTACGGACTTGGGTATGCTAAAGACAGCTTTGACGATTTGAAAAATCTGCTGCTGTCACACAAGTTTTCACTTGCTGAAATGTATGCAGCGGGGCTTGTTGCAAAAAGCCAGAAAAACGGCAGTTATTATGACAAATTCCGCGACAGACTGATGTTCCCCGTTATTGACCTTCGGGGCAACGTTGTTGCTTTTTCGGGACGTGCACTAAAGCCCGAGGCAACCCCAAAATATATGAACTCGCCCGAAACCGACATTTATCACAAAGGCAATATCGTTTTTGGATTATCTGTTGCAAAAGACAAGTGCGAAGGCACGCTGATTCTGTGCGAGGGTAACATCGACGTTGTAATGCTGTCGCAGGCAGGATTTAAAAATGCGGTAGCACCGCTCGGCACGGCGTTTACCGTTGAACAGGCGCGGATTATTGCAAAGTACGCTAAAACCGTCGTAATCGCCTTTGACAGCGATGCTGCCGGTCAGAAAGCCACCGCAAAGGCAATCGACTTTTTAAAGGCACAGGGCGTAAATGTGCGCGTTTTACAGATGAAAGGCGCAAAAGACCCCGATGAGTTTATCAAAAAGCACGGCAAAGAGCGATTTTCTTTATTGCTCAACCGCTCAAAAACTCCAACCGAATATCAATTGGACAAGCTGCTTGAAGGTTTTGACCTGGACGATACCGCACAACGTGTTGAGTTTTTATCAAAAGCATCAGACATAATAGCCGCACTCGAATCACCCGTTGAACGCGAAATATATGCAAACGGTCTTTCTAAAACCACCGACGTTTCGGTTGAAGTGTTAAAGACGGATATCGAACGCCGACGCAAAACAATGCTCACGCGGGAACGCAAAAAACAAATCGTTGCTGAAACGCAGACGCTAAATGGCACACGCGACAGCATAAACAGAGAGCGTTCGCAAAACCTTCTTGCCGCACGTGCAGAAGAAATGCTTATTGTACTGCTTGTCAAAAACCCCGAACTCATTGATTTTGTTATACAAAACATAACTGCCGATGATTTTGTAACGGCATTTAACAAGCGTGTGTTTGAATTTTATATAAATGGATTCTCACAGGATAAAACCGCAAAAATGCTGTCACTTGAGGGATCGTTTGAAACGGAAGAAATATCCAAAATATCATTTATTTTAAACACCACAGTGCTGTCAGGCGACCCGAAAACACAGATGCTTGACTGCATAGGCACAATAAAATCACAAAAAGACAAAAAAATCGATACGGGAATGTTAACACCCGAACAGCTTTCACAGCTTATAAAAAAGGAGAATGATTAGGATGAATATTGAAAAGAAAAAGTTTTACCTTGACCTTGTTGAACTCGGTAAATCAAAAGGAACACTCAGCAACCGCGAAATTATGGATGCAATCGAGGAGGTAACCCTTGATGCAGAGCATATGGAAAAACTCTATGATATGCTCGAAGAACAAGGCATCGAAATAATCGAAGACCTTATTGACGATATCGAATCGCTTGACCTCAGCAGCGTTGACACAAGTGCTTATGCAAGTGATGACGGCAGTGAAATGATGATCGTTGACGACCCTGTTAAAGTGTACCTCAAAGAGATTGGTAAAGTTCCGCTTTTGTCGGCAAATGACGAAATTGAACTCGCAAAAAAGATGAAAGAAGGCAGTGAGTATGCCAAGGACAGACTTGCCGAAGCAAACCTCCGACTTGTTGTTTCGATTGCAAAGCGTTATGTAGGCCGCGGAATGCATTTTCTCGATCTTATTCAGGAAGGTAACCTTGGTCTTATAAAAGCTGTTGAAAAATTCGACTATGAAAAAGGTTATAAATTCTCGACCTATGCAACATGGTGGATAAGACAGGCAATTACACGTGCAATTGCCGACCAGGCACGTACAATCCGTATCCCCGTGCATATGGTAGAAACCATCAACCGCGTTATGCGTGTATCTCGTCAGTTGGTACAGGAACTCGGACGTGAACCCACAAGTGCTGAAATTGCAAAAGAACTCAATCAGCCCGAAGAAAAAATCCGCGAAATTTTAAAAATCGCACTCGACCCCGTATCACTCGAAACACCTATCGGTGAGGAAGACTCACACCTTGGTGACTTCATTCCCGATGACGATATCCCCGCACCCGTTGAAGCAACCTCACATATAATGCTCAAAGAGCAACTTGCCGAGGTACTCGAAACATTAACCCCCCGTGAAGCAAAGGTTTTACAGCTCCGCTTTGGTCTTATAGATGGCAGACAGCGCACCCTTGAGGAAGTAGGTCGTGAATTTAACGTTACACGTGAACGTATACGTCAGATCGAATCAAAAGCACTCCGCAAACTCCGCCACCCCTCGCGCAGCAAAAAATTAAAGGATTTCTTAGAATAATACTATTAAAAAAATAAAATTAAATTTTTTTAAAAAAGTGAAACATTTTTGCTCCCTTATGTGTTATATATGTGAAGAATATGAGGGCCTCTTATGAACAACGATATTATGGTTAACAATGCCGAATATCTTGTGGAAAAATACCTAAGCGAAATTATCCGTCTTGCGCTTGTTTATGTAAAGAATATGGACGATGCCGAGGATATTGCAAGTCAGGTATTTGTGATTTATCTGCACCGTAAACCCGAATTTAACGATGAACAACACGCAAAACGATGGTTTTCAAAGGTGACGGTAAACACCGCCAAAAATTACATACGCTCACGCAAGCCAACGTTAAACTACGACGAACTTGCAAATATTTTATCCACAGACGATATTGATTACGGCCATACTGAACAGGAAACGGCAGTGCTGAATGCGGTACTGCAACTTAAGAGCGCCTATCGTGAAGTAATACACCTGTATTATTACGAAAATTATGACACAAACGAAATCGCAAAGATACTTAACTTGCCGCCGCCAACCGTGCGTTCGCGACTCGCACGTGCAAGAGCGGCAATAGAAAAAGAACTGAAAGGAGAGAAATGTTTTGAAGGACTGCTACAACCGTGCAATGAACAAAATAACTGCATCTGAAGACTTTGAACAAAAAGTCAAAGAGCGCCTCATACGTGAGCAGGCACGCATCGATGCCACAAAAACAACTGCCGCGCCAAAATCCAGATTCAATATGCTTGTTGCTGCTTCAACTGCGGCGGTTATACTTTTGACTATTGTATTATCACAATTTTCAATATCGAAACTCACTGACAAAAACTCGATTTATCAGACCGAATATGCAGATGTCGCTCAGACTTCCAATAAAGGCTACTCTACCTTTTCGGTTGCCGAGGATATGTCATACAGACTAACATCTGCCGAAAACACAATAAAATACCAATCAAACATATATTTCACGTTTGAAGGATTTGACGAATACGGCATTGACCTGCGTGAGAGTTGTATTGTATTCAATACCGCGCTTGACAAAAACTATACACTTGCAAATTTCTTTTTTGACTATTACAACATAATTACTCAGCAGAATGGATACACTCTGATTGAAAACGGTATACTCGACTCGTTTTTTGGAATAAAGGACAACTCCAATCAGATGCTCAGCGTCTATGATGAGTTGCGCGGCGAGATTGTTGATCTTGATTCTGTTCGTATGGAAGAATACTGGGACCTTGAAGATATAAGATTTACTGTTAAAGTATCAGAGTTATAAATAAAAAACCTCGGTTTTAAAACCGAGGTTTTTATTTATTCAAATTCGATTATTTTGTTGCCCTTGTATTTTAACACACCGCTTTCGCCAACTCTGTACCCACCGTATGTAAATGAAGAAACATAAAATCGTTTTCTCTTACCGTTTACTGAAAAAACAACAATGTAACTTGCCTGTTTTCCTGTCGGGGAATACTTTGAAGGTGTTTCAAACGTGTGTTTGTCAATAACAACCGCCTCTTCTGTTTTTACAGGCGCGAATATGCTTTTGACACTTCCAAAAAGACACACAATAGTTAAAAATGCAAAAAGTCCAAGTATTATATGAGCAAAAGTCATAGTCTATACTCTTTTGCCACGTACAAAAACCATATTAATATTAAGATTTTTGTCGGTTACAACGAGGTCGGCGCGTTTTCCTAGCGCGATACTGCCGACAACATTTTCCATACCAATTACCTTTGCAGGTGCATATGATGCCGCATACATCGCATCTTCAAGCGGTATACCGAACGAAACCGTTCTTCTCATACATTCGAAAAGGTTTGTGGTTGAACCGGCGATTGTGCCACCCTCAAGTTTTGCAAGTCCGTCACAGATTGTAATTTTTTTACCCGCCGCATCGTAAAAACTCTCACCATCTTTGAG
>JAZKZG010000046.1:0-49302 GCA_045612565.1 Eubacteriales bacterium
GTATCTGTCGGCGGTTGGATAAGCGAACAACTCGGCAAAATTCCCGAGGAAGGCGACACATTTGATTTTGAAAATATCCGCGTAACAGTTACCGTTACCGACTCACACCGTGTTGAATCGGCACAAATTGTAAAGATAGACTCACCCGAGGAAGAGTAAAATAAAAATCAGCAACAAAAGTTGCTGATTTTTTTAATTCAAAAAATATATTGCAAGATTTAAGTATCCTGCAAATGACACCCACAGAATGTACGGTATTAAAAGAAGCCCTGCTTTTTTGTCTATTGCATAAAAGAGGATTGTTGTTGCAATAATCAAAAGCAAAAGTATCAAAAGCCACACAAACGACGCCAGATACGCCTCGAAATTAAAAAACAAAATCGACCAAAAGAAGTTAAAAAAGAGTTGCACCCCGTAAAGAGTGAGCGCTACCCGTTTTGTACCCGGTGCCGTATCCGATACATACACAAAGTAACTTGCAACACCCATAAGTACATAAAGAATTGTCCATACAATCGGAAAAAGAATGCCCGGCGGAGATAGCGGAGGTTTGTTTATCGCCTCAAAACTCTCCATCGACCCGCGCGTGAGCAATGCCGAAATTCCGCCCACCGCAAGCGGTATTAAGACCGCAATAATAAGTGCCTTGAAATTTATTTTTTTCATATAAATCACCCTGCTATATTTTATGAAACATAGCAGGGTGATTATTCTTATTTTCCAAAAAAGTTTGATGCGTAGTAGGTTCCTTGCTTTGCACTTTCCTGATACTTGTACGCAAAAAGTTCCGAAACAGTTACGAGTTGGTATCCGTTTTCGATAAGCCACGGCACAATAACGCGTGTTGCATCAACAGTACTTTGATACAGCGAATGCATAAGAATAACATCGCCATCGAGGTCGTCTTCGCTCTTAACCTTTGCAATAACCTTGTCAGCATTACGTGACTGCCAATCAAGAGTGTCAACCGACCAGCCAATCATCGGCTTATCGCACACCTGACGTGCACGTTTGCTCACCGAACCATACGGCGGACGCATAAGCGTTGCCTTTTTACCGATAATTTCCATGAGTTTTTCGTCGGTCTTGTCAAGCTGATTTTTTATTTCGGCATCACTTGCTTTTGCAAGGTCTTTGTGCGACCACGTATGACTTGCAACCTCGTGACCGAGACTATCCATACGCTTTAGCGCCTCGGGCTGTGATGACAAAAGCTGTCCCGCCTCAAAAAATGTCGCAACCGAATTGTACTGTTCAAAAATATCAAGTAAATCGTTGGTATATTTACAGGGGCCGTCATCATACGTGATTGCCACAAGTTTTTTCGAAGGGTCTACCACACGTCTTGTGTCGGTCGCAACCGTTTCAACCACACTTTCGGGAAGATAATTCTTTATCGAAATATACGGCACAGTCTGTGTACCGATTGCAAGACCGTCTTTTTTAAACAGTACCGCCGAGTTATCAAAACTAAGAAGTGCGCTTTCGCTGTCATCACCACCCGACAGGATATGCTGTGCCTTTGCAATAACGAGCGCCGCACGTCTGAGGTCATCGCTCATCGGATTCTGTCCCGATTTGTCAAAGTGGAAAACGCGCTTTAACTCAGTCTTTGCGCCCATCAGAGTTTTTTCACCAAAAACCTCAATACTGCCAAGCCCCTCGGTTGCTGAGTACAGTCTGTAACTCATAAACAGTGTGTCACCCTTTTGCATCGCCGACTTAAAGGCGTCAATCTCAGTGTTGTAATAATTTTCAATCTCGCTGTCAATTGCCGTTTTTGTCTGCGGCATTTCAAAAGCATACGCGCCGTTTTTGGTGTACTTTACCGTCTGTTTACATTTACCGCCCTCGCGGAAGTCGGAATACACCGCAAAAAATTCCGTTGCCATTGTCTTGAACACCGATTTTTTTGAAGGCTTACAAGAAACACACGCAAACAGCGTTGATATAATCAAAATAACTGCAATAAATCTTTTCAAAACGTTAATTCCCCTTTTATAGATATATTACATTATATATCTACAAAAGTTTACAGTCAAGATTACCTGCGCTTTATAATAAGTTTTCGCAAAAAATCAGCGGGTATTATACTCAGCGCAATTGCAATTATTTTCAAAAACCACCGCACATCAATAAAAGTTGTTCTGAAAATACTTCCGCCAAAATATATAAGTGCCGTCTGCACCGCAAAGATTATCATAAACACCGCAATAAACGTGGGATTTTTTGAAAGTCCGTAAAAAGTATTAAGAATGTCGGGACCCCTTGCGCACACACCCGCAAATATCCCCATAAACACAAACAGCGCAAAAAACGCCGTCATAAACGCCACTCTGCTCTCGTAAAACCCAAACCGCAACTTAAAAAACTCACTGCTTAGAAACAGTATGCATACACTCAGCGCATATCCGCCCATAAACAGTATCTGACCCGCCATTTTGCCGTTTATTATATGCTCATTTATGTAGATGGGGCGGTTTTTCATATATCTCTCAAACGGAGCCTCACCTGCAAACGCAAGACCGGCAAGTGTGTCCATTATCATATTAATCCACAGCATCTGCATAACCGTCACGGGTGTGTCGATATTTATAAACGGACCGATTACCGAAACGCCTACGGCACACAGGTTTATGGTAAGTTGAAACACAATAAACTTGCGTATGCTTTTAAAAATAGTTCTGCCATAGAGTACCGCGCGTGAAATCGAACTTATTTTGTCATCAAGTATAACAATGTCACCCGCACTCTTTGCAACCTCGGTACCGCTGCCCATAGCAAAGCCGACATCGGCATTTTTGAGTGCAGGAGCATCATTTATTCCGTCACCCGTCATTGCACATACAAACATATTTTGTTTTGCAAGTTTTGTAAGACGCGTTTTGTCCTGTGGAAGTGCACGTGCAACAACCTTAAGTCGCGGCAGTATCTCGCGTACCTCACAGTCGCTCATTTTTGAAAGTGCATCACTGTCAAGAGTAATATCACCGTCACAAAGTATGCCGCATTCTTTGGCAATGCTCGTTGCAGTTAAAATATTGTCGCCCGTCACCATACAAACCGAAATACCCGCGCCCTTTAAAGTCGCCACCGCCTTTTTTGTGTCGGCTCTGAGTTTGTCACGGATTGCAACAAGACAAAGTAACTTTGCATTCTCAATATTCTCACCCACTGCCGCCGCAATAACGCGCACACCCGATGCAGCAAGTGACTGCCATAACGCATACGCTTTTTGGTTTTGTTGCTCACTTATAAAAAGTTCCGGCGCACCCTTAAAATACCACAGTCCGTCGCACTTTACCGCCGAATATTTTTTTGCGCTGTCAAACGGCAGTTGCTTTTGCACACGCTCCTTTGGCTTTTTTTGCAAAAACTCGGCAATTGCACGGTCGGTCGCATTACCGCCTACCGCCTTTTTGCCTGTTAAAACCGCGTCATTATTTAAAGAGAGCGCAAACATTATGTCATTTGAATACGGTGCCTTCAGCCGATTTGCATCAAGGTCATAAATGCCCTCAACCGAAAGTTTTCCCTCGGTAAGTGTACCCGTTTTGTCACAGAACAAAATATTTATGCATCCTGCCGTTTCGATACCGACAAGGCGTTTTACAAGAACATTATCGCGTTTAAGGCGCGACATATTCGAGGAAAGCACAACGGTTATCATCATCGGCAACCCCTCGGGAACCGCTACCACAACAACCGTTATAGCAAGTGTCAGCGCATGTAAAACGGTTGAAAATATGTTTTGTGTACCGCCACGTAAAAAGGAGTTGAACAGGTCGGCAAAAAACACAAGACCCGCTGCAACGTAACCGATTTTTCCAATCACCGACGCAAGTTTTGACAGCCTTTTAGTAAGCGGTGACGGCTCGTTTTCTTTTTGTACGTCCTGTGCCACACCGCCGTAAATGGTGCTGTCACCCACTCTGCCGACACGCATTTTGCAACTGCCTGACGTAATTACATATCCGCGGAAAAGCTGACCCTTATCGTCAAGCGACCAATCGTTTGCGGGGCTTGTTTTTTGTCGTGTTTTTTCGGCGCTTTCGCCATTTAACTGCGACATATCCACGCGCACACTGCCGTCGGTTATAATACCGTCTGCCGGAACCTTCTGACCTGCCGACAAAATAACGAGGTCTCCCACAACAATATCATTAATATCAACTGTTTGTGCAGTTCCACCGCGCATAACCAAAAACGAGGCATCATCGCCCCGCTCCTGCATCTTTAAAAACGCGCTCTCGCTTCCGTATTCCGAAAGTGCCTGTACAAATGTCGCCAGAAACAACGAAATCGCAATGCCGAGCGGTTCATAAAAGTTAGCATTCTGAAATGTTATTAGTACGTTTAATATTAAAGCAATAACCAGAATTTTAATTATCGGGTCATTAAAAGCACCAATAAACTGCAAAAGAAATGTTTTGCGCTTTTTTTGTGTAAGCGCGTTGTCACCAAACTCGCGCCTGTTTTTTTGCACCTCTTTTGGCAAAAGCCCCGTGTTTTGTATATTCAATTGTTTTGGCAATAAAAAAGTCATAGTATTTATACCTCAATAAATACTATGACCCATTTTAAACTAATATGAACTTTGAAAGTGCAAAACTGTAAATGTATTTTTTATATGTTTTTATACCCTCGGTAATAAAAAGGGCTTTTTCATACATATCAAGCTGAACACGGTAACGTTCGGTCAGTTCGTCTTCGCTTTGAACTCGGTCAGTTTTATAATCAACAATAACCGCGCCGTCGGGTGTTAAAAAGTAACAGTCCAGAACGCCCTGCACAATAATCTTTTCATCACAACCGTCAATACCGAGTTCATTTGCAGACAGCGTAAACATAAACCGCTTTTCTTTATAATAATTGCCCGATACCATAAGGTTTTTCATAATGTCGCTTGTCAAAAACTCAATTATTTTGTCACCGTCGGTAAGCGCACCCTCGTTTTTGGTAATAAACTCAAAATCAACTAGCCTTTTGCACTCGTCTTCAAACGAATTGCGGTCAACAATTTTTTCAAAATTGCAAAACTGTAAAAACTTGTGGGTTGCACTTCCCCTGTCGGCTCCCGTCACACCGCCCTGCAAAAACCTCGGTCTTTTAAAATCAGAATTTTGCACCATAGTGCCGAGTTTAAATCCCTTTATTTCCGATACCGAAAGTTTTGCAGGTATATCGTATCTGCCGTCAGGCTCACGTGTTATAAGCGACTTAATTTTTTCTTTGTCAATATTGCCTTTTGCTTCTTTTTCAAATGCAAAATCCTCAGCACCGTTTAATACCTCATCGATGCTGAGTACTCTCACATCGGCACATCCTCCTTTTGCCGACGGCAAAAGACCTGCAAACGCACGTAGCGGATTTGCATTTTGCGTATCAATAATACTGTAAACAATCCACTTTAAAAACGATGGACTTTTCATAATAATGCTGTCTGAAACAAGTCCCTTTGCCATATCACAGTCGTTTATCATCTTTTCCGTCTCAGATGCAGCCGCACAGCCTGTTATATAAAGGCGTGACTGCGCTCGGGTAAGCGCAACGTACAAAAGACGTATGCTCTCGCAAAGTTCGGCATGAACTGTTTTGTGCCGTATGATGTTTCGGACAATACCCGAGAACTCACGGTGAGTATCACTCTCGCGCAAAAAACCGCCGATACCAAAATCGCTGTCAAACAGTATCTCGTCAGATGGTGATTTTTGAATGTTAGCCGTACTGTTACACAAAAATACAACAGGGTACTCAAGACCTTTTGAGTGATGTATCGACAAAAGATTAACACAGTTGTCAGTTGCTTTAAGACGTGCCGACGGGAGCATCTCATCATTTTGCGAAAGTTTTAAAAGATAATTTATAAACGCAAAAAGTCCGCGGTAGCGGTCCGCCTCAAATGCAGCGGCAAGTTCGCACAAAAGCATAAGGTTTGCGCGCTGTTTTTCGTCCTTTGCGCCAATGAGCATTCCGCTTTTTTCGTACATTATATTAATAAGGTCATAAACACCAAGGGTAAGACTGAGAGTACGCAGTTCCGATAGCATATTTACAAAACCTGCACATTTAGCATCGGTTTTTGCGCACTCTTTAACTGCATCATAAAACAGCATACCCTTGTTCTGTCCGCGGATTGTACCCAGTTCGTTTACATCAAAACCAAATGTACGCGAGTACATAACGGTTATTAGCGGGATATCATCATACGGATTGTCAATTGCCTGTAAAAATGCAATAGCATCGCGCACCTCGGGGGTATCGAGATACTTTTCGCTGGGGTTGTTATTCTGACATTCCAGTCCCTCGTTATGCAATGCGCGTTCAAACAGCATTCCGCTTGATTTGGGCGCACGTAGAAGTATTGCAATATCGCGCGGCTCAACTGCGCGTTCTTTACCCGCTTTGGCATCGTATATTATCTCGTTTCCGATAATATCTTTTATTTTTTTCGCAACGTACTGCGCCTCTGCCTCAATGCGCGTTGCCTTTGCGAGTTTTTCCGAGTCGCTTGTAACGAGCAAAGTTATATCAATACCCGAGGCGTCTGTGCCTTCAAAAAGCTGTGACGGCACAAGCTGGTGCGAATCACTGTAGTCAATACCGTATTCTTTTGTCATAACGGTATAAAAAACACGGTTTACAAACTCGAGTATTTTGGGATGTGAACGGAAATTACACGAAAGATTTATTTTTGACGGCGCCGAAAGCGGATTATTTTCGGCAGGTAAATACTCTTTTTGCTTTTTTAAAAACAGCCCCGGCTGTGCGCCGCGGAAACGGTAAATACTCTGCTTGACGTCACCCACTGTAAAAATATTCTTTCCGTCTTGTGAAAGTGCCTTGAAAATAAGGTCCTGTACATCGTTGCAGTCCTGATATTCGTCGACGATAATTTCGTCATAGCGCTTTGAAATGTCATCTGCAAGTTCCGTTTTTTCAAAAGTTTTTCCGTCATAACTTTTAACCAGAAGCCCCAGCGTATATTTTTCAATATCGCTAAAACTCACAACACGGTCATCTTTTCGTTTTTTAAGCAAAATATCATTAAGACGTACACACAGATTAAGATAACTTTTTATAACAACAAGTTCTTTTTGCCTGTCTTTTTGTATCTGTTCACGCGGCGCATACAAAAACCGCTCTGTAACTTCCAGAAAGTCCGCCTTTAACTGCGCACGCTGAGAGGATATTTCTTTCCACGCGTCAGGATCGGCACCCGCTTTTTTGGGGCATACGGGATATCGTTTAAACTCTACTTCCTGTGAACATAAATATGCCGCGTCAAAATTGCCATTTTGCACCTGTGCATAAACCGCTTCGATGCTGTCGCACTCATCCCTTAAAAACTCAGCCGCCTTTTCGTGAGCCTCATTTATTAGATAATTATAAACCGATATTATATGCTCCAGTTCCGATTCGAGTATTTTAAGCGCATCGCACTCAAAATCAGCATCAATTGAGTTTTTAATAAACTGCTCACAAAAAGGAACGCCCTCCAAAAACGCGCTTCCGCAATCAAGCAGATTAAAAAGCGAATTATCGTCACGTCCGCGAACCAATGCGTTAATTACCGTTTTTGCATCAGCATCGGTTTGAGTATTTTCATAAAGTTGTTCAATAAATTCATACAGAGTGTCGGATTTTTGAAGTGCAAGACGCGCCTCGTCACCCACCGAAAACCGCGGGTCAAGACCGAGTTTTTCAAAATTCTCACGCAAAATCGCAAGGCAGGCAGAGTGAATTGTCGATATCTGTGCCGACGGCAAAAGCGAAAGTTGTGCTTTTATAACGCTATCATCGGGCGTTTGCAAAAGACGGTCACGAAGACGCGTGTTTATACGTGATTTCATCTCGTCAGCGGCGGCATTTGTAAACGTAAGAATCATTAGCCTGTCGAGCATAACGGGATTGTCTGCCGTCAATTTTTTTACAACACGTTCTGTTAAAACCGCAGTTTTTCCCGAACCTGCTGCGGCAGACACAAGCAGTGAATTTCCCGATAAATCTATTGCTTTTTGTTGGTCATCTGTAAATCGCATATCATTCTTCCTTTAAAAATTGTTCAGGCAGGATCTCGAGTTTTCTTCCATCACCCGAAAATCCGCATATATGCGAATAATCGCAATATTCGCAACTGTTCACATCACCGTCACATATCGGGTCAATATCAGCAACACCGTTTGTTATTGCCCCGCCGACATCGGTAATTTTTTCGGTTGCAAAATCAATAAGTTTATTCATTTGAGCATCGTCAAGCAGCCTATCATCTTTGATTTTTGCAAAAAGTCTGCCGGTATTATCAAGACGGTATGCAAGATTACTGTAATTACAAAAAACACCGTCACGCTTATAAAACTTTTCAATCTGTTTATGATATTCCTCGTCAGTTGCACCGCCGGGACCCATCGGGTCGGTCTTTGGCATACCCACTTTTAAATAGTACATTGCGGCAACCTTGCTGTCGACAAACTTTTCTCGTACGGCAGAAGCATAAACAGGAAGTTGAAGAGACAGTCCGTTATACATTTTTTTATATGAAAACAGCTGTTTTCCGCTTTTATAATCAACTATTTTAACAAGTCCGTCATCGGTTTTATCAACGCGGTCAATACTTCCGCGAAGGCTGAGGCTGTGTCCGTTAGCAAGTTCATACGGCGGTATAAACTCCGATATATCAAGTTCAAACGCAAACGGTTTAAAGTCGGAATTTTTCACCTCATCCGCCACATTCTGACACGCGCCCAAAAGTATTGATTTTGCTCTTTCAAACAAAAAGTCAAAACGTTTTGTGTGTCCCACGCAATCGCAAAGTTCTTTTTGCATATAGTCGGTTGAAATTTTTTCAACCGCATCACTCACCGCCTCGGGCGTTGAAATGTCATATCCGCCCGATAATAAGTTTTCCAGTCCCTTGTGAATAAATGTACCTATATCATTAGGCTTAAATTCAACAACCTCGCTCTTTTTTGCACGAAGTCCATGGTTTACAAAAAACTTGAACGGACAGCAGACAAACTCTTCCATTCCCGAAAAACTGAGTCGCAGTCTTTTTCCATAAAGCGCATCTACTGCGCTGTCACTGAGCATACACTCCTGAGTATTTTTTTCTTTAGGACGGTAGCCTCTTATGTCATACACCGCCTCAAGTGCGTTTATGTCACCTGTTTTTGCACTGTATTCACCTGCACCCTCAACGCTTACAAGATAAAATTCGGGTGAAAGATCACTCTCTGCAATTACTTTTGCGCCGACTGACTGCACAATAAGATCAAGATAGTGTGAGCGCATTTGCGCCTCACCTGTTACCGAGAATATTGAATAACTGAGGCACAGTTCATCGGTAGGAGAAGTTGCCGCACAGTAAAAGTCAAAATATTCACGCATTGTACGTGTTTTTGCATCCATCGAAACTGCAATATCAAAACGCGAGAATATACGCTTGTCCGCCTCTGTTATAAGCGAACTTTTCGAGGATGCCGAGGGCAGATATTTTGAATTAAGACGTGGAATATACACACACTTTTTATCTTCGGCACGTGCCTGACCAAGACTCAAAAATACAACCTCGTCAGTGCGCGAAGGCCTTGTAGAAACGCTGCATCCCGATGCGCATACACTTATCATATCGCAAAATCTCGAAGCACTCATTTTACGGTCTTTTGCCATTTCATACACACTGTCGAGCATATCAATAAACACGCTGTAAACGCGCATATACTCGTTATAAAGCAAAATCTCACCGGTTTCAAGAAAGTTTTCCGCACACTTTTCAAGATTTTTTCGCACACCGAAATCCTCTAAAAGCGCATATATTGCCACAAGCATCTGTGTTGCGGACTTTGTACCGCTTACCGCGCTTTTGAATTTTTCAATCGGTTTCTGAACAAAAAATCTCAGCGAATTTATTTTATCAAGACGCTCATAATCAATCTCGCCTTCAAAACCGCCGATGCCGTTTGGATTTTTTTGCCAACTTTCAGCATCCCAATGTTTATTTTTAAGCCTCCATACCCGAACATAGTTTTCGAGCAGACTTATGTCATCAAATTCCAGCCCTGCAAGACCTGTTTTTAGCAGTCTGAACACATACTGAGCATCAAATCCGTAATTTACAATATCAAAAGCCGACTGCACAAATGCACAAAGCGGCTGATTGGCAAGGCTTGTTGAAGTGTCGCAAAAGGCGGGTATTCCGTGCTTTTTAAACACTGATGATGCTAAAAACTTAACATCCTCGGCATCAGGACAAATCACTGCAATATCACGATACCGATACTTGCCCGAAAGCACATCATTTTTAATTTTACAGGCAATATAATTAAGTTCGTCATTAATGTTTTTTGCTGCAAAAACGCTCACGCCCGGAAGTTCGGTTTCACTCTTTTTAACAATATGCGAAAAAGCATTTTTTTCCATAACGCAAAGTGCATCGGAATTATGCTTGTGGTTTTTATCGCCCACAAACGAATATTTTATGTCCACACCCTGTTTTTTGCAGAGTTTTTCAAGGCGTTTCGCCTCGTTTGTCACCGTTTCAAAAATATCGCTTTGCATATCGGTTGTAAAACTAAAAATGCAATGCGGCGACTGCAGAATTATTTGTGATATAAGCAAAAGTTGCTGTTCGGTAAATCCAAAAAAACCGTCAAATGCAAAAACAGTATCTTTATATATATCGTTTAGTTCCAAAAGTGATGCTGCCTCGGTAATATCACCCGACGGGTCCTTATACTCATCGGTCCACATCTTTTTGTACTCACTATAGATAACAAACATATCACGGTATTTATTTTTTATGCCCTGCGACATTTCACCGTCCGGGATGGACATTACAGCATTCTCACTGATACAGTTTGTATCAAATTCCGAAAATGCGGCGATGAGCGCATCTATAAAACCATCGGTAAACGCCGTGTTTTTAAAATAGACAAGGCGGTCATACACATTCTCTATTGCAAGGAATATCGCCGATGCCTGCATTGCCTTATCCGGATGCTTTTTGGCAGTACCGCCGAGAGCGCGGAAAACAGTGTTTGCAAAACGCGAAAAACTAAGAACGTTCACGTTTTTTATACCTTTACTGTTTATTGCAAACTCACGCGTCAGCGAGAGTTGTTCGGGCACAATAAGACAAACAGGTGTGTTTTCACCTGCAACCGATTCAATTTTGTTTGTAAGCGCAAACGTTTTTCCGCTTCCCGCTCTGCCATAAACTATCTCTACCATAATTTCCCTTTACAAAAAAAGGGACATTAATAAATGTCCCGATTTTTTATTCTGATTTTTCAAGTTTGTCAAAAAGATTTTTATAACCGTCTTTACCATAGCAAAAACTGCGGTTTACACGGCTGATTGTAGCAGAACTTGCCCCTGTTTCCTCGGCAATTTTGCTGTATACCTTTTTTTCGGTAAGAAGTTTTGCCACCATAAGCCGCTGTGAAAGATCAAGCAGTTCTTTGGTTGTGAGCAAATCTTCCAGAAAATTCTCATATTCCTCACGTGTGTCGAGCATCATAAGTGCATTGACCAAAAGCTCCACACCTTCGTTTTTAAATATATCCATTTACATATTTCCTCTCTTAGTTGTCACTTTAACATAGTAACACTTTAAACTAAAAAAGTCAACTGTTTTTATTTTTTAAACTTATTAACACACTTTTGTATGGTGGTATCTTTGATATTTCCCACAAACGCATCGGTGACATAAAACTCAGGATTTACAAAGTATGTAACGGGTGCGTTACCAATGTTATAGAGCTTTATAATTTCTTCGCTCTTAAAACAAAGATTTTTTAAATTCCTTGCATTTTCGGGCAAAAGTTCAAGTTGTTTTTGTTTGTCAAGTTCGCTTATCGAAACCGCAATAACAGTGGCATCACCCGAATTTGTAACAACGCGCGACAGTACGTCGTTTGACCCTTCAACCTCGGGGTCAAAAAATATAAGAACGGCACCTTTACCTTTTGCCTCATCAAAAAGGCCGCTCACAGCACCATCAGATGTGGCATAAGCAAAGTCAAGCGCCTGCTGAGGCGGCTTGGTAAACGCTTTTACAATAAAAAAGGATGCGATAAATATAACAAATACGATTACCGTAAATAAAATGTTCCGTGAAAAATTTGTTTTTCTCAATTTAGATATCCTCGTCAAAAAGTTTTTCGTCAATTAAAAGTTGCAAAATGTTTTTGTATTTGTCGGTCGGATTATTTTTAAACTGGTCAACAATCATCTGCGCCTGAATCTGTGTTGGCACAAGCAGTCTGTACTGCAACAGCGTATCCTCACCGTCGAGCAATGTACACTCCACCTCGTAACCGTTCTTTTTCTTTTGAATATCCGATTTTATGTTGCGTCCGCGCTCAATATCCGCAAGCATTTTTAACAGTGCCGACTGATTTTTGCGCACAACATTATGGGGAAGCGATTTTTCAAAAAGTGAGAGTGTCTGACGACCCATCTCGGTTATACGTAAAATATCGGGATTGTCCTGACCTATAATGTCAATAAGACCCGTGATAAGCGCTTCGTCAATTGCCTGCATAAGATCAAAATATTGTACAAGTCCGTCTTGCATCGCAATCTTTACAATATTGTCTTTCGAAAGCGGCATACCCGCATAATTAAGTATATATAAAACCAAAATCTTAACATCGCCAACGCTGTTAAGTCCGCCGATAATTGTCATAATGCACCTCAATACCGATAGAATATATTGAATTATATATTAATTCCTCTTTAAAGTCAACAAATTCAGTTGCTAAATGTATAATAAAAGTCTAAGATATAAATTAGTTATTGATTTTCATGAAATTACTATGTTATACTATTTTTGTATAAAAAAACCTGAGAGGAGAACACACTTATGTCAAAACCTACACTTGTTGTAATGGCAGCCGGTATGGGCAGTCGTTACGGCGGTCTCAAACAGATCGACCCCATCGACAGCTACGGCCATCTTATTATCGACTTTTCAATCTACGATGCTATCAAAGCAGGCTTCAAAAAAATCGTGTTTGTTATCAAACATCAGATCGAAGCTGACTTCAAAGCATCAATCGGCGATAGAATTTCAAAAGTTATCGACGTAGAATATGTATATCAGGAACTCGACAAAATTCCCGAAGGCTTCGAAATTCCCGAAGGCAGAGTAAAACCCTGGGGTACCGCTCACGCAATCCTTTGCTGTAAAGACGTAATCGACGGTCCTTTTGCCGTTGTAAACTCTGACGACTACTACGGTCCTACAGCATACAAGGTACTTTACGACCACCTTATGAACGCTCCCAAGAGTGACAAATTCGGTATTGCTCTTGTTGGTTACAAACTTTCAAACACACTCACCGACAAAGGCTCTGTTGCCCGCGGCATCTGTGTTGTTGAAGACGGCAAACTCCAAAAAATCGACGAGCGTACACAAATCGAGATGGACGGTGCAGATGCAAAGTTCACTGAGGATGGCGGTGCAACATATACCGCACTTTCAGGCGACAGCATCGCTTCTATGAATATGTGGGGCTACAACAGAGAGTTTATCGATGAACTCGAAGCACGTTTCCCAAAATTCCTTTCAACAACTGCAAAAGAAAATCCGCTCAAGAGCGAGTTCTTCCTTCCCATCGTTGTTGACAATATGTTAAAAGATGGCATCGCTACAGTTGACGTACTTACAACACCTGACAAATGGTACGGTGTAACTTATGCCGAGGATAAACCGCAAGTAACTGCAGGTATCCAATCACTTAAAGATAAGGGGCTTTATCCGGAAGAATTATGGAAATAAATAAGATTATTGAACAGTTTGACATTGAAGGTGAAATTGTATCGGTAGATCCGCTTGGTAACGGTCACATCAATGACACCAACCTTGTTACAACTACAAAAACAAAATACACTTTCCAGCGCATTAATACAAACGTGTTTAAAAATCCGCAGGGACTTATGGATAACCTTTTTGCAGTAACCGAGTACCTCAAAGAAAAATATCCCGAGGATTTAACACTCAGTTTTGTTCGCACAAAGGACGGCAATAAGTTTTTTGAGTGCGACACAGGTTGCTACAGAATGTACAAGTACATAGAAAACGTTATCGGTCTGGATGCCGCAAGAAACGCAGATGATTTTTATCAGAGTGCTTTTGCTTTTGGTGAATTTCAGAAAAAACTTGCAGATTTCCCTGCACACACACTTTTTGAAACAATCAAAGACTTCCACAACACCGCATGGCGTATCGGCAATCTCAAAACCGCCGCAAAAGAAAATAAGAGCGGACGTCTTGACAACGTAAAAGAAGAGTACGAGTTCTTTATTTCACGTGAAGGCAAGATTGACACAGGTGTTACCCTTCCCCTTCGTGTTACACATAACGATACCAAACTCAACAACGTTCTTCTTGACGAAAAGACAGGTAAGGCTGCCTGTGTTATCGACCTTGATACAATTATGCCCGGTCTTTCAATCAACGACTTTGGCGATTCAATCCGCTTCGGCGCATCAACCGCCGCAGAAGACGAAAAAGACCTCGACAAAGTTCATTTTTCACTTGAACTTTACGAGGCTTATGTAAAAGGTTATTTCGACGGCGTCGGCAACGCCCTTACCGATGACGAGATAAAACTTTTGCCTCACGGCGCAATTATGATGACATACGAGTGCGGCTCACGCTTTTTGGCTGACTATATCGACGGCGATGTATATTTCAAAACAGCATACCCCGAGCACAACCTTGTACGCGCACATACACAAATGCGCCTCGTTGAAGAGATGGAAGCAAACTACGATAAAATGCTTGAAATCGTAAACAAATATAAAAAATAAAAATCAGCGGTGGTTATTCCACCGCTTTTTTGTAATGAAGGCAAATTATGGATTGGAATAAAATTTTATATAACGAAAACGAAAAACCTCTCGACGATTTTGTGACGGGCATCAGCAATATGGCAATATTCCGCACTGTCGGCTTTATCGGCGACAGTTTATCGTCGGGCGAATTTGAGTCAAAAGACGCCAAAGGCAACCATGGCTATCACGATTTTTATGAATACTCGTGGGGACAATATATCGCACGAAAAAACGGACTAAAAGCATACAACTTTTCAAGGGGCGGAATGACAGCAAAGGAATACGTTGATTCATTTGCTGACAAAATGCGTTTCTGGAGTCCCGAGTATGCTTGTCAGGCTTACGTTATCGCGCTCGGCGTTAACGATGCAAACAAATTTGAAAAAGGTGACATCGGTGACGAAAACGACGACACCAAAACTACCTTTGCACACTACTATCTGACAATTATCAAGCGTCTCAAGGCGATGCAGCCGCGTGCAAAGTTCTTTTTGGTAACAATACCCGACCAAAAATTTTCGAAAGAAGAAAAAGATAACACCGCCGCAAGTTACCGCACACTTTTAAAAGAGATTTGCGAAAACTACGAAAACTGCTATCTTGTTGATCTTTATACCTACGGACCCAAGTACGACGCCGCGTTCAAGGACAAGTTTTTCCTTTACGGACATATGAATGCACAAGGTTATATTTTCACCGCCAATATGGTTGATTCGTATATTGATTACATAATCCGTCACAATCCCGAGGATTTCAGACGCGTACCATATATAGGAACGGAACTTTACTAAAATGCATAGTTTATTTATCAAAGACAAATCTTTTTACAAAAACGTCTGCAAGATTGCGTTGCCGATTGCGGCGCAAGGTCTTATCACAACAGGCGTTAATGCGATGGACTCAATAATGGTGGGTTCTCTCGGTGAAACACAACTTTCCGCCGTCACCCTTGCAAACCAGTTTATCAATATCTTTCATATCTTTTGTATGGGCATCGGTATGGGCGCGTCAGTGCTTGTTGCGCGCTACTACGGTGCAAAAGACAACTCATCACTAAAAAAGACGGTATCCATTATGCTCCGTCTCTGTCTTATTATGTCAACGCTGTTTTGCGCACTGACGGTACTTTTTCCCGGCGCAATTATGAGTATCTACACAAACGAAGCGCCGATAATTGCCAAAGGCATAGAGTATCTGCGGTGGTCGGTCGTAACCTACTACTTTTTAGGTCTTTCGGTTACCTGCACCATTGTCCTTCGTAACGTAAAGCAGATACATATCCCGCTTATCACTTCAATCGCCGCATTTTTTATAAATGTTGGTGCAAACTACGTGTTCATCTTCGGAAAATTCGGTGCACCACGTATGGAATCAGCCGGTGCAGCGCTTGGCACACTTATCGCGCGTGTTTTTGAATTTGCGGTAATCTGCGGATTTTTGTTCTTTAAAGATAAAGAAATCGGCTTTAGAATTAAAGATGCCTTCAAGCCTGTCGGCATTTTGTGGAAAGAGTATATACGCATCAGTATCCCCGTATTTATAAGTGACGGTATACTTGCCTTTGGCAACAATTCGGTCGCCATGGTAATAGGACGTCTGGGCGAAAGTTTTGTTGCCGCAAACGCTGTAACCACCGTAACACAACAGTTAAGTTCTGTATTCACACAGGGCTTTTCTCAGGCGGGTGCAATCGTCACGGGCTATACTTTGGGCGAAGGCGACCGCAAAAAAGCACACGAACAGGGTTATGCATTTTTAGGACTCGGAATAATTTTTGGACTTGTTGCGGCAGGAATAATTCTTGCAATTTCCGAGCCGATGATAATGGCATATAATCTTGAACCCGTCACCCGAGCAATCGCACGTCAGCTTATGCTGTCAATTGCGGTAATCATCGTATTCCAGGCAGCAAACAGTATTATGACAAAAGGTGTTCTCCGCGGCGGCGGTGACACCAAAATGCTTATGCTCACCGACAATATCTTTTTGTGGGTTGCATCAATTCCATTAGGCATATTCTCAGCATTTGTTTTGCATCTTCCTGCATTCTGGATATACTTTGCACTAAAAATTGACCAGGTGTTAAAAGCAATCTGGTGCGTTATCCGCCTTAAAAGCGGAAAATGGATTAAAAAAATCCGTTCTGAAAAAGAAATTTAAATTAAATGTAACCTTTTTGACAGTTGAATGCATATTTATGTTGAAACTTTGCCAACAAGGAGAAACAAATGAAAAAGTTCATATCATTATTTTTAATTTTAACACTCATAATATCTGCTTTTGGTTGCGCCCGTAAAAGTTCGGGTGATGACGAGGCGGTTGAAGAAGCAGTTCAAAGCGAACACGAAAACCAGACACAAGACACACCCGTGCAACAACAAGAGCCTGATAAAAAACCTCAAAACACTGAACAGACAAAACAGCCGGAAACTCAAAAAGATCCGGAGACCGATACAAAGAAAGAGCCCGAGCAACAACAATCGGAACCTGAGGTTCAAAAACCATCAAAGCAACCCGAGAAAGAGGAAAACGAAAAACAGCCCGAGCAACAGCAAACTGCCCCCGCGCCCGTAACAGTACCTGACTATAAAAAATTCTCCTGTCGTGAATCGGGTGATATCAAATGGAAACAGGTGCGCTTTACAAACAGCCATAACGTAACCTTGCAGTTTGAAATTCCAAACGATTGGCAACTGACAAAAAACGGCAGTGAATACACCGTTTCACGCGGCGGCACAAACATCGGCACAATCTCAACCGAAAAAACGCAAAGCCCCAAGGGTTTTTATGAATATAAATCGGATTATAACGAAAATAACCTCATATTAAAATCATATCAGGTAAACTGGTATCACGAAGACAAAAAAGATACCGTAAACAGATTTTTTGAGTTCAATACCGACCAGCCAACAAACAATCTCCGCCTTTGTCTTAACATAAACTACACCGAACTTGACGATACTGCCGCGCAAAAACTCACCGGCACCGCGCTCACCGTTCCAAAGGCGGAAGAAGTCAATTTTCCCAAACTGTCACAGTCAAACGGCTCACGAAAAATCTTGCTTCTGGGCAACAGTTTTATAAACTCATCACGTATAAACCTGTTTTTGAACGATATGCTAAAGGGCACCGATTATAAACTTATCACCGTCGCACGCGGTCATGCAGAAGTACATAAGTATGCAGAAGATACATTAATATGTGACCAGATAAAACAAGGTGAGTATGCATACGTGTTTATGTGCGGATATTATGATGCCGAAAATATTGATGCAACAAAGACGTTTCTTGACCTCTGCGCTCAATCGGACACTAAGTATATTATTTTCCCCGCACATAACGAAGGTAACGATACTATTTCCGCAACAATTGCCAAATACGGCGACATACCCGTATTAAGTTGGAAAAACGAGCTCGATTCTCTTATTTCCGGCGGTATGGACAGATACTCGCTTTGTTACAACGACGGCGGTTACGAACACAGCAACTTATATGCAGGATATGTGGGCGCACATATGATTTACCGCAATCTGTTTGAAAAAATTCCTCCGAAACTGTCGGCGGCACCGCTCTCGCAAGAGCAGATTGACGAGGTACTCAAAGGATACTCAGGCAGTATGCACGAACCAACCCCGCCCGAACAAATCGAATTCAATGGTTCCGAGTATAAAATATAAAGGAGAAAAACTATGAAAAAGCAAGTTATAAGTTTTTTTATAATTATTGTGATGACACTTGGTATTTTACCTGCGGTTTCGTTTGCTGATACTGCTACAAGCGGTAGTTGCGGCGCAAGTGCCACATGGGCATACGATGCCGACACAACCACCCTTACAATAAGCGGTACAGGATACGTAAGTGATATTAGCAGTGCAAAAGATGCCCCTTGGTATGCATACACCGACCTTATTACAGATGTTGTTGTAGAAAACGGAATAGAAACCATTGGAAAAAGCGTTTTTTACAGTTTAGACAACCTTGTAAATGTTACCATTGCCGATACCGTAATAAGAATTTACGACTATGCCTTTTCTCACTGTGAAAGCCTTACATCAATAAAACTTCCTAAATCAATAAAATCCATTCCAAATGATTGTTTTTATAAAACAGGGCTTACCTCGATAGAAATACCCGACGGTGTTACCTTTTTAGGCTCAGACGCTTTTGCATATTGCCCGGCACTCGAGTCTGTCACAATCCCTGCAAGTGTCACAACAATTGAAGACCGTTGTTTTGAAAAAAGTGAAAACCTTAAACGCATAAACATTTCAGACCTCAATGCTTATATCAGCATAAGCTACATCGAATCAAGTCCGTTTATAAATGGTTCCGACCTTTATTTAAACGGCGAGCTTGTCACCGATATTGTAATTCCCGCAACAGTTACAAGCGTTCCAAAGTATCTGTTTCAGGGATGTACGAGTATAAAAAACCTCACGTTTTCGGAGGGTGTAACAAGAATCAAGGAATATGCATTCAAAGATTGCATCAATCTCGAATCTGTAACCGTTCCCACCACTCTTAAAACATATAAAAGAGATGCTTTTGCCAATTGTACAAATGTCAAAAAAGTATCCATTGCAAGTATAGATAGTTGGCTTAAAAGCTCTATTTCCTCAGGCGGCAGTCCGCTTTCAGGCAGTGATTTGTATTTAAACGGCGAACTCATTACAAACGCTGAAATACCAGAGGGTACAACATATATTGATTCAAGAGCATTTATAGGATGCAAAAGTATAACAAGCATCACCATTCCCGATACGGTCACTTCAATCGGAGAATATGCTTTTGCGGGTACATCAATTGAATCAATCGATATCCCAAGCAGTGTTACAAAAATAAACCAGGGTGCTTTCTCGGGAACACTGCTAAAATCAATAGATATTCCCGACAGCGTTAAAGAAATTGAAACTTGGGCTTTCAGCAATTGTACAGAACTTACTAATGTAAGACTTCCGTCAAAATTGTTTGTTTTAAGTGATTATATTTTTAACGGCTGTACATCACTCAAAAAGATTGCAATCCCAAAAAGTGTCTGGCGCATTCGTCAGTATGCTTTTTTAAACAGCGGACTTACGGTAATATATATTGCAAATGCCGAAGACATAAATCAGGGAGCATTCAAAGGCACACCGCTTAAATATGTATATCTCGGAGAATCTGTCTCAAACATTACAGTCGATTCACAAAACGAGCCTTATGAAAATGCCGAGCATATCTATCAGGCAACAGGGCTCCCGAATTGTGAGTATGACGATGATAACGATAACGAATGTAATATCTGCGGTGGAATAAGATGTGACTCACACGATTATATCGCAAGTTTTAACACAGAATCTCATTTTAATATCTGTACAAAATGTAATGATATAACAGCAAAGAAAGACCACTCATTTTTAAACAACTGTGACGAAGAATGTGACTGCGGATATGTACGCGGTAACGCTCACAACTTCGAGTGGGTTATTGATGAAGAAAACAGTTGCATAAGTGCGGGTAAAAAACATAGAGAGTGTACCGATTGCGGACTTAAAGACTCGTTGGATACACCTGTTGACAAATCGTACAATAAATACGATCATCCGCTCGTACTGTCGCAGTTTGATTCATTAAGACACGCACTCGTTTGCAAAGGCTGTAATAACGCAATAATAGAATTATTTGAGCACTCGTATACCGATGACAATGATAACACTTGTGACTGCGGATATATTCGCGACCATATTCACGATTTTAAAATCGAATACAATAAAAACTATCATTACCAAAAATGCTCAATCTGTTACGAAGTATTAAATTCACAAAATCACGTGTTTGACAGCGATTGTGACAACTACTGTAATGTGTGCAATGCCCCCGCATCAGTCGCAGCCCAACATACGTACGATAACGATTGCGATTCAATCTGTAATTTATGCGGCCATAAAAGAATACCGTCACCGCACAAATACGACAATACCTGCGACCAAACCTGTAATGTTTGCGGCACTGTAAGAACAGTTCAGCACAAATATGACAACAAATGCGACGGAATTTGCAATGTATGCGGTGGGCAGAGAGTGCCATACCACAAATACTACAGTGAATGCGACACAAATTGTGATGTGTGCGGTGAAACCCGTACAATAACTCACAAATATGGTGCTTATTCATCTGATAAAAACGCAACCACCGAAAAAGACGGCACAAAATCACGCGTTTGTTCAGTTTGTGGTAACAAAGATACTGTGACCGATGTTGGTTCAAAACTCTCTAACCCAACACCAACACCTCAACCCAAGCCTGACCCCAAACCCGACACAACCCCCGAGGTTGAAATCAAAGATACATCAAAAATCTTTAAAGATATCAAGGCTAAAGGCTGGTACAAAGAGTATGTAGACTACTCAGTGGCTTATGGTATATTCACAGGTACAAGCAAAACCGAATTTTCACCGTCAATGAACATTACACGCGCACAGTTTGTACAAGTTTTGGCAAACCTTGTCGGTGTTGATACATCAAATCGTAATGTAACAACATCGTTTAAAGACGTTCCCGCTAAAAAGTGGTATACATCCGCTGTTAAGTGGGCAAGTGAGAACAAAGTTGTAAACGGTATGGGCGATGGCAAATTTGAGCCAAATGCAAATGTTACCCGTGAACAGATGTGCGTAATGCTTGTAAACTTTGCCAAATTTAAAGATATTACTCTTAAAAAAGTTGAAAACAAAGAGAATTTTGCAGATAATGCAAAAATAAGCAAATGGGCAAAGACAGCAGTTTATACCTGTCAACAGGCAGACATCGTAAACGGTAAAGGCGCAGGAAAATTCGACCCCAAAGGCACAGGCACCCGCGCCGAAGCATCTGTAATGTTCACAAAATTCCACAAAGACTATATGAAATAAAAAAGCAATAGGTCTCTCGATTACCGAGAGACCTATTGTTGTATAAATTCTTTTCCTGTCATCAAATAATCAATGGATACTTTAAAATATCACTCCTTTTTGTCTTGTTGACAAAAGGGTATCGTTATGTTAAATTGATAAATATTACAATATGTACCATTTATTAATAAAGGAGAAGATTCATGAAAAAACGAATTTTAAGTTTAATAATAATTTTGGTAATGGCAATCGGCTTTTTGCCGACCGTTGCTTTTGCTTATATCAGTGGCTTAAGCTATGAACTTTCAATTATATCTGGTGGGGTTTTAATTACTGGTTGTGATACAAGTGTTACAACTGTAGAAATCCCTACCTCACTTAATGGTGAACGTGTGGTAGGTATTGATGCCAATGCATTCTATGGATGTTCAAACCTCAAATCAATCACAATCCCTGAGAGTGTGAGATTTATTGGTAACCATGCATTCTCTGGATGTTCAAGCCTCAAATCAATCACAATTCCCGATAGTGTGACATCAATTGGTGATTATGCATTCAAAGATTGTTCAAGCCTCACATCAATCACAATCCCTGGTAGTATGACATCAATTAGTTGGTGTGCATTCGATGGTTGTACAAGCCTCACATCAATCACAATCCCAAATAGTGTAACGGAAATTGGTAATGAGGCATTCAAAGATTGTTCAAGCCTCACATCAATCACAATCCCAAATAGTGTAACGGAAATTGGTAATGATGCATTTTCTGGTTGTTCAAGCCTCGAAACAATCACAGTTAGTGAAAACAATCAACATTATTTATCACAAGATGGTGTTCTTTTTAATAAAAATAAGACCGAATTAATCTCTTATCCATCGAGAAAAACAAATTACGAATATAATATTCCAAATAGTGTAACATCAATCGGTAGTTATGCATTTTTTGATTGCGACAATCTAACAACAATCACAATCCCTAATAGTGTAACAGAAATTGGTTGGTATACATTCGAAGATTGTACAAGCCTTACATCAATTACAATCCCTGAGAGTGTAACAGAAATTGGTTGGAGTGCATTTTCTGGTTGTACAAGTCTCAAAACAGTTAATTACGGTGGTACAGAGCAACAACGTAATAATATATCAATTGAAGATTATAATGACGATTTGCTAAATGCAACATGGGTTTATAGTGGTTGTGATCACAAGTATGACAATGCTTGTGATACCGATTGCAACAAATGCGGAGAAACACGCGAAACAACCCACGCTTATGGTGACTATATTTCAAATAATGATGCTACATACGAGGCTGACGGTACAAAGACCCGCACCTGCTCGGTTTGCGGATTAAATGACACAGTTGTTGACGAAGGTTCAAAACTCGACATAAATGCTGATGGTTGTACTGTGACAAACACATTTACAGGTGAAAGATATAGTTCAATCGAAGATGCGCTCGATAGCGCGAACGAGGGTGATACAATCAAACTAACCGCAGATGTATCTGCTCAATCACTGCTTGTAAACCCGGGTGTATCGCTTGACCTTAACGGCTATAAACTTACAGCAACCCGCTTTGTTGGCTTTGAAGACAGTAATGTTTATGACAGCAGCACAGCATCAAAGGGTAGCTTGTACGTTGCAAAGAACAAACTCGTTCTCAGTAAAGATAACACTCAACTTCCTGTATATGATGCCCAAAACGGCTGTTATCAATTTTTAAAAATTAACCTTGCAAGAGCAAATAAATTTGTATATTCAAACGGTGCGTATACAGCAGAACCTGTATTTGGTGACTCGGCAAAAATTGCAAACGGTATTGCAAAGACACTCTTTAGCCAGGGAAGAAATAAGAGCGGCGTAAATGTACGGATCCGAGTTTCGTGGATTGACAAAGACGGAACATACGATGCAACACAGGATTATACATTCACTGATACAATGGTAAGTAAAGTTGTAAACAGTTTCACGGGCTCAAAATATGGTACAATCTTTGGCGCAACATTCAGTGATGCGGTGCTCACACAAGGCGAATCAATTGAAATTTCAACAATAGTTGATTCCGCTACAGGTGTTCAACTTTCAAGTGATACCATAACAATTAGTATAGCACAATAATATTCAAATCAAAAAAGAGCCAAAGAGAAAACATAATTAAAAGCGGTCGATTTAATCGACCGCTTTTAATTATTCGCCGTCAAACTGTGTAACAGTTCCCACATCATAATCTTTTAAAACCTCTCTGCCTTTCAGCGCGGGAAGTTCAATTAAAAAAGCAAACTTTGCAACCGTGGCGCCAAGTTTTTCAACAAGATTTGCCGCCGCTTTCGCACTTCCGCCCGTTGCAATAAGGTCATCAATTATAACAACCCTGCTGCCCTTTGGTATCGCATCCTCATGCACCTCGATTGTTGCGGTGCCGTACTCGAGCGCATAACTTTCTTCCACCGTTTTGTAAGGAAGTTTACCTTTTTTTCTTATCGGAACAAACGGCTTATTAAGGTTGTATGCAATCGGTGCACCAAAAATAAAACCGCGCGACTCAATACCCACAATCATATCAAATTCAATATCCGAAATAAGTTTTGTCATCTCGTCAACCGCGAGTTTAAAACCGTCGGCATTGCTCAGAACCGTTGTAACATCGCGAAACATTATTCCTTCTTTTGGGAAATCGGGTATTGTTCTTATATAATCTTTAACATCCATATCGGTTACCTCTTTAAATAATCTACATTAAAATAATACACCACACATTTATAAAAATCAAATATATTTTGCAATCGCAACATATATTTTTTGTAGGTGATAAAATTGAAAAAATCAAAACTTATAACAAACGCCGCCATACTGACAGTAACAGGTTTTTTATTACGCGGACTGGGAATGGCACTGCGTGTTTACATATCAAAAAAACTTGGCGAAGAAGGTATGGGTCTTTATCAACTGACGCAGACGGTATATTTTCTGTTTATAACAATCGCGCAGTCGGGAATTGCGGTAGCACTCACCCGCTGTCTTTCGGCGCGTGTTGCCGTTGGCGACGAACGCGGTGCCGCATCACTCACACGTGCCGCTTTGCGCCTTTCGCTTATACTCGGTATATTGTCCGCAGCAGTAATGGGGCTGTTTTCAACACCTATCTGCAAATTCTGGCTCGGAGATATGCGCTGTGTGGGTGCCGTTGCTATTCAAAGTATGTCATTGCCGTTTATTGCAGTATGTACCGTACTTTCATCATATTTTATAGTATACGGCAATGCTGTTTTCGGATGCATCAGCCAGATTATAGAGCAGATTGTGCGTGTCGGTGCGGTTGCATTCTTTAGCGCATTGTCACACAATCCGTCATTAAATTTCAGTCTTTGCTCAATTGTTTTTGCGGGTGTAATTGCCGAGGCGGTGTCTTGTCTTTTTTTGTATATTTGTTATATTGTCAACAAAAAAATCAAAGTGCGACCCGCCCACTCAAAAGAACTCATCAAGACCGCCGCACCCGTTGCCGCCTCACGCTATCTTGCATCGCTTCTGCGTACCATCGAAAACGTTCTGGTACCAAATGCAATAACCGTCTTTACCAAAAACCGCGAAACAGCTCTTTCGCAATTCGGAGCACTAAAAGGTATGGCAATTCCGCTTTTATTTTTTCCGTATTCGTTTTTGTCGGCAATAACAACACTTATTGTACCGCGGGTAACAGGAGCACAGGCTAAAAATAATCATCAATCACTAAAACAAACAACCGAGCGTGTATGTCGCATAACCCTTAGTTTTTCTGTTGTTGCGGCAGGTATATTTTTCACTTTTGCGGCGCCGCTCGGTAATATTATTTATCAAAGTTCGCGTGTTACCAAGATGCTTTTGTGGCTGTCACCCATCGTTCCGTTTATGTACCTCGACAGCGTGTGCGACGGACTGCTAAAAGGTCTTGGAAAACAAAAACAGGTACTGTGGCACAACACAATAGACTCTGCCCTTCGTATTGTACTCATTTGCATATTTGTCCCGCGTTTTGGAATTTTTGGTTTTTTGGCTGTTATGGTATTTTCTAACATTTTTATATCAATGATGAATTTTTACACCCTTTGCAAAGAATCGGGAGTTAAATTTAACATTTTCTTAAAACTATTTACCCCGATTTGTGCAACAATTCTATCGTCAATTTTAACAAAGTTTTTGTCAAAAAGTGGTGCAACTGCACTAAATACAGCGGTTGATTTTACCCATTTTTGCCTGTTTTTTGCTCTTTTTTATGCTATTTTTACGGTGGTTAAAAAAACTTATAAAAAATAAAATAAATACCCCCTTTATTTTAATAAATTAATATGTTATAATTGCTTTATGTAAATTATGCTGATGTATTATGCACAGTATTCGGAGGAATAAACAATGAGAAAAACCACAAAAATCATTAGTGTCATTTTAATCCTTGTTACACTCCTTGGCGTCATGTCAGGTTGTATGCAAAGTGATGTTATGACAACACTTTACTTTGGTGTTCCTTTTGCAAAAGACAGCGATCACTGGAATTCACTCGCTGCTCTTGTAGAGGAAAACAATATGTACTGGGAAAGCGACTATGTTCGTTTTGAACTCGTTCAGATTCCCGAAGAGAAAGACGCAAGAGAAGACTTTCTTAAAAAATTGGACCGCGGCGAACTCGCTATTATGATTTATGACCGCGACGAACTTCTCGACAAATATCTTGCAAACGGCAGACTTGCAACTCTTACAGAAATCCAGCAAGTTTATCCTTCATGCTACGAAAATGCAAAACAGTTTGTGCTTGATACTTCAACCGATTCTGACGGTATGAACCATATGCTTGCACTTGCCGGTAACTATCAGGGTGTTTTCTTCAACGAAACCATCTTTGTTGATAACGGTCTCCAGATCCCCAAAACATGGGAGCAGTTCACAACAGTTATCACAACACTTCAGTCAAAAGGCATCACTGCAATCGCAGGTGGCTTTGCTGACGGCGGTATGAAATACTGGTTGGACGAACTCATCCTTATGGAAGGCGGCGTTGCTGAACATTCATACGTTCCTAAGTACGGCGTTGTTAACAGTTGGGCAAGAGCTATGGACGATTTCAAAGCTCTTTACAACTCAAAAGCATTTAACGACAAATGTATGGACACAACACAGGCAGACGCAGTTAAAATGTTTGCTGACGGCAAAGCTGCTATGATCCTTTGCAACTCAAAGGACGTAACTGACTCGGTTGATGCTGAAAATGTAGGCGTATTTGCGCTTCCCGTTACATCAACAGGTAAAAAGAATATCGGTGATATCATCTGTGACTATACAAGAGGCGCATACATAAACTCAAACTTCCTTAAAAAGAAAGAAGAAGTTATCGACGCTTTGATTGAAACAGTAACAGAGTACCTTAATGCTGAGGCTGATGACGTAACAGAAGATCCCGACGCAGAGTGGGAAGATTTTGTTGCAGAACCTTCTGAATTTGCATACCCCGCATACTCAGAGTCATGGACACTCCCCGGCAACCCCTATACAATCGGTATTGAAAAAATCATCGAGGATAACGAATTTACAAATCCCGAAGATCTTTTACCCGAAGACCCCACAATCCCCGAAAACATCAATAAAGACCAGAATCTCCAGAACCGTGTGTTCAGAATGATGGAAAAAGTAACTCTTGCAGGTCGTTCACTTACAACCGAGTTCAAAACATTTGATTACTTTATTGACCTTGTTAAAGACTATACATTAAAAGGCGGCGATGCCGAGAAAATCCTCACCGATGCTACTGCAAAAGAAGTTGAGGCTCAAAACGGCACCGAGGCTGAAGTTAAGGAATAATTTTAATGTACGCTATTAAAAAGTTTTTTAAAAGCATTTCTGATTGGATGTTTGTTGGAAAACGACTGCCGATAATTATCGCTGCGTTTATAATAATTGCAACAACCGTAACAATCACAATTGTTGCATCGCTCAATAAAACTCAAGACGAAATCGGAACGGCATACGTTACCGTAAAAGGTCTGGGAGAAGGCAAGGATATTGAAAACAGAGCAATAAAAATCGAAGATGGCGACACCATCAAAGAGATTTTTAGCCTGAAATATCCCGAGATTTATGAGGCGTTTGGCAGACCGCTTATACAGTATAATGAGTTTTATTCACTGCTTGGCGTAAGAAAAACAACCTCAAAAGCGTTCCACGTAACTATAGATACTCTTCACGAGAACAATCTTGACCAGGCGTATGTATACGGCGGTCAGAGCGTAGTTATTGAATACTATTAAAAACAATAAAAGCAGGATTTTTAAATCCTGCTTTTTTATTTATGCGATATGATTTTTAAAAAGTTTGCTATATTAATTATCACTCTTCCTTTTTTCTTTGCAACATCCTCAAATTTTGCCGCGCCGCCAACATTATATGTTACATAAGTAATTACAATATATGACTTATCAATCATCCAATGATTGCACTTAGATATCGCATATTTTGGATGTACCAATTCAAAGCCGTCAAAAACAATTGTTTGATGTAATTGAGATAGATCATTTTCTGAATTTTTCGTTGGCATATATGCCAAAACCACTCTATAATCAACATTCTCATATCTATTACATACTTTTTTTAATACACTTTGCACCAATCTGTCAAATCCGCCTTGATTGCCAACCAAAAACATATTTGCTCCATATTTTTCAATAACGTCTTTTATTGTTTTTTCTAATACCTCTGTAATATCCACTGTAATATCTTTATGTCCAAAAAAAGTAACTACCATATTCTACCTCTATTATGACATCTTGTAAATGTCATAATAATTAGAATTATAACATATAATCTCTTTGTTGACAATCACTAAATGCCAAAAATAAGGAGATTATATGTTTATAAACAAAGCAAAAAACGGTCTAAATAATATTTGTGGCAAAAACGTTGCAAAGTTTCGTATGGAACTTAAAATTTCTCAACGTGAACTTGCAGACAGAATGCAACTTGTTGGAATTGATATTGATAAAAACGCCATCCAACGCATTGAGTGTGGAAAACGATTTGTTACAGATATTGAAATAATTGCATTTTCAAAAGTATTTAATGTTACATTTGAAGAATTGTTGAAACAGTAATTTGCCAGGGATACAAGTGTGTTTGGATTAAAGCAACACCCCAAACTATAGAGTTTGGGGTGTTATTATTTTGGAATATATTCTTTTATTGCGTCAATGTTGCGCATATACAGTCTATACAAACGTATTGTAGTGTAATTATAAAGTCCGCCGATTCTGTCGGTGCCGTCAATATTTAAAACACATTGCCGTCCGCTTACTCTGTAAACGTTTTCACCCAAAGTGGTATCTTTTTTAAGATAGTAGAGATACACAGCGCCTTTTTTAACAATCGGATCTTCTCGCGGTGTATATTGTCCGTACCACAAGTCCGGTGCTTTTTTATATGTGGAATAGTAATAATGCGCCTCATTGGCAATATAAATATCGGTAATATTCTCGTCACCCTTTATTACCTTTAACACGTTCATATCTCGAAGCGTAAACACTTCGTTGAGCTTATATTCACTTGCCTCTTTGTCCGTTTTAATAACTTTTCCGTCAAATGACACACGCCCATCGTCTCTGAGGTCATTTTTGGGTGTGACAATAGCTACAATGTCAGAATACTCAAAAGCACCCTCTTCGTTTTTAAAATATCGCATACCGCTCTCGGCAAAATAATTCTGTTCATCAAGGTCGCTTACCGCCTCATCCGAGCGATTATACTTTATAAAATAGTCTTTGCATTTTTCAAAAACGCCTATAAAAAAACTGTCGGTCACTTCTTTTAGGCTTGACGTGTGCAATCCGTCAATATTAATGCAACAGTCATAACCCGAATAATATGTCTTTTCGCCGTTATATAAAAACTTGGTTTCACTTAAAATAAAGATATACTTTACGTTCTTTTTTTGAATAAAATGAAAATCATCAAGTTCTTTTATTTCAAAATTACCGTTTTCGTCCCATATTGCAACTTCTTTTACATGTAAATTTATACTTTTAGTATTAATTTCGCCTTTTAGTACATCAAGTACTTTTATTTTGCGAATAGTATCAAGCGTGTACCAGTCATCCTCAACACCAACAAAGCCTTTTTCTCGACTATAATAAGTGTGTGATTCGCTTGTAAAAGTATTTTCGGGATAGCCGATAATCACAAGGTCGGCATTTTCAAAATAAGAATCAACATCATCATACTCTGGGTAAAGCCTGTTTATGTTTGAAATTGTTCCAAACCCGGTCGGCTTATATGTTTCAAAAAGTTCATCACCAACAGGGAGTTTATTATACCATGGTGTTTTGGGTGTACAAAAATAAAATACAGCGCAAACAACTGCCGCAATAAAAATAACAATAGCAGTTACCGTCAACAATACCTTTATCGGCTTTTTCATTTATAACACCTCCTACATATATAACACATAATACCTCAAAAATGTTTCAAAAAAGGCTGAAAAACAATTTTTCAGCCTTTTAATTTATGAATAATTAAAACAATTTGCAAACATCAATCCACTCGATGTAGCCCGAAAACTGTTCTAGTTCGGGGATTGTAAGTTTTATTGCAGATGCCGCATTTCCTGCGGCGGGATAAACGTGTTCAAAACGCTTTAGCGACACGTCAAGATACGTTTTAACGCCCTCGTTTACGGCAAACGGACATACACCGCCTACCGCGTGACCGATAAGTTCTTCAACCTCGGGGGGAGTAAGCATCTTTGCCTTTGTGTGAAACTGTGCCTTGAACTTTGGGTTGTCAATTTTGGTGTCACCCGCAGTCACGATTAGAATTGCACCGCCGTCCACCATAAACGACATAGTTTTAGCAATGTGTGACGGCTCACATCCGAGCGCCGCCGCTGCAAGTTCAACCGTTGCACTCGATACCTCAAACTGAATTATCTTATCCTCGGCACCGAGTGATTTAAAGTAGTTAATAACCTTTTCTATAGCCATTATTTAGATACAATCTTATCCTTTCCGCCCATATACGGTCTGAGTGCTACAGGGATGTTAAGTGTGTACTTCTCACCGTCAAACTCAAGGTTGTTTTCAAGGAATGCAATAAGCATACGGGGCGGTGCCACAACAGTGTTGTTAAGTGTGTGTGCAAGATACTTTTTGCCGTCCTCGCCCTTTACTCTGATACCGAGACGTCTTGCCTGTGCATCACCGAGGTTTGAGCAAGAGCATACCTCAAAGTATTTTTGCTGTTTGGGTGACCACGCCTCAACGTCATAAGACTTAACCTTAAGGTCGGCAAGGTCGCCTGAGCAACACTCAAGTGTTCTTACAGGAATGTCGAGTGAGCGGAAAAGTTCAACGCTGTAACTCCACATTTTATGGAACCAATCCATACTCTCTTCCGGCTTACAAACAACAATCATTTCCTGTTTTTCAAACTGATGTATACGGTAAATACCGCGCTCCTCAATACCGTGAGCGCCCTTTTCTTTTCTAAAGCAAGGTGAGTAACTTGTAAGTGTCATGGGGAGTTTGCTCTCATCGGTCATAGTGTTAATAAACTTACCGATCATTGTATGTTCACTTGTGCCGATAAGGTAGAGATCTTCGCCCTCGATTTTATACATCATAGCGTCCATCTCGGCAAAACTCATAACACCTGTAACAACGCCGCCGCGCATCATAAAGGGCGGGATGCAATAGGTAAAGCCTTTGTCAATCATAAAATCACGTGCGTATGAAAGCACTGCACTGTGAAGACGTGCAATATCGCCCATAAGATAATAAAAACCTTCACCTGCAACGCGTCCTGCAGCCTCTTTATCGATGCCGTCAAATGCCGCCATAATATCGGTGTGGTAGGGTATTTCAAAGTCTACCTGTGTTTTGTCACCAAAGCACTCTACCTCAACGTTTTCGCTGTCGTCTTTACCTATCGGTACAGACGGGTCGATGATGTTGGGGATTGTCATCATAATTGTCTTAATTTTTTCCGAAAGTTCACCCTCGAGTTTTTCACATTCAGCAAGACGCTCTGACTGCTCGGTTACAAGTTTTTTGATTTCTTCGGCTTCCTCGCGTTTGCCCTGACCCATAAGCATACCAATCTGCTTTGAGATTTTGTTGCGGTTAGCGCGAAGGCTGTCAGCCTCTGCAATTATCTGACGATTTTGTGTGTCGAGTTCCAAAACTTCGTCAACGAGCGGAAGTTTTGCCTCCTGAAATTTGTTTTTGATGTTTTGCTTAACAAGATCCGCATTTTCGCGGACAAATTTAATATCAAGCATCTCTTTATCTCCTTAATTTTTTATTAAATAAAAAAGCCCGAGGCGCGACAAAAACGCGCTCGGGACGAAATTTTACATTCGCGGTGCCACCCAAGTATTGTGCTCATTTTAGCTGTAAGGGGCAACCCCCACAGTAGTAACTGTGATACTCCGAAAGCTGACTAACTTTTGTTTGTGACAGACTTTCACCTACCGTCTGCTCTCTTTACACAAATTCAAAAAGTATTTTCTTTCATCAACGTAATTAACATTATATATCATAGTTTTTGTTTTTTCAATAGTAATATTGACATAATGCAGTAAAAATAATATAATATAGTTGTTCCTGACATAAAGAATTATGTGGGGTCCCCACAAAACTGTGGCTTTCGTGGGGTGCTCTTTCTGATTGAAAGGTACGGTAAAATTTTAAAGTATGACGCACCGTACCATCGGTGCGTCTTTTTGGTGTTAATTATGGAAACAAGAGTTGCAATCATAGGAATAATACTCGAGGACAAGGCGTCGGTACCAAGCCTTAACGCGCTTTTGTCCGAGTACGGAGAGTATATAATAGGCAGAATGGGCATTCCGTACGAAAAAAAGAACATAAATATTGTATCAATAGCAATTGATGCACCGCAAAACGAGATCTCGGCACTCACCGGCAAAATCGGACGTCTTGCGGGAGTCAGTGTAAAGACGGCGTATTCAAAATGAGAGAATTACTTGATAAACTAAATAAAAATAAAAATTTAAACCTTTCAGAGTACCAAAGGCTTATAGACGGCTTTAATCCCGACACGGCAGAGTATGCAAAAGTCCTTGCAAAAGAGGCGAACGTATACGGTAACACCGTTTTTATCCGCGGTCTTATTGAGATTTCAAACATCTGCAAAAATGACTGCCTTTATTGTGGTATACGTGCATCAAACAAAAAGTGCGAACGGTTTCGGCTTACAAAAGACGATATAATGTCTTGCTGTAAAAAGGGATACTCCCTCGGTTTTCGCACCTTTGTAATGCAGGGCGGTGAGGACGGATATTTCAGTGATGATGTTGTTTGCGACATTGTGCGCGATATAAAAGCCACTTACCCCGACTGCGCAGTGACTTTGTCACTGGGTGAGCGTACATATGACAGCTATAAAAAACTTCGTGATGCGGGTGCTGACCGCTATTTACTCCGTCACGAAACCGCAGACAAAGAGCATTATGAAAAACTGCACCCAAAATCAATGTCATTTGACAACAGAATGAAATGTCTGTACGAATTAAAAACCCTTGGTTTTCAGGTTGGTTGCGGATTTATGGTGGGTTCACCGCACCAAACATCAAAAACACTTGCAAAGGATTTAAAGTTCATTGAAGAGTTTAAACCTCAGATGTGCGGAATAGGTCCGTATCTTCCCCACCGTGACACACCGTTCAAAAACGAGAGGGCGGGAGATACAGAACTCACACTTTATCTTTTGTCAATAATCCGCATAATGCACCCAAACATCTTGCTCCCCGCCACCACCGCACTCGGCACTGCGTCGGCTGACGGACGAGAACGCGGTATACTTGCGGGTGCAAACGTCATTATGCCAAACCTGTCACCCGATACAACCCGTGACAAATACGAATTATATAACAACAAACTGTCAACAGGCGCCGAGGGTGCAAACGGCATAGACTTACTTAAACAAAAAATGAATAAAATAGGATATACCATAGAGATTACGAGAGGAGATTATAAAAATGTATAACCCTAAATCATTAAAAGCAGAAGAATTTATAAATGACCAAGAGATCCTTGACACAATTGCCTATGCTGAGGCAAACAAAAATAATGTAGAACTTATCGACTCAATACTCGAAAAAGCACGTCCCAGAAAAACCGAAACAGGCTGGACATGTGCGGGTCTTAACCATCGCGAAGCATCGGTATTACTTGCTTGTGACATCCCCGAAAAAACCGAGGAGATGTTCAAACTCGCCGAAGAGATAAAACTCGCATTCTACGGCAACCGAATCGTTATGTTTGCACCGCTTTATCTTTCAAACTACTGTGTAAACGGCTGTGTTTATTGCCCATATCACTTAAAAAATAAAAATATTGCACGTAAAAAACTGACACAGGAAGAAGTACGCAAAGAGGTTATCGCACTTCAGGATATGGGTCACAAGCGCCTTGCTATCGAGGCGGGTGAACACCCCGTTGAAAACCCGATTGAATACATACTCGAGTGCATTGACACCATCTATAGCATCAAGCACAAAAACGGTGCGATCCGCCGCGTCAATGTCAACATCGCAGCAACAACTGTCGAAAACTACAAAAAACTAAAAGACGCAGGTATTGGCACCTACATTCTTTTCCAGGAAACATACCACAAGGAAAGCTACCTTGAGCTTCACCCCACAGGACCAAAGCACGATTATGATTATCATACCGAGGCTATGGACCGCGCGATGCAGGGCGGTATTGACGATGTGGGTCTCGGCGTACTTTTCGGTCTTGAACTGTATAAGTATGAGTTTGCGGGACTACTTATGCACGCAGAACATCTTGAGGCAGTTCACGGCGTAGGTCCGCACACAATCAGCGTTCCGCGTCTTAAAAAAGCCGACGATATCGACCCCACTCAGTTTGATAACGGTATCTCAGACGAGATGTTTGAAAAGATCATCGCTTGTATCAGAATTGCTGTACCCTACACGGGTATGATTATCTCAACACGCGAAAGCGAACAGGTACGCGGACGTGCGCTTTCAATCGGCATTTCGCAGATAAGCGGTGCATCACGTACTTCTGTAGGCGGTTATACCGAGGAGGAACGCCCCCACGATTCAGAGCAGTTTGACGTGTCCGACCAGAGAACACTCGACGAGGTTGTAAACTGGATGATAAAACTCGGCTACATTCCGTCATTCTGTACCGCGTGCTACCGCGAAGGCAGAACAGGTGACCGCTTTATGCAACTTTGCAAGAGCGGACAAATTCAAAACTGCTGTCACCCTAACGCACTTATGACACTCACAGAGTATCTTATCGACTATGCGTCAGAGGATACAAAAAAAGTGGGATTTGAACTTATCGACAAAGAACTCGACAAAATTCCAAACGAAAAAGTACGCGCAATTGCAAAACAAAATATAGAGGATATAAAGTCGTCAAACAGACGCGACTTCAGATTTTAATATGAATACACAAGCTAATGCAGACAGAATACATATAGGCTTTTTCGGTCTTCGTAACGCGGGTAAATCAAGCGTTGTAAACGCGGTTACGGGCCAAAATCTTGCGCTCGTGTCCGATACAAAAGGCACCACCACTGACCCTGTAAAAAAAGCGATGGAACTGTTGCCCCTCGGTCCCGTAGTCATAATCGACACCCCCGGTATAGACGACGAGGGCGAACTCGGAAAAATGCGTGTTGCACGTGCTTATGACACACTCAACACCATTGACGTTGCAATACTCGTGACCGAAAACACCGAACTTTCGCCCGAAGAAACAAAACTTTTACAAAAAATAGAGCAAAAAAGCATCCCTCACCTTGTAGTACACAACAAAGCCGATATCATATTACACCAAGGCTTTGCCGTGTCGGCAAAAACGGGTGAAGGAATAAACGAACTAAAAGACAAAATCGCGGCACTCGCCAAATCAGAAAAAAGTGACAAAAAAATTGTCGGCGACCTGCTGAACGCGGGTGACGTCATCGTGCTTGTTACTCCCATCGATGCTTCGGCACCAAAAGGCAGACTTATTTTACCGCAACAGCAGACAATTCGCGATATTTTAGATGCCGACTGTATTGCGGTTGTGTGCAAAGACACCGAATTGGAATCAACTTTGCAAAAAATTACGCCCAAAATGGTTGTTACCGACTCACAGGCGTTTGGCAAAGTGAGCAAAATTGTGCCTGAGTATATTCCGCTCACATCATTTTCAATTTTATTTGCACGGTATAAGGGCGATCTTAAAACAGTGGTTGAGGGCGCAGTAGCGCTCGACAGTCTTAAAAACGGCGATACGGTACTCATTTCCGAGGGCTGTACCCACCACCGTCAGTGCGAAGATATCGGCACAGTAAAAATGCCAAACTGGATTAAAAAGTATACCGGCAAGGACATAAACTTCGAGTTTACGTCAGGCGGAGAATTCCCCGAAGATTTGTCTCGCTTTGCGTGTGTAGTACACTGCGGAGGATGTATGCTAACCCCACGCCAGATGAAATACCGCATCGGCAACGCGGAAGATAAACAGATACCCATTACCAATTACGGTATTGCAATCGCACATATGAACGGAATTTTAAAGCGCTCTGTTGCGCCTTTTTCCGATATTGCAAAATTATTTTAATAGAGCGTAGGGGAGGGCACGTATACCCTCCCCTACAGAATTTTTCTTAAAAATTGTAACCAGATACGCTTCACAGTACATCATATAAGTGGAAGGGAGTGAACAGTCTATGAATTTAAGTGCACTTATAAACGAACTATCACCCACAATCTATAGATTTTTACTGTCACGCACACGTGACGAGGATACAGCACAGGAACTGACGCAACAAGTGTTTTTAATACTGTTTGAGAAGCGTCCACGCTTTGAATGCAAAGCACAGTTAAAGGTGTGGCTTATTAAATGTGCAAAAATGACCTTTGCCAACTACATAAAGCGTCATGAAAATTCAAAAACCGTTCCACTCGATTTGGCAAGAGAAATTGCCGTCACCGATAAGTCGCTTTTTGAATTCAAAGAACTGTTATCTGCCCTACCCGCTAACTTATATGATGTAACAATACTCTATTATATTGAAGATATGAAAACCGCCGATATCGCAAAAGCGCTGTCGATTTCGCATTCAAACGTCAAAATACGGCTATCACGCGCAAGAGATATCCTTAAAAAAATATATAAGGAGGAAATACTGTGAAGTTTGACAATTTAAAAAACATAAAACCAAAAAACATAAAAGTTGATACTGCTGATGAAAATTATGTTAATTACCTTTGTTCTTTACCCCAAGACAAGCCCAAAAAACAGATATGGACAGCGGTTGGCACAGCCGCTGCGGCTGTTATCATTATATTAGGAGTAAGTTTCTGGGCAATAATCGGTCGCGGAATACGCGGTACTCATCAAGTTCACGAGGAGTTTTTAACCCCTGCCGCCACCAACAGCGAGAGTGTTGAAATAACAGATGAGATGCAAGAGCAATTTGACTTAATGATGCACCAATCACACTATTTTGCACTGCCTGTTTTTAAACGCGGCGAACTCCCCTCGCAAAAAGCAATTCTGGACTATATCTACTATATCAAAACCCCCGCAAAAAGCGACTGGATAATAACACCGAGCGAATTAAACGACATTACGTTTGACTTGTTCGGAGTAAAATCGAATTTTACATCAGGCACGAGTTATGACAGTCCGTATACAATAAACGTGAGTTACGCCGGGCAGCAACTTTTTTCGTTCATCCGTTCAAAACTCGATGACGGCACACCGATTATAACGCTCACATACGGCGAAGATGACACAAGTGTCACCACACTCTCGTATGTACCCAAATCCGATTTTGAACCCGATTATTTCATAGAACACACAATAGAAAATACAGTATATGTTAAAAAGACCGAAAAACCTTTCGAAGAAGAGAGTATCTATAAAGTAAAAGGTGACCTTGCAGACGAACTTCTGGACATTGTAAGGGTGGCATCAAAGTCAAAAGACAGTGACATCTGTTATTGCGCACCCACATATAAGATTGGGTTTAACGGCATAGAATACAAAGTTGTAACAGGCGGCGACAAATATAAGTCGCACATCGTTTACAAATCGGGTCTGGAGGGTACAATAAACCACACACTGACCGACATCGAATATCAAAGGCTTGAAAAAGCACTCGAAAAATGTATCGTTGACAAAAACTTTACAGAAAAGAAAACACTAAAATACAAAACAAAAGACAGCGAAGTCAAAGTTTCGGTTGACAGTGACTGCGAAAAATACAAGGAAGGCATATACACAATAAACGGTGACGATGCCAAGACGCTTATACGGTTACTCGAAGAGAAAAGTTATGTATATGACCAGGCAGAATTGGCTACAGGAGTATCAATACAAATCGGCAAAAAGCAATATACTCTCAACACCGATGATATGCCGTTTATTCAAAACAGTTGCGGAAGATACCCGCTGACTGACGATACCGAAATAATACCGCTTATTGAAAAGTATATTAAACCTCAGTTCAAAAACGTTATTGAGAGTGAATTTCAGTCACTTGCAACCAAATACTGCTTTGAAAAAATGTATGATTTTGACCGCGGAACAATCCCCGACTATTACGTGGCAAAATACTATATTGCCGCATACTACAGACAAAATCAGAGCAAAGATACTCTTGATATGTACGAGGGTGCCGAACACAGATTAATTTACGGTTATCCCACCGATATCTATAACAAATATATGACCGAACTTTTCGGCAAAAGCAATCTCCCCGATAACGTGACACTTTTAAAAGATGTACCATGGCCAAAATACAATACTATCGGGATTGTAAAAGCCGATGACGGCTCACTTTTTGTACCGATAGAAACAGAAGGCGGACTTGATTACACATATTACTTTGATTCGGCAACCGAGGGCAAATATAACGGACAAAAAACCGTTACAATCGAGTATAGAGTAACATATGGTGATATACTTACAGACGGCGGAACACAAAAACGCAGTGTCACCTATACAACCGACGACGGAATAAACCCAAAACATTTTATAGAACACAAAACAATTGAATAGCAAAACGGGAGGGTATCCTCCCGTTTTAATTTGCATCACTTTTTGAAATTTGTTATAATTTTTTTGAACCAAACACAGTTTTGTTTACATTTTATAGGTGAGAGGAGGATGAGGAAATGAACTCAAACGATTTTGATGCCGTTTTAAACGAATATTGGCAGATGGTATACAGATTTTGTCTTGCACACATAAAAAACGAAGATTTATCACGCGATATATGCGGTGAGGTGTTTTTGATTTTGTGCAAAAAACAGCCCGACTTTAAAAGCCTTGATGCACTTCGGATATGGCTTATAAAAACTGCTCGGTATGTTATTTCAAACCAGCGAAAACTCTCACACAACACCAAAAACATACCGCTTGACGAAGTGAGCAATGTTTCGATAACCGATCCTCTTGCGTTTGAGTTTTGTGACCTTCTTTCAAAACTCCCTCAAAAACTTTGCGATGTCGCTATACTATACTACATAGACGATATGGATGTATGCAACGTTGCAAAAGCACTTGGTATCCCCGAAGGGACAGTCAAATCACGTCTTTCACGTGCAAGAAATACCCTTGAAAAAATATATAAGGAGGAGATACTGTGAACCTTAAAGAATTTAAAAATGTAACAACAAAACCGTGCGATATAGAATTTGATAAAAACTATCTTGAAAAACTGTCACAGCTTCCAAAAACAGCACCAAAACGGCACACGTTTGAGATAATTTCTACTGTTGCGGCGGCTGTTCTGATTGTTGTTGCTGTCGGTATCTGGGCAATCATCGGCAGAGGTATACGCGCAAACACGGTGGATGTTGTTGGGGGAAGTTACACAGAAGTCCCTGTAACAGACGAACTTAATGCAAAACTGAATATGGAGTTGTTTGGCAAATACGATGTATTTTGCTTTAGAGAATTTGACGAAAAAAATCCTCTGTCGGAACACGAACTTTTACAGATAAACCGATATGCAAAAAACGCAATAACAGTAAATGATCCGGTAACACACAGCGAGTATACAACAAACGCCAACGGTGAAGTGGCATATGTTACAGGCAAAATGATAAATGACTATGCCGAAAAGATGTTTGGCATTACACCTGCCCACGATTTTGCAATATACGGCTGTGTTATAGAACTCGGAGATGTTGACTATGCAGGTGCCAAAGTTGACAAAATATCAACAGAAGACCTATCTGACGGCACCAAAAAAATACGTATTGAATACAACGATTTTACACGCTTACGTGTGCTTGAATATATAGGTACAGACCTTTTTACGCCGATACGTTTTACAGCGTTTTACCGAGACGACACCGAACTTTTAAAAGACTATGCCGATGTAGAAATCTACAAAGTGCTGTGTAACGAACTCGACAACGACAAAAACATTGAAAGTTATCTTTTGTATATAAGCGAGGCACCTACAAAAACTAAGCAAGGCTACAGTGCAAAAATCATACTCGATTATTCATTTACCGACGGCAAACCGCACAGCATCCTGGGCAGCATTAATGAATATAAAGACAAACAAACTGCAGAGATCGTATGTGAATTTAAAAAGACCCAAGATGGTCATTTAAAACTTATTAAAGAAAACGGCGAGGACAACAAGCCAACATTTACAAACGTTACAAAATGGTACGAGGAACGCTCGGAAAAAATCCTCAAAGAATATATAAATAACCCCGACAAAAACAAACCCAAACCCACCAATGCCAATCCAAAAACAAAGGAATTTGAGTTTTTGGGTAAAAAATATAATCTCAATTTAAAAGAAACCATATACCAAAGAAATTCCTGGATGATGTATCGATATACCGACGGCAGTGGTACAGCATTTACCTTTGACGAAAACGGCGAACTTTTAGAGTATGAATACGGCGGCACCCCAATAAACTCGGGCACTGTCACAAAGGATGATGCGAAAAAAATTGCAAAAGATTTTGCTCAAAAAATGTATGGCGACCAGTTTGATGACTATGTTTTTTACGAATTTTACGAATACGCTCCGAGCGGTCCCGCTGAAAGTTACAACTTTTCATTTACCAAAAGATACGGCAAGGATAAATCGCTAAACGGCGAATGCTGTTCTGTATCAATAAAAATTAACGGCGATGTTCTGGAATGCGGCATAAAAGATTTATACGAATTTAAAAAATATGATTTGTCAATTTTTGAAAACATAACACACGCTGATATTGAGGAAAAAGTTTTGTCGTCATTTGCCCAAAGCGACGACTATACCTATGAGATTGAAAACGGTCATATTGCTTTTATTGACGGCAAGAATATAATTTCCGTGGGGATAATTCAAACACATAAAAGCGGTGGCTCTGCAGGTATTATGCGATACCTGGAAGTAACGTAAAATACTAACGAAAAGGCTTCTTACTGAAGCCTTTTTTATTTTATTAATAAATATTGCAACATTTTGGATTGTTTGATACATTGTATAAGTGAGGAGGGATGAATTATGAAATTCGAAAACACCGTTTTAAATGAATGCGGCCGTGCGGTGTACAGATTTTCACTGGCAATTACAAAAAACGAAGAAGATGCCCACGATGTAACACAAAGTGCGTTTTTGCTTCTTTTTGAAAAAAAACCTACCTTTACCGACGTTCGCGCTTTGCGTGTATGGCTTATACGGTGCGCAAAAAACATAATATACAACGAAAGCAGACGTCCAAAAACAGTACCGCTCGACAATACCAACGAAATTGCGGTGAAAGACTCGCTTTCATTTGAGTTTTGCGACACGCTCTCTGTTTTATCCCCCGACAAAGCGCAGGTCACAGTGCTTTATTACATAGAGGATATGACAACAAAGGAGATAGCAAAAGCACTCGGCAAACCTCACGGCACGGTGCGGAGTATACTGTCACGAGCAAAGGCAGACCTCAAAAAAATTTATAAGGAGGAAATACTGTGAATTTTGATAAATTTAAAGGCATTGATATGCCCGATGTAGACGTAAATCCCGATTTTGAATATCTTAATAAACTCGGCAAACTACCCAAAACAAAGCAAACAGGCAATGTACTCACAACGCTCGGCACAATTGCCGCAGCAATTGTTATAGTTGCGGCAGTTGCTCTTTGGGCAATTATCGGCAGAAGTGTACGCGGTATTAATTCTACACTCTATATCGCAGATGGTGCAGATGCATCAAGCGGCATCGAACTTGATGCAAATGAATGGACCTATCGCCTACAACTATCATTAAAAGCAGCATCGCTACCGCTTTTTGACAAAACACAACCTCCGTCGGTGGTGGAAATGCTTGATTTTTATCATTTTTATCTCGACAGAAATAAAAGTGACTACGGTTATGACGGAAAATCTCTTAATAGGTTTTCGATGAATTATTTTGGTGCGACATATCCGCTCGAAGAATCTCGCAGCTATCAAAATTCGGGAACAGAAAACGCCTATTTTAAATATCAACCATCATCCGACCCAACTGCAAAAAAAGTTATGCGCTATGATATGAGCGACGGAAAATACAACTTTGTTATAAAATATATGTTAAAGGACACAACATATATTTTATCGTATATTGCCGCCAATGAAAAAAGTTACCCCGAAAGATATATTTTGCATACAACCGACAAACCTCTTAACAAAGACTATACCGACGAAAAAATATTTTTTGCATTAGAGAAAGAAGTTTTTTCTGACCCAAATGTAAAACCTGATTGGCTGTGGCTTACCGTTAACGATGTTTATAAAATAAACAAAACACTATATTCGGCTTGGGTACTGTTCTCAAATATCAATTGTTATGACCCAAGTATTACAACATTTCCGCACAATCAGGAGCATTACCCCAAATTTTTCGAGTATGTTGATGGCGAACTCGTTATATCCGAAAATCAAGACAGAAAATCGGAGGGCGAGATTGTTTTAAAAGAAAATTCTTTCGAGGAATGGCCTACCGACAAAGAAACAATAAAATCTTACAGAGAGTACGTTACAAAATACGGGCTTGTGTCACTTGCTGAGTTTGATGGTAAGCGGATTTATGCAAATGAACTATCTCCCGAAAAAGATAATGCCGAATTTAATATAACTTATCTTGCACAAGCAAAAACTATATATGACGAACCTTACGAGGAAGTGTGGTTTACCTCAGGCGGCAAAGAGTACAAAGTCGGCTTTATTGCAGTCGGCGGCGGTGGATATAACATTGACTATCTTTTGTTCAAAAAAGAGAACAAACTATATACGGGGAATGAGCAGACTCTCACCATGCAGTATGAAAATCTTGTAAAAACCTTTACAAAGCCATACTCATATAAAGCAAGTGAAATAAAGGATAATATCCCACAAAAACTGCTTCTTGGTCAATCAATGGGTATTGAAACGCCAAATATCGACATTGAAATGATTGCACCTTATGACGACGGACCGCTAAAAGAAATGCCCGAGGAATATTACGAAGAACTCGAACACATTAAGGAGCACGGCGGAAACGAAGAGGAAGTACGCAAATACTATGAAACAATGAATGAGTCAACGCTTTTATGGTTGCGGACAGAAAATACCAATGCTCCAAGTGAAGACGTTGCACGGCTTATGGAAATGTTTGTAAATTTTAACGTATACGGTACAATTTTTAACGGATACGGTACAATGAGGATCAGCGACTATATGGGGCTTGAGCGTTATTACAAAAACCGCTACGGCTACAGATACTACATCGATAAGTTTACCGAAGACGAACTTTTAGAGTTAAAAGAGCGTGGCATCGTACCAAACGATATCGACTATCTTTTGCAAAAACTTGGCTCACCTAAAAAGGTTTTAAAATCATCGGATAAAAAAATAAAATCGATATTAACCGATTATTATAATCAGAAATATATTGAAGCCTTCGGAAAAGAATATAAATAATAAAAAGGGAATCAAAAGATTCCCTTTTTATATCTCTATATGCTTAGTTTTAAGCCAGGCGGTACATTTTTTTGTCCAGTCACTGCCTGCACTAGCATAGTCAACAAGCGTAATGCTTTGGTTATTTTTTAACTTTACGGTATACTCACACTGAGTGTCAAAATCCGCTCTGTTTGTCGGTACGCACTCAATATTATCATAAATATCAAACATGAGTTCGATCGGCTCTGTATCAACACTTCCCAAACGCTCATCACCTGCAAGAACAAGTGGTCCGCGTGTGATTGCCGTGTAATATTTTGCGCTCTCATCCGACTTTACAACGCGTCCGACAAGATAATTTTCTTTGCCTTTGAGGTCAACAATTACAAAGTCAGTGGGGTTTGTTTCGGGACGGTGCACCTGAGGTGTCATATCAAAAACAAGGCTGACTTTGTCGCCTTTTTTCCAGTTGCGGTTTATTATCACCTCATACGGCTTTATCGGCATACTCTCGTCATTTACATAAAGCATTGTGTTTCCACTCCACTCAGGTACACGAAAACGGAGTTCAAACGGCTCGTTTTCTTTAAGGTCGAGTGTGATATCCACCCGCTCATCCACAGGATAAGCGGTTTTTATGTCAAACACTATTTGCTGACCGCTTGGTGTAGCGGTTTTGATTTTGCCTTGCTCGTACATATTAATCGCGATTCCAAAGCGTGTTTTCATTGCCGCAATCTTGTGAAAAACACCGATACCTGCCGATGCTATACACACACAGCATCCGTAAATGTGGTTATCACGCATAACCTTAAGACCGCCGATAAGTTTTCCGCGCGTATCATTTATAAGCGGACTGTAACTGTCAAAAGCAAGAGGTTCTTTCACTGCCTCGGGATATTTTACAAGCTGTTTTTCAAATCCCTTTGACATATTATTTTTAAAATTAAACGCACCAAGATATGCATTGTAAAACGCTTTTTCATACATATTTGCAAAGCGCATATCACCGGTTGCCATAAGGAGTTGCATACAGAATTTCATCCATGTTACAGTAACGCATGTTTCCTGCATAACCTCGTGAAGCGGTTTTTCGGTCTGGCGGGTTCTCGCGTGGTCAAAAAGTTCTTCAGTACAACCAATACCGCCGATTATTGTTGTTTCTTCCTTTGCAACACGACGCGCAAAATTCATAACAGCAGTTTTATATTTTTCCTCACCTGTCGCACGGTAATATTCAAGTACGCCATCAAAAAACGAAATCATTTCATACGCCTTTGTGATGGGATACTGATACGGGTTTGTTATATCCTCAAGTGCAAGGTCCACAAGGTTTGCAACCGAAGTACCGCCGCAGTCGACAATATGCTTTGCAAAATCGAGGTATTTGCCCTCGCCTGTTATCATATACAGTCTTACAACAGGCTCAAGTATTGACGAGGCATTTAGTCCGCGCCAACCGTCCGACGACGATTTGCAGATAGCAATTTTATCGGGTCCGACGTACTCCATAATATAGTCGAGACAGGCGCACATTGTACTGACAATACGTGCATTGATTTGGTCGTCATCGCAGATTTCCATAAAATACTGAAGACCTAAAAGCACATACTTACGGCACCACATATCCCAGCCGATAAACTCATTTTCACGTGCATACGACGAAATAATGCCGTCATTGGCTGTGGTAAGGATATCCTCGACAGTTTCTTTTAAAACTTCAAATAGTTCTTTATCTTTTGTATACGAATATACAAAACACGCACCGCGCATCATTTTGCCCCAGTATTCACCGCGCCAACCCTTGTCGGCGCTGTCATCCTGAAATCTGAACTGGTTTACAAACCGCGCCCAAAGTGTACGATTCTTTAACTGCGAGTTTGTGACATAACCATACATCTTTTGCGAGACACCTTCAAAACAGAATGTCGCACCTGTATCTTCAAAAAAAACGTCATTCTTTTTACGGAATTCGTTTACAGAATTCATACTATTCTCCTGCACCACAGCACTTTTTATACTTTTTACCGCTGCCGCAGGGGCAGGGGTCATTACGTCCTACTTTATTTTTGTTTACAACTGTCTTATTGACCTTTGTGCCGTCACCGCCATGCGATTCTTTTGCGTCCTTTGCAACCTCCTCGCGTTCAAGATCCTCTTCACGTTTTATAACAAGCGATAAAAGACCAAAAACAGTATCGGTCTTTATGTTATTTATCATTTCTTCAAAGATATCATAACTCTGGAACTTAAACTCAACAACAGGGTCACGCTGACCGTATGCCGCAAGACCGATACCGCGCTTAAGTTCGTCCATATCGTCGATATGATCCATCCATCTGCGGTCAACTGAGCGGAGCATAATAACGCGTTGTGCCTCTTCAAAGTTCTCTGCAAGAACTTCTTTTTGCGATACGTATTTTGCTCGTAAGAGTTCTTCAACGATGTCAGCAACGTCCTCATAAACTTCAACCTTGTCAAAATCGGGTTCGCCAAACGGTGCAATACGCTCTTTAAGACCTGCGAGGTTCCAGTTTTCAACAAACTCACCCGAAACAAATTCTTTTGTAATAATATCTGCAACATCGGTGAGCATTTTATCAATAACGGGAGTTATATCCTCACCGTCAAGTACGGTACGGCGCTGTTTATAGATAACCTCACGCTGTTTGTTCATAACATCGTCATACTCAAGCACGTTTTTACGGCGTTGGAAGTTGACGTCTTCAATTCTCTCCTGTGCGTGTTCAATGGTGTTTGTAAGCATCTTGTTTTCAATCGGCATATCTTCGGGCACACGAAGTGCGCTCATCATTGCCGTCACACGCTCACCGCCGAAAAGACGCATAAGGTCATCTTCGAGAGAGAGGAAAAAGCGTGTGTCACCGGGGTCGCCCTGACGTGCGGCACGTCCGCGAAGCTGATTGTCGATACGGCGTGATTCGTGGCGTTCTGTACCGATAATAAAGAGACCGCCTGCCTCTTTAACACGCTCGGCTTCTTCTTTTATCTCGTCTTTGAACTTGTTATAAAGTTCGGTATAAGTCTTTCTTGCCTCGATAATTTCTTCGTCATCGGTCTCGGCAAAACCTGTTGCTTCGCTTATAAGGTCATCGGTATAGCCGCGTTTTGCCATAAGATCTTTTGCCATATATTCGGCATTACCGCCGAGCATAATATCGGTACCACGTCCCGCCATATTGGTGGCGATAGTAACTGCGCCCTCTTTACCTGCCTGTGCTACGATCGAAGCCTCTTTTTCGTGGTGCTTTGCGTTGAGTACCTGATGCTTTATTCCACGCTTTGACAAAAGACGCGAAAGCAGTTCACTCTTTTCGATAGAAATTGTACCAACAAGAACAGGCTGACCTTTTTTGTGACACTCGTCAATCTGGTCAATAACCGCCGTAAACTTGCCGTTTTCGGTCTTGAATACCGAGTCGGGATGGTCAAGACGGATGTTAGGCTTATTTGTGGGAATTTCAACAACATCAAGTGCATAGATGTGTTTGAATTCGTCTTCTTCGGTGAGTGCAGTACCTGTCATACCTGAAAGTTTTGAATAAAGTCTGAAATAGTTTTGAAGCGTGATTGAAGCGTAGGTTTTTGACTCTTTTTCCACCTTAACGTGTTCTTTTGCCTCAATTGCCTGATGCAGACCCTGATTATAGCGTCTGCCATACATAAGACGGCCTGTAAACTCATCAACAATAATGATTTGTCCGTCTTTTACGATATAATCAACGTCACGGTGCATAATACCGTGAGCACGGATTGCCTGTTGAATGTGATGCGACAGTTCCATATTTTCGGGTGACGAAAGCATTTCGATATTAAAATATTGTTCCGCCTTTTTGATACCGTTTGCAGTAAGCGACACATTTTTATTCTTTTCGTCAATTATATAGTCGGCGTCTTTTAATTGTGCGTGTTGCTCAGGTGTGATAAATCTGCCCATTTCGAGTTCGTCATACTCCATCGAAATAAACTTGTCATAGTCAGCTTTATCATCGGTGCGCACCATCTTTATTGATTTTAAGGTTGTAACAAAACGATTTGCAATTTCATAAAGTTGAGTTGATTTTGCACCCGCGCCCGAAATAATAAGCGGTGTTCTTGCCTCATCAATAAGAATTGAGTCAACCTCGTCGACAACTGCAAAATTGTGTCCGCGCTGAGTCATATTTTCTTTGTAGATTGCCATATTATCGCGGAGATAATCAAAGCCGAACTCGTTATTTGTACCATAGGTGATATCTGCATTATAAGCCGCACGCTTTTCATCGGCATTCATACCGTGGATAACAAGACCTACAGTCATACCGAGATAGCGATAGATTTTACCCATCCACTCACTGTCGCGCTTTGCAAGATAGTCATTGACTGTAACGATATGCACACCCTTGCCTGTGAGTGCGTTGAGGTATGCCGGTAAAGTTGCAACCATCGTTTTACCTTCACCCGTTTTCATCTCGGCAATTCTGCCCTGATGCAAAATGATACCGCCGATAATCTGCACGGGATAGTGCTTCATACCCAGTACGCGCCACGCCGCCTCACGCACGGTGGCAAACGCCTCGGGCAAAATGCTGTCAAGGTCGGTAGACAACACAAGTTTTTGCTTTAAGACCTCGGTCATTCCCTTGAGTTCATCTTCACTCATCTTTGAAAACTTGTCATCAAGCGCAAGTGTAGCGTCAACAAGCGGCTGTATTTTTTTAAGTTCACGGCCCGAATACGAGCCGAAAAGTTTATCAAGAAAACTCATTTGCAATACTTCTCCAATATAATATTATTTTAAGATTATACCACAGCAACTTTTAAATATCTATATATTTTTATAAATTTAATATATTATTAAGAAAAATATTGAAATTATGGCAATAATATGATATAATTCGTGTTTGGAAAAAATATTTTTTAATATATAAGGAGAATGTCAATGAACTACAACAAGAAAAACATTGAAGACATTGACGTTTCAGGCAAAAGAGTTCTTGCCAGATGTGACTTTAACGTTCCTATGAAAGACGGCGTTATCACAAGCGAAAAGAGAATCGTTGCCGCACTTCCCACCATCAAATATCTTATGGCTCAGGGCGCAAAGGTTATTCTTTGCTCACATATGGGCAAACCCAAGGGTGAGCCTGAGGATGCTGTTAAGTTCACTCTTGCTCCCGTTGCAAAACGCTTATCAGAGCACCTCGGCGTAGAGGTTGCATTTGCAAAAGACACCATCGGTGACGATGCTAAGGCAAAAGCAGCTGCTCTTAAAGACGGCGAAGTACTTTTACTCGAAAACACACGTTTTGACAAACGTGAAAAGAAAAACGATCCCGAGTTTGCTAAAGAACTCGCATCAATGGCTGATATCTTTGTAAACGATGCTTTTGGTGCTGCTCACCGTGCACACGGCTCAACAGCAGGCGTTGCTGATTACCTCCCCGCTGTTTGTGGTTACCTCATTCAGCAGGAAATCGGCGTTATGGGCAAAGCTCTTGCAGACCCCGCACGTCCCTTCGTTGCTATTCTCGGCGGCGCTAAGGTTTCTGACAAAATCGGCGTTATCAACAACCTCATTGAAAAAGTTGATACACTTATCGTAGGCGGCGGTATGGCTTACACCTTCTTCAAGGCTCTCGGTCATACAGT
>JAZKZG010000047.1:0-6133 GCA_045612565.1 Eubacteriales bacterium
TCGGGGGGCTAAAGAAAATAACCTGAAAGATATTGATGTTACTTTTCCGCTTGGAACGCTCACCTGTGTTACGGGTGTTTCGGGCTCGGGTAAATCGTCACTTGTAAACTCAATACTCTTTAAGACTCTTGCACACGAACTTAATCATGCAAAGACGGTGTCTGGCAAGTGCGACGGTATTGAGGGGATTGAATATCTTGATAAAGTAATTGATATAGATCAGTCACCGATAGGGCGTACACCGCGTTCTAACCCCGCCACATATACCTCGGTATTTGGTGATATACGTGATTTGTTTGCATCAACAAACTATGCAAAGGCACGTGGATTTGCGGCAGGACGGTTTTCGTTTAATGTGCGCGGCGGAAGATGCGAAGCGTGTCAGGGTGACGGTATTGTAAAAATCGAAATGCACTTTTTGCCCGATATCTACATTCCCTGTGATGTGTGCAAGGGTAAGCGATATAACCGCGAGACCCTGGAGGTTAAATACAAAGATAAATCAATTGCCGACGTACTTAAAATGACAGTCGAGGAGGGTATGAACTTTTTTGAAAACCATCCCAAGATTTATCGTAAACTAAAGACGCTCTATGATGTGGGTCTTTCGTATATAAAAATCGGTCAGTCATCAACCACTTTGTCGGGCGGTGAAGCACAGCGCGTAAAACTTGCAACCGAACTTTCAAAACGCCCCACAGGCAAGACGGTTTATATACTTGACGAGCCGACAACGGGACTTCATACCGCAGATGTGCACAGGCTGATTGACGTGCTTCAAAAACTTGTGGAAAGCGGTAACACGGTTATTGTAATTGAACATAACCTTGACGTAATAAAGGTTGCCGACCACATAATTGACCTTGGTCCCGAGGGCGGTGACGGTGGCGGTACAATTGTTGCAACAGGCACTCCGGAAGAGGTTGCGCAGTGCGAAAAATCGTATACGGGACAGTATCTTAAAAAAATATTGAGGTGACGGTAATGGATATTAAAGAAATTTTATCAAAGGTAGACCACACACTTCTCGCCCCCGATTCGACGTGGGCGCAGATTGAAGAAATTTGTGACGATGGCGTTAAGTTTGGCACCGCGTCGGTTTGCATACCGCAGACTTTTGTAAAACGTGCAAAGGACTATCTGTGGGAAAGTTTACCTATATGTACTGTTATAGGTTTTCCTTGTGGATATGTATCCACCGCTGTTAAGGTTGCGGAGGCAAAGAGTGCAGTACGCAACGGCGCACGTGAGATTGATATGGTAATTGACATCGGCGCACTAAAAGAAAAACGCTATGACGATGTACTTTCTGATATAAAGGCAATTCGTGAAGCCACTGAGGGTAACATACTCAAGGTTATTATCGAAACGTGTCTTCTTACCGATAACGAAAAGGTTGAAATGTGCAAAATCGTGTCGGCATCGGGCGCTGATTTTATAAAGACTTCAACAGGCTTTTCAAAAGGCGGGGCAACATTTGAGGATATTGAACTTTTTGCGAAAAATATCGAGCCGCATCTTAAAATCAAGGCGGCGGGCGGTATTTCGTCGCTTGACGACGCAAAGCGCTTTATCGAACTTGGTGCGTCACGCCTCGGCACAAGCCGTATCGTGAAAATTTTAAAGGAGAAAGATAATGACACCGACACCGCATATTAATGCCAACAAAGGCGATTTTGGAAAAACGGTAATTATGCCTGGCGACCCCTTGCGCTCAAAGTTTATTGCAGAGAATTTTTTGAAAAATCCAAAACTTGTAAACAATGTGCGCGGTGTACAGGGGTACACGGGCGAGTATGACGGCGTCAAGGTATCGGTTATGGCGTCGGGTATGGGTATGCCGTCGATTGCGATATATAGTTACGAACTTTTTAACTTTTTTGATGTGGAAAATATAATCCGCGTGGGCTCCTGCGGTGCTATGCAAAAAGATATTGCGGTGCGCGATATCGTGATTGCACAGGGTGCTTCGACAAACTCAAATTACGCTTCGCAGTTTGGGGCAAACGGCACAATTGCACCGATATGTTCATACAAACTTATGCGCGATGCGGTGGAGTTTTGTGAACAACTCGGCGCACGTTATCACGTGGGAAATGTGCTGTCTTCAGATATTTTTTATAACGATAACGAGAGCGCAAATGCGCCGTTTATAAAAATGGGGGTTATGGCGGTTGAGATGGAAGCGGCGGCGCTTTACCTAAATGCTATGCGTGCGGGGAAAAACGCACTTGCTATATGCACAGTGTCCGACCATATTATAACAGGTGAGGCAACAACATCCGCCGAGCGCGAGACTTCGTTTACACAGATGATGGAGGTTGCCCTTAAAATTGCGGCAAAAAACAGATGAAACGTGTATTTTTGATTGTGCTTGACAGCTTTGGCATCGGTGAGTGTCCCGACAGCGCAAAATTTGGTGATGCGGGGGCAAACACACTTGCCTCTATACAAAAATCAAAGTATTTTAAAGCGGATAATCTTGCTAAACTCGGTCTGTTTGGAAAGGGAATTGGTGTTTTTGGGCGTTTACAGGAAAAGTCAAACGGTAAGGACACCACCACGGGTCACTGGGAGATTGCGGGGCTTGTGTCCCAAAATCCCATGCCGACTTATCCTGACGGTTTTGACAAAGAAATTATTGATGAGTTTTGCAAAAGAACAGGCAGAGGCGTACTTTGTAACAAGCCATACTCGGGCACAGAGGTTATACGCGATTACGGTGATGAGCACATAAAAACGGGTGACCTTATTGTGTACACGTCGGCGGACAGCGTGTTTCAGATTGCGGCGCACACCGACGTCGTGCCGCTTGAAACTCTTTATGAATACTGCAGGATTGCAAGGGAAATAACAAGCGTGGGCAGAGTGATTGCGCGTCCGTTTGTCACGGTTGACGGCAAGTACGTGCGCACAGCCGACAGACGCGATTTTTCGCTTACTCCCCACGGAGAAACTATGCTCGACAGACTTAAATCAAAGGGTTTTGACGTTATTTCGGTGGGCAAGATATATGATATTTTTGCGTCGCGCGGTATTACTGAATACTATCTCACCCATTCAAATGCAGAGGGTATGCAAAAGACAAGTGAACTTTTAAATAAAGATTTTAACGGTCTTTGCTTTGTGAATCTTGTTGATTTTGACTCTCTTTACGGCCACCGCAACGATATTGACGGCTATGCAAAAGCAATATCGGAGTTTGACGGGTGGCTGGGCGGATTTTTACCGCTTTTGCGTGAGGATGACACGCTTATTATCACTGCCGACCACGGCTGTGACCCCGGTGATGTATCGACAGATCACACGCGTGAGTATGTTCCGTTTTTGATGTATAAAAACGGCATACTGCCTCAAAATATCGGCACACAGACGGGATTTGACTACGTTGCAAATACGATTGAGGGGATTTTAAAATGAACGATTTAAAACTCATTTCATACGCAATTGATGCTATGAAAAACAGTTATAACAAATACTCGCACTTTGCCGTGGGGGCGGCGCTACTTTGTGATGACGGCAGTGTGTACACAGGCTGTAACATCGAAAACTCGGCGTTTTCGGCAACTGTTTGTGCCGAGCGCACCGCATTTTTTAAGGCAATAAGTGACGGCAAACGTGATTTTGCAAAGATTGCGGTCGTTGGCGGAAAAAATAACGACATCAGCACACCGTGTATGCCGTGCGGTGTGTGCAGACAGGTGATGAGTGAGTTTTGCGGTAAGGATTTTTGCATAGTGACACTAAAAGACGGTGCACCGCAAAGCCACACTTTGCGTGAACTTTTACCGTATGCTTTTGAGGATATGCTATGAGAATGTATGATATTATAAAGAAAAAGCGCGACGGCGGGGTGCTGTCGCGTGAGGAGATTGCGTTTGCAATTGACGGATATACAAAAGGGGAAATACCCGATTATCAGATGTCAGCGTTTGCAATGGCGGTCTATTTTAAGGGTATGACCGATGACGAAACGGTTACTCTTACCGAGTGTATGATGAACTCGGGTGACACTGTTGACCTTACAGAGTACGGCACCAGAAGTTGTGACAAGCACTCGACGGGCGGTGTGGGTGACAAGACATCACTTATTGTGCTTCCCATCGTGTGTGCAAACGGCGGTGTATTTGCTAAAATGAGTGGGCGTGGTCTTGGGCATACGGGCGGAACTGTTGACAAGTTGGAATCAATCAAGGGCTACACTACAGAACTTTCGGCAGAGCAGTTTAAAAGTCAGGTACAAAAAATCGGACTTGCGCTTGTGGGTCAGAGCGGTAACCTGACACCCGCCGACAAAAAACTATATGCACTTCGTGATGTGACGGCAACTGTTGACAGTATGCCGCTGATTGCTTCGAGTATTATGAGCAAAAAACTTGCATCGGGTGCGCACAACATCGTACTTGACGTCAAGTGCGGAAGCGGTGCGTTTATGAAAACAAAAGAGGATGCAGAGGCACTTGCGGAGCTTATGGAGAAAATCGGCGAGGGCTTAAACCGAAACGTACGCGCGGTAGTAACAGATATGGACACACCCCTCGGTCACAATGTAGGCAATGCGCTTGAGGTGATTGAGGCGATCGAAGTCCTTCGCGGAGGCGGACCCGACGACCTCAAAGACGTGGCGTTTACGCTGTCGGCGCATCTTATTTCGATGATAAACGGTGTTGATTTTGACACGGGTTATGATATGGCGAAAAACTCAATCGACGACGGCTCAGCATACGAAAAATTTTGCGAGTGGATAGCGGCACAGGGCGGTGATATTGAAAAAATTGCAGGTCTTAGTCCGTCGGTGGATGTTGTGAGTGATTTTGACGGTATGATAGCAAAAATGGATGCCGAAAAAATCGGTACGCTTGCGTGTGGTTTAGGCGCGGGGCGCGAGAAAAAAGGCGACGATATTGATATGGGCGCGGGAATTGTTTTGCACAAAAAGACAGGCGACCAAATTAAAAAAGGCGACATACTCGCCACCTTGTATACCAAAAAGAAAAAAGACTTTAGTAAAGAATTTTATAATGCGATTACAATAGAATAAAAAATAGGTTGGCATAAGAGTTGTACTGTTAAGGACAGTGCCATGAAACCTTATACCCGTAGTTTTTTGAAACTGCGGGTATTTTTAAATATTCTCTTTGTTTGTTGTTTGAGTTATGCTATAATATAACTAACCGATAAATAAGAATTTGACGGAGGTTACAGATGCGAACGGCAAGCATTATAGTTGTGCCTTATGATGAAGCGTGGAAATCTGCTTTTGAAGAAATAAAAAAAGAAATCGAAGGCGCAATCGGCGATTTGATTATCGGCATTGAACATGTTGGAAGCACATCTGTGGAAGGGCTGTCTGCCAAACCTTGTATTGACATTGATGTAATAATCAAAGATTACACAATATTTGATGCCGTTGTTAGTAAATTGGCGGAAATCGGATATATCCACGAAGGTAACCTCGGAATTAAGGACAGAGAAGCTTTCAAATATTCGGATAAAGCATATTTGCAAAAACACCATTTGTATGTGTGCCCACAGTATTCCGAAGAATTGTATCGTCATATTACATTTAGAGATTTCCTCAGAAGTAACCCCGAAGCAGTTAAAAAATACGGTTCAACGAAAGAAACTGCGGCACAATTATTTCCCGATGATATCGATAAGTATATTCAATACAAATCGCCATGTATTGAAGAATTATATGCGATGTGCGGTTTGAAATAATTTTGTCAAATTCCAATTTGGAGGAGTATATATGAAAAAGAAAGCAAAAATGTTATTACGGTGGCTTGGAGCTTTTATTCTATGCTTTTTGGCAATCTACTTGATTGTTTTTTTGGGCGGTTGGAAGCTCTTTGAAAGCGGCGACCCTATATTGATGGAAATCGGTGCAGCTCTTGTTTTGTCCATATTCTTTTTTGCAATCAACGAAGTCCTAACAATGCACGAAAAGAAGATAAAAGATTTGGAAGAGCATATAAAGAAGCTTGAGGATACCATAGCCAAGAAATAACTGACAAATTACAATTTGACGGAGAGATCGTGAAATGAATATTAAGATTTACAAGGAATATATGACAGCGGAAATGCTGATGGGTCCTAATAGTGCAAGAATCTTGGAAGAGTTGTTGAAGCA
>JAZKZG010000048.1:0-7394 GCA_045612565.1 Eubacteriales bacterium
GAACTTGCCGAAGAAATTGTGCAAAAAAGTGTCGAATTTACGCCCGAGGCGTTAAATGAACTTAAAACAATTACTTTGGCTGTAAACGAGATAATGGAAATTACTGTTTCAACCTTTAAAACCGATGATAGCAAACTTGCAAAGAATGTCGAGCCGCTTGAACAGACTATAGATATTCTTTGTACCGCCGCACGTCAGAATCATATCGACCGCTTAAAAGACGGTTTGTGTACGGTTACCTCAGGTTTTGTGTTTTCAGATATTATTCAGAATCTCGAACGTATATCTGACCACTGTTCAAATATTGCAATTTTTACTGTGCGCAAAAACTTTGAAAATGTTGATGCTCATAGTATTAAATATGACAAAACAGACGAGTACCGCCAAAAGTACCAAGCGTTTTGTCAAAAATACAGTTTTTAATTAAAAAAGAGGGGAAAAGAGGATGAAATTTTTTAAACCTAAAATTTTTGAAACACTAAAGGGCTATTCGATGAAGTCCTTAACAAACGACCTGGTTGCAGGTGTAATTGTTGCAATAATTGCTCTGCCGCTTTCAATTGCACTTGCAATTGCATCAGGCGTTTCGCCTGAAAAGGGACTCTATACTGCGATTGTAGCAGGTTTTGTAATTGCACTTCTCGGCGGTAGCAGGGTCAATATCTCGGGACCCACCGCGGCGTTTGCCACAATCGTTGCAGGTGTTGTAGCAACCCACGGTATCGAGGGACTTGCACTTGCAACCGTTATGGCAGGTATAATACTTATCTTAATGGGTATCTGTCGTGTCGGTGCACTTATAAAGTACATACCCAAAACAATCACAGTCGGCTTTACTGCAGGTATTGCCGTGACGATTGCAATCGGTCAGTTAAAAGACTTTTTTGGTCTTACATACCCCGAGGGTACTCACGCAGTCGAAACAATGGAAAAACTTGAGGCGGTTATTGCATCAATCACAACAGTAAATCCACTTGCCGTGGTCGTTGGTATTATATGCCTTGGTGTTTTGATTGCGTGGCCGTACGTCAGCAAAAAAATCCCCGGTTCGCTTATCGCAGTTGTTGTGGGTGTGCTTATAGTAAAACTTCCATCGCTCAGCGTTAACACAATCGGTGATCTTTATACAATTTCGCGTTCGCTTCCGCCGTTTTCACTTCCGACCTTTGATATGCAAACAGTATTCGCAGTTTTGCCTTCGGCATTTACGATTGCAATACTTGCGGGTGTTGAATCACTGCTTTCTTGCGTTGTATCAGACGGTATGATAAACGATAAACATAATTCTAATACCGAGCTTATTGCACAGGGTGTGGGTAATATTTGTTCAGCACTCTTTGGCGGTATTCCTGCAACAGGCGCAATCGCCCGTACTGCCGCAAATGTAAAAAACGGCGGCAGAAGCCCTATCGCAGGTATCACACACGCAGCTGTTTTGCTTTTGATTCTTGTAATCCTTATGCCGTATGCGGCCTGGATTCCTATGCCTGTTATCGCGGCAATTTTGTTTATTGTTGCATATAATATGAGCGAGTGGCGCGAGTTTTTACATATCTGTAAAACAGAAAAATGGACAAGCATCCTTGTACTTGTGCTCACGTTTTTGCTTACGGTTATTTTCGACCTCGTTGTTGCAATTGCTGTGGGACTCGCAGTACACTATCTTTTCGAAATAATAAAAAGAATTAAAAAATAAAATAACAAAAGACACTTTGCAATTTTGCAAAGTGTCTTTTTATGCGGAATTATGTTATTTTCTTTCGTATTCGTTTTTTCGTATGCCGGGGTATTTTTTATCAAGATATTCTTCTCTGTACGGGTTTACGCCTGTTGGGAGTTTGTCGGGCTTGTTCGAAAGTGTCCACGATGGTTTTTTATAAAACTGATTATGGAACTTGTTTTCAATTTTACCCGCTTTTTCAAGCGCATTCATACACGCACGTATACAGCCTTTGGCACCGCATATTGCGAAGTATCCCGTGTGGTTGCGGATATAATTATAATAATCAAAAACTGCTGTGGTATCAGGCTTTCTCGGCCACTGCGCTTTTGACAGTGAGTAACACAAAATATATGCTTCTTCTTCGGTCATCTCACTGTTGCGTACGTCAAAAGCCATATTGGGAAATTCTTTTTTGTGGAAGGGCGAACACTCGTTGTTAAAACCGTGATGCGAAAGTGTGCATCTTCCCATGTGCACGTCGCCGTACCATATCTTTTTTTCGCCAAAATTAACTTCAAGACGTTTGCTTTCGTCTTTTACGGACGGCACTGCATTACCGGGACACTCACGCTGACACGCTCCGCAGTGGATACAGATATCACCTGTGTCAAGTATCGGGTCTGGTTCAAGCTCAGCATCTGTAAATATAAGACCAAGACGCACTCTCGGACCGAATTTTTTTGTAAGGAATACTTTTGAAAAACCAACCTCGCCAAGACCGCAGCCTGCCGCAATAATTCGCACACTGCATACGACGTCAGATGGTACCTTGCCCTCGGCTACAGGCTCTCTGTTTACACCGTTGCCTTCGGGTACGGCGGGGTAATGCGCTACTGCTTCATATCCGTGGTCCTCGATAAAACAGCACATTTCATAAGACTTTTTGGGTCTGAAAAGTGAATTTAACTTGTTATACGAATAAAAAGTGTAGTTGTGCCAGTGCGTACCTTCTTCAATACCGCGGTAAGTACCGCGCGGAATACGCATAGCAACTGCAATTACCGATTTTGCATTAGGGAAATATGTAATTGGTGACATAAGCGGCGGAGCATCTTTAAACCGTTCTATATTACCAATGGCAATACAGTCGATACCGAGTTCGTGTGCCTTGTCCTTTATCATTTGTGACGTAAGCTTCATCTTAGTACCTCTCGTGTCCGATGCTCCACGCATCACTTGTTCTGAATTTGTTTTCAAATTCGTTTTCTACTTTGAGGCAGTCCATACAGGTGCGGTTGCAAAGCGCGGCAATCCTGTCGGGATTTGCTTTGTCGGACAGTCTGTTTTTTAAGGCGCCGTTTTTACAAATTTTGCAAAGTTCATAGTTTATTTTAGCAACAGTCATCTTTTTACCGCAAATTTCAATTTCTTCTGTTTCGGTCTTGCTTATTGCATTAAGAGGACATATGTCAGCACACTTTTTGCATCTTGTACAAACGCTCTCTGCTATAATGGGGGTGGGCTCAAACTCTGCATCGGTAATAATCATATGAAATCTCTGACGTGAACCGAACTTTTTTGAAAACGTAAGTCTGTTATAAGAAATTTCACAAAGGCCACAGGCAACGGCTGCATAGTCGAAGTCAGGGAATACGTTGGGCTCGGGTCTACCTTCTGCAACAGAAACGCCCATCGGACCTATTTCGCTTGGATTGGGGAAAATCGGTACTGCTTCGTAACCGTGGTCTTCAAGCGTGTTTGTAAGACCGTAACAGGCGATTGACAAAAATTCATCTTCAAGCCATTTGTTGCCAAAAAGCTGATAATCGTGAAAGTTTGTGCCTTCTTCAACACCGCGAAGTGAGCCGCGGCATATTCGTTTGCCGAGCATAATAACTGTTTTGCCTTCGGGGAATATAGAAAACGGATTAAGATTTGCAGGGAGTGCGTCAAAACGTGATTTAGGTGCATAGCCGATAAGGTCAATGCCCTCACGCTTGACAGCCTCTTCAATTGCGATTTTTAACTGTTCCATAATCAAAAACTCCTTTATTGTTTTTTTCAGTATATAAAAATTCAAAACACACTGCAATAACAAATCAAAAGACATTTTAATATTTCAAAACTTGTTTTTTACAAAAAATATGTTATGATATATCTGTAAAAAAGTAGGTGATATCTTGTTTTTTGGCGAAAATTTAATTATAACAGAACTGTGGGCGAGTAAAAAAGAATATAAAAATTCAAAACAAAAAAATGTCTTGGGACGAGGTTTTCATTCACTGTCGCTAAGACTTTCGGGCAATGTTAAATTTGAATACGGCAACGAAAAGTTCGTTTCAACTGCGGGTCATATTACCTATATGCCCGAATCCACTCCGTATGATACCGAGGTGTGCGAGGGAGGACAAATGCTTCTTGTACATTTCAAAACGGCACAGCCTGTAAAAAACGCACGTCCGTTTTCAATTGATATTCGTGATAACAAAGTTGACGATTTGTTTTTTGAACTTGTTAGGTGTTATCATAACGGTAAAGAAACCGACTATGAGTGTATGTCGCTTTTGTACGGTATACTTTCATTTATAAAAAAACATCAGAACCGTCCTGTCTACCGTGCAATCCCAAAGCGTATGCGTCTTGCTAAAAATTTCATTGATAAAAACTATAACGAACAGATTTTTGTTTACTTACTTGCTGATGTTGCAGGTGTTTCTGAGGTGCATTTTAGAAACGAATTCAAAAAGTGCTTTGGTGTCCCACCGCTTGAGTACATAAAAACCGTCAGAATAAATAATGCAAAACAGCTTCTTGCGTCGGGTTATCATACCGTGAGCGACGTCGCAACGATGTGCGGTTTTGACAGTATCAGCTATTTTTCCTACGAGTTCAAACGTTTAACAGGCAAAAGTCCAAAGGAATATATGAACGGCGATGAATAAAAAATAAAACACCACAAGAACATGACATATCGGTATGGGTATATCCCAACGTATGCCTTTCTTGTGGTGTTTTTTGGCGGAGAGAAGGGGATTCGAACCCCTGAGACGGTATTAGCGCCTACACGATTTCCAATCGTGCGCCTTCGACCAACTCAGCCATCTCTCCATACGCTGACTAGTATAGTGTATTTTTAAATCTTTGTCAATATCAATTTGATAATTGACAATATTCGACCTTGGTGTTACAATCTTTAGCGTGTATTAAATAATGTAGGAGAAAATAAATTGTCACATTCAACAGAAAATAAAATGGGAGTAATGCCCATAAATAAATTGCTCATATCAATGTCGGTACCGCTTATGGTATCAATGCTTATTCAGGCGCTTTATAACATCGTTGACAGTATGTTCGTGTCGTGGTACAATGCTGACGCGTTTAATGCTTTGTCACTTGCTTTTCCTGTGCAAAACCTTCTTATCGCAATCGCTGTAGGTACCGGTGTCGGTGTTAATGCACTTTTATCGCGCAAACTCGGTCAAAAAGATTTTGACGGCGCAAACAGAATTGCCACCAACGGTCTTTTTCTTGCGATTTTCAGTTATATTGTATTTTCGATTTTCGGTCTTGTATTTGTGCGTCCTTTTTTTGCAATACAAACCGATAACACCGCTGTAATAGAGTACGGAGTGCAGTATCTTTCAATTTGCATCGTAGGTTCCTTTGCGGTGTTTACGCAGATTATGTTCGAACGTTATATGCAGTCAACGGGTAAAACCTTGTGTGTGCTTCTTAGTCACAGCATCGGTGCTGTTGTAAATATAGTTCTCGACCCTATTTTGATTTTTACATGTAAACTTGGCGTTTACGGTGCCGCACTTGCCACGGTAATCGGTCAGCTTTGCGGTATGATTTTTGCAATCATCGTTCATCACTACAATAATCACGAGGTGCGCCTACAACTTCACGGTTTTAAACCCTGTGGACACACAATTCTTTCTATATATAAAGTTGCGCTTCCGTCAATCGTTATGCAGTCAATCGGGTCTATTATGGTATTTGCATTCAATAAGGTGCTTTTGATGTTCTCTGATGCCGCTGTATCGGTATTCGGCGTTTACTTCAAACTTCAAAGTTTTATCCTTATGCCTGTAATCGGTATGAATAACGGAATGGTTCCGATAATAAGTTATAACTATGGTGCTCAAAAGCGTGAGCGTATTACAAGCGTAATAAAACTTGCTGCCATATATGCAGTGATCATAATGCTTCTTGGTGTTGCTGCTTTCCAAATTTTCCCCAATCAGATTTTTGCGATGTTTAACCCCACTGAACAGATGATTGATATCGGTGTGTTCGCACTGCAGATTATCAGTACACATTTTATTTTTGCCGGTGTCAGCATCGTGCTTTCATCAACGTTTCAAGCTTTTGGTCACGCGTGGAAATCAATGGTTATATCAATTGCACGTCAGCTCGTTGTGCTTATTCCTGTTGCATATCTCTTGTCAAAAACAGGCAACGTTAATATGGTGTGGTGGGCATTCCCGATTGCCGAAATAGTTACACTTGTTATTTGTATCGCATTTTATATCCATCTCAATAACAAAATAATAAAAAATGTTTAAAATCGCCATTTTGTGACAAAGTAATAATATATAATTGTTGCTCGGAGGTGATTATAATATGAAACGTATCCGTTTTAAAATTATTGCAATAGTATTTTGTGTACTTGCTATAGTTTTGGCTTTTCATATACAAAAAATTACAACGTTACCCATTTTTAAAAATGATGCAAGTCCTGAGGCTGTTGAACCTGTAGAATCTAAAAAGCCTTTTAATGTTTTACTTATCGGGGCAGATGTCAGCGGAAAAATGGCAGATGCAATTATGCTTATAAATATAAATGAAGAAAATGGTAAAATTAGTTTGCTTTCAATTCCGCGTGACACCAAAGTGTATATGGAAGGTAGATATCGCAAAATTAACAGTTGCTATATGTCAGGTATTGACTGTCTGATTGATTCGGTAAAACAGTTGACCGGTGCAACAATAAACTTTTATGCTGCAATAGAGCCCGGTACTCTTGGAGCAATTGTTGACAGTCTTGGTGGAGTGGAATATGATGTCGAAAGAAACATGTATTATTCCGATCCTTCTCAAAATCTTTATATAAATCTCAAAAAAGGTCCTCAGGTGTTAAATGGTAGCCAGGCGGAACAATACTGCCGTTATCGTCAATATATTATGGGTGACTATGAACGTACTCAGGCTCAGCAGCGATTTTTTAAAGCGTTGTTTGAACAAAAACTTACCGCAAAGAATATAACAAAACTATATGATGTATATAATGCTGTAGAAGATAAACTGAAAACTAATATATCAATATCGGATATTGTAACAAATGTTGGTGTTATGAAAATGCTAAAGTCTGATGCAACCATTGAATGTTATGACTGCCCCGGTGGATATAATGATATGCACAAAGAAGGAATATCATATTATATTATAGAAAATAAGGATTTAAATCAGTTGAGAAAACTCTGTTATGTGAATTTTAAAACAAATTAAATTTTTTTAAAAAAAGGTATTGACAAAAGAGAAAGTATTTGCTAATATATTTAGGCACCCAAAAAACAGGGGGGTGCGCTGAACTTTGAAAATTAAACAGCATCATTGAAGGACCCGTTAATTGTTTTTTGAAAAATGGACAATTAACAATGGATAAGAAATTAGTCAGTGTTAAGAGTCTGGAATCAACTAGGAAAAAATAAGAGATAAATTTTTTTAG
>JAZKZG010000049.1:0-6537 GCA_045612565.1 Eubacteriales bacterium
GATGCAGACTTTGTACATATCTGCTTTAACAATACAATCTTTGGTACAAAATGGGATTACATTCCCGAAACAAACGGTGTTCCGCTCGTTGCTGATATGAGTTCATGCATCCTTTCGGAGCCGGTTGACGTTTCAAAATTCGGTCTTATCTATGCAGGCGCACAAAAGAACGTTGCTCCCGCAGGTCTCACAATCGTAATCGTACGCGAAGACCTTCTTCGTGACGACCTCGACGAGAAAGTTCCTACAGTTTGCAGCTACAAGGTAATGGCTGAAAACGATTCAATGTACAACACACCCCCTTGCTACCCCATCTACGTATGTAAGCTCGTTTTAGAGTGGATCAAAGAACTCGGCGGTCTTGAAAAGATGCAGGAAATCAATAAGGCAAAGGCTGACAAACTCTACGCTTGTCTCGAAAACAGCAAACTTTTCAAAAACCCTGTTAAAGAAAACAGCCGTTCAATGATGAATGTAACCTTCCGTGCAGAAGATGACGAAATCAATGCAAAGTTTGTAAAAGAGAGTAAGGCTGCAGGTCTTGAAAACCTCAAGGGCCACCGTTCAGTAGGCGGTATGCGTGCTTCAATCTACAACGCAATGCCCGCAGAAGGTGTTGACAAACTCGTTGCATTTATCGAAGAGTTCGACAAAGCAAACGCATAACAAACACTCCACACAAAATAAGGCAAAACCCCAATCAACAGAGGGCTTTGCCTTTTTTGATAGAAAATAGTACAAAAAAGACGGAACATTATATCTTTTACAATAAAAAATATTTTGATAAAATTAGGTGAGTATTATGGAAATACTTTTTAAAGGATTAAAACTTCGGATAACAGACGGCGTAGTTGACTTTGTATCGGGCTTTGGCGAGGACCATCCCGAAGAAAAAAACGTACAAAAACTTGCAACTACCGAGGTGCAGATAAACGGAAAAAACCATCAGATAAGTGGCAGCCATAAGATGTTCAACTCAAGCGAAAAGTCTTCGCTTGTATACAAAAACCATACAATCGACGGCAATAAAATGACACTTACCGAGGCAAACGACACTGTTGAGGTAATAACTCATTATGAGAGCATTGGTGATGCAATCCGTATCTACCGTGAAATCAAAAATGTTTCGGACAACGATGTTTTGCTTGATTGGGCAAACTCGTTTATGATGTTTTTCGGCAGCGATGTTATGAAAGAGAGTAAAGATATCTATCTGCATACCTTTACAAACTTCCGCTATTCAGAGGCACTTCCTAAGGTGGAAAGTCTTAATGACCTCGGTTTTTGTTTCATCAATGCATCGCATCGCGTGTACAATATGGGCAGCTGGTCGACAAAAGACCTTTTACCGCAGGCTGTTATCGAAAACAAAATAACAGGCAGTTGCCTTATGTTCCAGATAGAGTCAAACAACAACTGGTATTATGAAATCGGCGTTTCGCGCAACCGCTTTTATCTTACTATGATGGGTGCAACACAGCGTTTCCATCAGTGGAATAAACTTTTAAACGTAGGCGAGAGTTATACAACCCCCGCTGTTGCAATTACAAACGGCAAATCTCTCAATGACGTTTTTGCAAAAATGACACGCTACCGCCGTAACATAAAGGGTACTTGCAAGGCTGACGCACACCTGCCCGCAATCTTTAACGAATATATGCATCTGTCATGGGACAGTCCCGATGCCGAACGCACAAAGGTAATCGCACCCACAGTTGCAAAGATGGGATGTGAATACTACGTTATCGACTGCGGTTGGCACGATGAGGTTGACGGCAGTAAAATCTATCCTTATGTTGGCGGGTGGGAACAGAGCAACGCAAGGTTCCCGAAAGGCGTACGTGAGACTGCAGACTATCTTGAAAACTTAGGACTCAAACTCGGTCTTTGGATCGAACCCGAAATTATCGGTCAGAAATGCGATAAAATGTTGGAATTTTACGATGACGACTGTTTCCTCACACGTAACGGCAAAAAGGTTGCCGAGATGGGAAGACTTTTTCTTGACTACCGTCATCCAAAAGTACGCACACATATGACTGAGGTAATAGACCGTATGGTTGACACTTACGGCGCAAAATATATCAAATTCGACTATAATCAGGATACAGGTGCAGGTACAGAACTCGACAGCTGTTCACTCGGCGACGGTCTTGAACAACACGCTGACGCATTTTTGTCGTGGGTTGAAGAACAGATGTCGCGTCACCCCGAGGTAGTGTTTGAAGCGTGTGCATCAGGTGGTCAGCGTATGGACTACAAAACGCTGTCACGTTTTCCGCTTTGCTCAACCTCCGATCAGACCCGCTATAATCACTATCCCTATATCGTGGGCAATATCTTGACGGGCGTTATTCCCGAACAGGCGGCTGTGTGGAGTTACCCTGTTGATATGTGGGTTTATGACAAAGAAAACGAACAAAACTCAAACGCAAATATCTCAAAAGAGCGTGTTGTTATCAATATGATGAACGCACTTCTTGGCAGAATTCACTTGGCATCTCGCATTCACCTGCTTGATGACGAAAAACAGGCACTTATAAAAGAGGGCATTGACCTATATAAAGAACTTGTACCCTTTAAACTCGAGGCTGTGCCGTATCTTCCCAAGGGCTATACCAAATTTGGCGATAACTTTGTTGCAGTCGGTCTCAAAAATGACAAAAAACTCTATCTTGCGGTATGGAACTTAAATGGTGACAAACAGGTTAAACTTGATTTGCCCGAAATCGTTGCAAAATCGGTATCTGTTGCATACCCAAAAACACTTGCTACCGATTTTAAACTTGAGGACAACAAGCTCTGCCTTAACTTTAGTGAAGACGAACAGGCACGCCTGTTTGAAATAGAATTTTAGGAGAAAGACTCTATGGAAATTAAATTCAAATCACTTACATTTACTGTAACAGACAGCGGAAAAATCGGTCTTTCGGAGTACTTTGGTCAAAAGTACGAGGTTGATGAAAAAAACGTAAGACGTTTTGCGTTCCCCATTTTTGATGTTGCGGGCGGCACTACCTCGGGCGGTAACCGTATGAACAGAAGTGCGGTGACACTCGACCTTTGCTATGACAGCCACAAAGTTGATGGTAACGTGCTTACAATCGTTCAAAAATCCGATATTGCACAGGTGACATCTGTTTTTGAGGGCTATGATGACACAAATGCAATCCGTATTACGCAAACCATAAAAAACATCGCCAAAGAGGATATGTGTCTTGAACTTTTAAACACAATCGGTCTTGAACTCGGCAACAGTGTTGTGGGTGAGCATAAGGATTGGTATCTGCACCGTTTTACAAACGCGCGTTATACTGAGTCGATGCCCGACGTACGCAGTTTTTACGACCTTGGAATGTACTGGCACAACGGCTTTTACCATATGGAAAATGTGGGTAATGTTTCGTCACTCGAAAACGTTCCGCAAGGTATTATCGAAAACCGCAAGACATCTGATTTTATTATGTATCAAATCGAATCATACTCGAGTTGGTATGTTGAACTCTCAACAGTTTCGGATATGTTTAATTTCCAAATAGGCGGTCCTAATGCACACTATCATATGTGGAATAAAATTCTCAAACCAGGCGCAGAGTACGTTTCAACTCCCGTAACCCTTGCACACGGAAACTCTGTAAACGGTGTACTTGCCGAAATGACATACTACCGCCGTCACATAAAACCTGATGCAGAGGTTGATAAAAATCTTCCTTCGATTTACAACGAATATATGCACTATTCGTGGGATGACCCCAACGCACAACGTGCGATCGATACTGCACCTGCTATTGCAAAAACAGGCTGTGAGTATTATGTTATCGACTGTGGTTGGCACAACTCACGTGATTATGACACAACTGCCGAAATGTATCAGCATTTTGGTACGTGGAAAGAAGACCTTGGCCGATTCCCAAATGGCATCAAGGCTGTTTCTGACTATATGCATTCACTCGGAATGAAGTTTGGTCTTTGGATTGGACCAGAGGTTGTTGGTCGCAAAAACGAAGAGATGCTTAGTTTTTATGACGACACCTGTTTTATGACCAAAAACGGCAAAAAGGTAACACAGGGCTCGGGCTACTGTATTGACTACCGCAATCCCAAGGTTCGCGATTATATGACCAAGACCATCGACCGAATGATAAACGAGTATGGCTGTGACTATATCAAGTTTGACGGTTGCCCCAACCCTGGTTTTGGTACAGAAATCAACTCTACCAGCCTCGGCGACGGTCTTGAGGGCTATATCGATGCGTTTACCGACTGGTCATATGAAATGACTAAGCGTCATCCTAACGTTATTTTCGAGGATTGTGCAGGTGGAGGTCTCAGAACCGACTACAAGGCGCTTTCGATTTTCCACCTCATTTCAACTTCCGACCAGACAAACTACACTCACTACCCCTATATCGTGGGTAACATTCTTTGCTCGGTTCTTCCCGAACAGGCAGCGGTGTGGAGTTATCCCGTTGGTTCTGATGTATATAAAAAGGGCGGCGATGAGGGAACTGATGCACTTGTCTCGAAAGAACGCGTTGTTGTTAATATGATTAACTCCCTGCTCGGAAGAATTCATCTTGCATCGCGCATTCAATTGCTTGATGACGAGAAACAGGCTCTTATCAAAGAGGGTATTGATCTCTATAATAGGCTGACTCCCGACAAACTCGTGTCTGTTCCATATCTTCCCAAGGGTTATTCGATGTTTGGTGACACTTTTGTGGCTGCCGGTATCAAAACCGATAAAAAGGTATATCTTGCTGTGTGGAATTTAAACGGTGAGCGTCACGTAAAACTTGACCTTCCCGAAATTGAGGTTAAAGACGTAAAGGTACTTTATCCTACAACACTTCCCACAACATTTGATTTTGACAAAACTTCTATCACAATCGATTTTAGTGAAGATATTCAGGCAAGATTTTTTGAGATTACGTTATAAAATAAAAAGGATAGAATCAATGATTCTATCCTTTTTTCTTTGCTTTTTGCATTATGAAAAATTTTAATATACCGTTGCTTTATCCGAATATTGTGAGCAGAAAACCTGCCGCAACTGCTGATCCGATTACACCTGCGACGTTTGGACCCATCGCGTGCATAAGAAGGAAGTTTGACGGGTTTGCCTTTTGCCCTTCAACCTGAGCAACACGTGCCGCCATAGGTACAGCTGATACACCTGCAGAGCCAATGAGCGGATTGATTTTGCCACCGGAAATTTTATACATCAGTTTGCCGAACAAAAGTCCGCCGATGGTTGAAAATGCAAATGCAATAAGACCGAGGATAACAATAAAAATTGTTTTTGTGCTAAGGAAGTTTTTACCGACGGTTGTTGCACCAACCGAGATGCTGAGGAATATTGTAACAATATTCATAAGTGCATTCTGTGCGGTATCCGAAAGTCTTTCACACACACCGCACTCACGGAACAGGTTGCCGAGCATAAGGCAGCCAAGAAGGGGAGCAACATCGGGTAAAAGTAAAATTGTAAAGATTGTAACAACAATCGGGAAAATAATCTTAGCGCGCTTTGAAACGGGCTTTAACTGCTCCATTTTTGTTTCGCGCTCTTTTTTGGTGGTAAGCAGACGCATAAGCGGCGGCTGAATAAGCGGTATGAGCGCCATATAACTGTATGCCGCAATCGCGATAGCACCAAGAAGCTCGGGTGCAAGGCGTGATGTTAAAAAGATTGCAGTCGGGCCGTCGGCACCGCCAATGATTGCGATTGATGCCGCCTCGGGTCCGCTAAAACCAAGGCATATTGCCATAATAAGTGCAAAGTACACACCGAACTGTGCGGCAGCACCTAAGAGAAAGGATTTGGGGTTTGAAAGCATAGGACCAAAGTCGGTCATGGCGCCAACACCCATAAAAATTAGTGATGGGTAAACACCCGCTTTAACGCCGATATAAAGGATGTCTAAAAGTCCGCCTTCGGATAGTATCTTGCCGTATGAGTGATAATATTCGGGATTGTTTGCATCCATAAATTTTGCCCACAACTCCGAACTGTAAATAGGTGTTGCACCTGCGGGTGTGGGAAGGTTTGTAAGTAACATACCGAACGCGATGCCTACAAGGAGCAACGGTTCGAATTTTTTGACAATACCGAGGTATAAAAGTACACAAGCAAGAACAATCATAACCGCGCTCTGCCACGTCATATTTGCAAAACCTGAACTTACCCAGATACCCTGTATCGCTTCAATAATAATATTCAAATCAGTGCGCCCCCTTATGCCAAATATACAAGGGGAGTGCCGCTCTCGACTGACTGACCGTTTGAAACGGCAATTGATGCAATTGTTGCATCATGCGGCGCGGCAATTTCGTTTTCCATCTTCATAGCTTCAATGACAACGAGGGTGTCGCCTGCTTTAACAGTCTGTCCTGCCGAGACCTTAACCGAAATTACGGTGCCGGGGAGCGGTGCGTTTACGGGTGTACCTGTGCCAACTGGTGCGGGTGTCAGAGGTGACACGGGTGCGGCAGCGGGTACAGGGGTGAGTGTTGATGCGGGTGCGGGGCTGACCG
>JAZKZG010000050.1:0-6831 GCA_045612565.1 Eubacteriales bacterium
GCATAAGATAAGCCATGAGTTTTTCGCGTGTTGTACGCTTTGACGTTATCTCGATTTTTTGGTGAAACACAATTGTTTTTGTTGCAAGGTCTTTCATCAGATTAAAGATGAGTTGGTTGTGAAAACTGCAGTTGTTGTGGCAAGTGTGCAGGATGTGGCTGCAGTTTATAAGCATAATCTCGCTTGGCTCGTTTGCAACAACGCTTACAGGCAGTGATTTGTTCTCGGCACAGGCAAACGCCTCGCAAAACAGTTCCGACGGCATAATATTGCCGAGTATACTGCGGTTGCCGTAAAAATCGACCTGCGCTATCTGCACAGAGCCTGTCAGCACAATGCCGATGTATTTTGCCGCTGACCCCTCTGCCATTACAGTATACTTTTTATCAAAGGCGGTGACCCGTGCGCCCAGACAGTTGAGCATCACTAACAGTTTGTCATCGTCGATATCGTGAAAAAGCGGACACTTTTTTAAAATTGGTAAAAATTTTTTCAAAAAATTCTCCTTTTGTTGAAAATTCAACATAAATGATAATTTTATTGTACTATAATAAAACCACAAAAGCAATAAATATATCAAAATTGTTTGGAGGATACTATGATTAGAAAAATAATTAAAATAGATAAAGAAAAATGTAACGGATGCGGTGCCTGTGCGGCGGCGTGTCACGAGGGCGCGATTGAAATGATAGACGGCAAGGCTGTTCTTACGCGTGAGGATTATTGCGACGGGCTTGGTGATTGTCTGCCTGCGTGTCCCGTAGATGCAATCAGTTTTGAAGAGCGCGAGGCACCCGCATACAACGAAGAGGCGGTGTTAAATGCCAAACTCAAAAAGGTAAAAGACAGTTTGCCGTGCGGATGTCCCGGTACACAGTCAAAGGCTATTAAGCGCGAATCAGAGCCTTATAAAAAATCGTCGGTGCCGAGTATGCTGTCGCAATGGCCGTGTCAGATAAAACTCGTACCCGTAAACGCACCGTATTTTGACGGCGCAAATCTGCTTATTGCCGCCGACTGCACCGCGTTTGCATACGGCAACTTTCACCAGGAGTTTATAAGAAACCACATAACGCTTATAGGCTGTCCCAAACTCGACGAGGGTGATTATGCCGAAAAACTTACACAAATTATTGCAAACAACAATATAAAAAGCGTTAAGGTTGCAAGAATGGAAGTGCCGTGTTGCGCAGGGATTGAAAACGCGGTAAAACGCGCACTGCAGGCGAGCGGAAAATTTATTCCGTGGCAGGTAATTATTATATCAACCGACGGAAATATTATTGAAAAATAAAAATACATTTGTTAAAATACTGTTGAGGTGACTTTTATGAACATAACAAACGATATAAAATATATTGGTGTAAACGATCACAGAGTTGACCTTTTTGAAGGTCAGTACAATGTTCCCAACGGAATGTCATATAACTCATACGTGATTTTTGACGACGAAATTGCGGTTATGGATACCGTTGACCAGAACTTTACACATGAGTGGCTTGACAATCTGCAAAACGCACTCGGCGACAGAAAACCCAACTACCTTATAGTTCAGCATATGGAGCCTGACCACTCGGCAAACATAGTTAATTTTGTAAAAGCATATCCCGATGCTATGATTGTATCGTCGGCAAAGGCTTTTGCAATGATGAAAAGCTTTTTCGGTGACAATTTTGAAGACAGACAGATCGTTGTAAAAGAAGGCGACAAGCTGCCCCTTGGTAAGCATACACTCCACTTTGTCGGTGCACCAATGGTGCATTGGCCTGAGGTTATCGTGACTTACGATTCGACTGACAAGGTGCTCTTTTCGGCAGACGGCTTTGGTAAGTTCGGTGCACTTGATGTAGATGAGCCGTGGGACGATGAAGCACGTCGTTATTACATCGGCATCGTTGGTAAATACGGTGCACAGGTACAGGCACTCCTTAAAAAAGCAGCAACACTTGAAATTGAAAAAATCTGTCCGCTTCACGGTCCTGTACTTGACAAAAATCTGGGTCATTACCTCAATTTATACAACCTCTGGTCGAGTTATCAGCCTGAGAGTGACGGCATCGTGATTGCGTACACCTCGGTTTATGGCAACACCAAAAAAGCAGTAAATATTCTTGCAGACCGACTCCGTGACAACGGTTGCCCCAATGTTATCGTACACGACCTTGCAAGAACTGATATGGCCCTTGCAATTTCTGACGCGTTCCGCTATGATAAACTTGTACTTGCAACCACAACATATAATGCCGAGATTTTCCCGTTTATGCATCAGTTTATCACAGGTCTTGTTGAGCGTGGATTTAAAAACCGCACTGTTGCATTTATTCAGAACGGAAGTTGGGCACCCCTCGCTACAAAGGTGATGAAGGGTATGTTTGAAAAGAGCAAAGACCTGATTTTTGCAGATACCGAGGTTACAATTATGTCGGCACTTGATGCTGACAGTAAAAAGGAACTTGACGAACTCGCTGACGAACTCGGACGCGAGTACCTTGCAAAGCAGGATGAGACCGCCAACAAAAACGATCTCACAGCGCTCTTTAATATCGGCTACGGACTTTATGTTGTTACCTCAAATGACGGTAAAAAGGACAACGGATTAATTGTTAATACAGTAACACAGGTAACAAATACGCCAAACCGCGTGGCCGTTACTATCAATAAAGAAAACTACTCGCATCACGTTATAAAACAGACAGGTATTATGAACATTAACTGTCTTTCGACCGAGGCGCCGTTTGCGGTATTTGAAAAATTTGGTTTTGTCAGCGGACGCAACACCGACAAGTTTGCGGATTGTGAACCGCTTCGTTCGGATAACGGACTTGTGTTCTTGCCAAGATACATCAACTCGTTTATGTCGCTCAAAGTAGAAAACTACGTTGACCTCGACACCCACGGTATGTTTATCTGTTCGGTGACCGAAGCACGCGTTATCTCCGACCGCGAGACAATGACCTACACTTACTATCTTAATAACGTTAAGCCCAAGCCCGAAACAGAGGGTAAAAAAGGTTTTGTCTGCACTGTATGCGGATGGGTATACGAGGGTGATACTCTGCCCGACGATATCGTTTGTCCGCTCTGTAAGCACGGCGCATCTGATTTTGAACCAATTAAATAATATTTAAGGAGATATTAATAATGGACGCAAAAGTACACAAACTATTAAACGAACAAATCAACAAAGAGTTTTACTCGGCTTATCTTTACCTTGATTTTTCAAATTACTTCAAGGCGGCAGGTCTTGACGGCTTTGCAAACTGGTATTACATTCAGGCACAGGAAGAGCGCGATCACGCAATGCTCTTTTATACTTATCTTCAGAACGAAAATATGCCTGTAACTCTCGAGGCTATCGCAAAACCCGATAAGGTTTTCAGTGCTAATATGGAAGTTCTTGAGGCGGGTCTTGAACACGAAAAGTACGTAACTTCGCTTATAAACGATATTTACGGCGCGGCTTATGATGTTCGTGATTTCAGAACGATGCAGTTCCTTGACTGGTTTGTAAAAGAACAGGGCGAAGAGGAAACAAACGCAAATGACCTTATTTCAAAAATGGAACTTTTCGGCTCTGATCCCAAGAGTTTATATATGTTAAATCAAGAACTTGCGGCTCGCGTTTACAGTGCACCGTCGCTTGTTCTATAATTAATAAAGGAGAACTACTATGAAGTATATTTGTGATGTATGTGGATGGGAATATGACGAAGAACTCGGCGACGCTGAACTCGGCATTGAACCCGGAACAAAATTTGAAGACCTTCCCGAAGATTTTGAATGTCCCGTTTGCTCGGTTGGTAAGGACGAATTCTCGGAGGAGTAAAAAGTGAACCTTGTACTGATAACAGCGCTGGGAGTTGGCGGTGCCACCGTTTTTGGTTCGGCTATCGGCTTTGCGTTTAAAAAATTATCGCACAGGTTTTCGGATATTATCCTATCGTTCGCGGCGGGCGTTATGCTTGCCGCGGCGGTTTTGGGGCTTGTTATTCCGTCGCTCGAATACGGCGGTAAATACGGCATACTCATAACCGTTGCGGGTATTTTTGCAGGTGCGATATGCTTGAATGGTATAGACAAGCTTGTGCCACATCTACATAAAATGGCTGGTAGTGACATCGAACCGCACAAAAACCGTGACCTTAGCAGAGTATTGCTGTTTGTAATGGCGATTGCTATACATAATCTGCCCGAGGGTATTGCCGCAGGCGTTGGCTTTGGCTCGGGTGACACGTCACAGGCACTGCTTATTGCGGGAGGTATTGCACTTCAGAACATCCCCGAGGGCATGGTCATTATTGCACCGATGTTGGCGGCGGGTGTAAAACCGTCAAAGACGTTTATTATCGCGGCGGCAACGGGTCTTGTAGAGGTACTTGGTACCTTTATAGGCTATTTTGCGGTAAGCGTATCAGCGGCAATACTGCCATTTGCGCTTTCCTTTGCAGGCGGTACGATGCTATACGTTATCAGCGACGAAATGATTCCTGAAACGCACGCACACGGCTGTGAGCGCGGCGCAACTTATGCACTTCTTGTTGGCTTTTGCGTAATGCTCATATCTGACGTGCTTTTAGGATGATTGTAGGGAACGGCCTGTGTGTCGTTCCTTTTTTTATATAAAAACCAATATTGTTATTGATTTTTGATTTTATTGTATTATAATTAAAGAAAAAAACCTTGGAGGTATTAATTATGTTAAAGGCAGGTTTTGCCAGAGTCGACGTTACCCCGCCGCTCGGCACACCGCTTCACGGCTATTACAGAGACAGATTTGCAGACGGAGTGCTCGACCCCATCGAGCTCAACTGCGTTGCACTTTCTGACGGCGAAAACACTGCTGTCATCGTTACAGGCGACTTTTTGTATATATGCGAGAACGCGGCAACACCTCTTCGTAAACTTATTTCAAAAAAGATAGGTCTTGATGAAAAGGCTATCTTTTTACAGGGTCTTCATCAGCATACCTCGTTCCGTCTCGGTGGCAGAGCGGGCGTTGCAGCGTGGGAAGACGACAAGGTATATCTTGAAATGCTTAATCGTAAGTACTGCGACGTTGTTACAATGGCAATGGACGATATGAGTGAGGCTGTCGTAGGCGTCGGCGCAGAACAGGCATCAGAGCCGCTGTCATTTATCCGCCGCTACCGTATGAAAGACGGTAGTTCCAGTACAAACCCCGGTACTAAGCGTCTTGATGAGATTGTAGGACCGATTGGTGAGGCTGACAATACCGTGCGCCTTGTTCGTTTTATGAGAGAGGATAAAAAGGATATTGCGCTTGTAAACTTCCACACACATCCCGACGTTATCAGCGGCAACAAGCTGTCTGCCGATTGGCCGGGCTTTGTAAGACGTTTTACCGAAAAGGATATTCCCGACTGTCATTGTATTCTTATGAACGGACCGCAGGGTGATACAAACCACGTTGACCTTCATAATATCCGTGGTGGTTACGGACACAGTGAGTTTATGGGCAGAACTATTGCAAACTCTGTTGTAAACCTCTGGGATAAAACTGAAAAAATTGATGCCGATGGTGTATCGTTTGATTTTGAACTTGTGCCCATTCCCACAAATACACGTGGAATGGAGCGAGTTGAGGAGTGTGCTGAACTTTTAAGAAAGCACAAGGCAAAAGAACTTGACTACAGCGTATCGCTTAACGACCTCGGTGAATGGGGACGTATCGCGCGTATCTACGATCAGCCGCTTTTTGTAAAGGTACCCGTATCCTGCGTAAAAGCGGGTAAACTCGCATTCGTGGGCTGGGGAGGAGAGCCGTTTACCGAGTATTCGACAGCGGCACATAAAGGCGCACCCGATAAGTTTGTAATTGCTTGTTGTCTTATTAATGGTGGCGAGGGATATCTTCCTTCACAATCAGCGTTTGACGAGGGTGGCTACGAGGCAAACAGCTCGGTATTTATGCCCGAGATTGCCGATAAACTTCAGACTAAAGCTGTTGAATTTTTAAATAAATAACTAAAAGCACCAATCAGTTGATTGGTGCTTTTTTATGAAATCGTGTTATCGTATGATAAAATAAATTATACATGTGTAGGTGTATTTAAAAAAATACCTTGTCTTAAGACATGTTATTTTTCTGGCGCAGACGGTGAGATTCGAACTCACGTGCGGTTGCCCGCAAACTGATTTCGAGCAAAAGGCAGTATCTACCGCACCACCCCTCTCCGTCCCTGAAATTTATAATATGTCCACCCATTCTGCGAGATTTTGAAAAACATCTGAATTTTTGCGAGAAATTTGCGAGATAGATGCGAGAAATTACCTAAATCCTTTGTGTGTTCTCGGGCAAAGAAAACACAAGGAGAATGAAAATGAACCAAGAAAAACAACGAGAAGCATACGAAAAGATGCCCAAAAAATGCCCCGATATCTTAACACCAATGAAAGCAACCCATTGGTCGCCCGTCGGTAAGAACACAATCTACGCCGCACTCAAAAACGGTGAGATTGAATCCTATACCTACAAAGGTGGTTATATCTTCACCAAGGACGCCTTCATTGATTACCTCGTCAAGACTGCTAACGATAAAGGAAAGCGATATAGTATCCGAGGTGATAAGAAATGCTGATCAGTTTACCACAAGTGCTGTCAGGCGAACAGGTGCGTTGCGCCTTGCATATCAGCAAACGAAAGTGCGCTTGGATGCTCAACAACGGCTTCATCAAATGCCAAAACACTGGCAAGAGAACAAGAAAATATACCGTGCTGAAGGAAGACCTGCTCACCTATATAGAGGACTCGGCAAAGCACCCCGAGAAATACGTTACTCCTCACGCCGAGTTCTCAACTGCAAAGTATAC
>JAZKZG010000051.1:0-35312 GCA_045612565.1 Eubacteriales bacterium
CGGAGCGAAGATGAAAGGAGAATGAATATGCCTTACATTGATACAGAACACTTATTCAAGTGCGAGACTTGCCGCTTTTGCAGACACGGAAAGTGTAATACTTTTTGCGATGCAGGAGAATCGTATTCTCCCAACTTGGCAAAAATACCCACAGCCGATGTAGTGCCGAGGGATGAGGTGGCGAAGATTTTTGAGGCGATTGAGATAAGTATTTTTAAACTTGAAACACCCTATCAAACATTACATTGCATACCAAGCGGCTTTATCGAAGAACTCAAAGAGAAATACACGAAAGGTGGTGAGGGGGATGGCTGAATATGAGGTTAGAGATGTTGTTTGCGATTATGGTGTATATGAAGATGGCGAATTAAAATTGATACTTAATTCAAGAAAATTTGCGTTACAGATTGTTGAATTACTCAAAGAGGACGAACGGAAACATATGGAGTTAAACAATATCAAAGATTATCCACCATATTTAGACAGACCAAAAAAAGGCAGCGAGCGGATGGCTGAATGGATATTGTATAAGCCACGCAGAACAAACCGAAACGCAACCTACAAATGTTCCGTATGCGGGAAGATGTGCAGCAGTTATTACAACGATGTGGGCGAGTGGAAATATTGTCCGCATTGTGGAAAAAGAATGAAAGGCGGTGAAGAGTAATGAGATTTGTTGTAAAAATAACGGATAGAGGACTTACTAATTATATTGGTAATGGCTCATATAGAGTTAATAAAGAAAGATTTGCGGTATTGGTGTCGGATGAAGAACAAGCTAAAAGATACAAGACATATCAAATTGCTAAAAATGCTTATAAAAAATTATGTGAAAGTTGTGTCAATTTAGAGGGTGATGTTGATTTTGTTAAAGTTGATGAAACCTATTTTGACAGGCATCATTTATGAAAGGCGGTGAGCAGAAATGAGCGAACGTAAGTACACGGATGAGGAGATCGTGAAGGCTTTGGAGTGTTTCGGTGCCGATTGTAAGGGATGTCCTTTTATATATCAAGGCTGTTTTGATTGTGGAAGTATACCGACCGAATTTCTCGAAAGCGTCTTAGCCCTCATCAACCGCCAAAAGGCGGAGATTGAAGAGTTGAGAATGGTTGCTTTTATGGACAGAGCCGAAGCCATCAAGGAGTTTGCGGAGAGGTTGAAAGAGACACCGATTAAACTTGGATTGCCGTTGCTTGGATTGCTAACCAAAAGCGAGATCGAAGGTTATTTCAATCGCACCCTGTTGCAAGTTCGTGACGCTATAGACAACCTCGTTGCAGAAATGACAGAGGGCAAATGAGAATAGCAGGAACATTGCCCTGCTCCTTCGTTAACGGAGACGGTGTGCGATATGTGATATTTACGCAGGGATGCGCACACCGTTGCCGAGGATGCCATAATCCCGAAACGTGGGATTTCGGCGGTGGCGAAGAAATTTCGGTGGAGGAGCTTGCAAGGCAGATAAAGGCGAAGAAGCATATTGACGGTATCACTTTAAGCGGCGGTGATCCCTTTTATCAGCAGAGCGAATGCGTTAAGCTGCTGAAGCTCCTTCCGAGCGTGAACGTGTGGGCATACACAGGCTTTAGGTATGAGGAGATAAAGGGCACCGAGCTTGCACAGCTCTGCAACGTGATCGTTGACGGAGAGTATATCGAGGAGCTTCGGTGCGAAGGACAGATGTACGGCAGCAGTAATCAAAGAATAGTGAGGGTGAAATAATGATTAAAAACGTTAATATATACGGACTTGAGGACAGCGTGAGAGCGTCCAAATTTCCGATGTCGGTTGATACCGACAAATGCACCGAGGAGATGACACCAACGGTGCGAAAGCTTGCCGGATGCGAACCGGGAACAGGACACGATCAGTTTTTGACAGGCATCATAGTGCAGTTTGATTTAACCTTCTCGTTAAAGGCGTGGACGGAGATGCAGAGGTATCACTTTGTGGATTTCGTTTCCTCTCAATCTACTATGCACAGAGCCGCAAAATTTTCCATTGAAGAGCAATGTAACGAGTATGTGACCGAGAATATCATCAACGAGGTTAAGGCTCTTGTGGCGAAATATAACGAGACACAGAGCAAAGAGGATTACCTGACATTGCTGTATAACTTGCCTACAGGCTTTATGCTTACGGCACGAATGACAACCAATTACAGACAGCTCAAGACGATCTACAGACAGCGAAAGGATCACCGCCTCCGCGAATGGCGAAAATTTTGCAAGTGGATCGAGAATCTGCCGTATAGCGAGCTGATTACAGGAGGCAAAGATGAGTAAGTACAATAACAAAAAAACGAGGGTACACGGCATTGACTTTGACTCGGCAAAGGAAGCAAAGAGATATCAGGAGCTGTACTTTATGGGGAAGTGCGGATACATATCCGATCTCCGAACGCAGGTAAAGTTTGAGCTGATACCTGCACAGTATGAGTACATCGACACAGGCGAGGTATATATGCGCGGCACACGCAAGGGGATGCCGAAGCTTGCAAAGATCTGTGTGGAGCATGCTGTAAATTACATCGCAGATTTTGTTTACACGGAAAACGGAAAAACCGTTGTCGAGGATACAAAATCAGAAGCAACAAAAACCAAAGAGTACATCATAAAACGCAAATTATTACGTTATTTACACGGTATAACAATAAAGGAGGTATAAACCAATGAGGATAGTATTAGACGAGGGGGCATTTATCCCTACAAGAGCGCACGAAATGGATGCAGGGCTTGACCTTTATACGCCGAGAGACGTGTATATTGAGTCGAAAGGCTCTGCGGTGATTGATACAGGAGTTCACATCGAGCTGCCGCCTATGACGGCCGGAGAGATCAAATCCAAAAGCGGACTTAACTTTAAACACGGACTTACCGTTCCCACAGGCACCGTTGACTACGGATACACAGGCTCGATCAAGGTTAAGATATATAACCACAGCAATCAGCCGTATACCTTTAAGCGCGGTGACAAGATCGCACAGCTTGTGGTGTGTCCGATCCTTTTGCCGGAGCTTGAGGTGGTAGATTCGCTTGAGGATACCGAGCGAGGCGATAACGGTTTCGGAAGCACAGGACGATAAAAGTTTTTGAACACGAGAGAAAGTGAATTGCAGAGTTAAAAGCTATTTAGATCTTCCCAAAAGTGGAAGGGAAATCATTGACAAATGGGTTGATGATTTGGAAAACATCGCATAAGCCTTGACAAATGCCGCCATTTGTGGTATAATATATGCGGGGAACTCCTTTCTTTTTTATAACCCAACATCACAATGGACTTGGTGCGCCGATGGGCAACGGTGGCGGCTTGCAACGCAGTTGGGTGACACAGGGATATAGCCAAGAGGTAAGGCACAGGACTTTGACTCCTGCATCGCGAAGGTTCGATCCCTTCTGTCCCTGCCAAACGCGAGAATGATGAATGTTTTTACCTCCTTTGTATTTTTGACGGCTCGGAATAGACGAGAAGTGCCGAGTGGGGTTGTGACCGCCCCTCTCGGTGCGAAAATCTAAAAAATATGGAGTTGATATGATATGCTAACCAAACACAGCCGATTGTGTCGGCTCTTTTGTGCATAATGGGGTGAATGTATGGCAAACAAAGAGTTTACAAGCAACTATCTTCTTGAAGGATTAAAACACCTTTCTGATGAAGATAAAAAATGGGCTTTGCTTCTTTGGGTTTATATATGTTCGGGCAAAGAGGGAATAAATAAAATTATTGAGTTTATAGAAAAAGATAGAGAAGCAAAGCAATGCGAGGGGAGATATAGTGTCAGGACAACCGAAAAAGTTTTCAAGCGGTGAAGAACTCATATCACTTTGGAATGATTTTTGCAACGAAATAATTGATAATGGCTTTGAGAAAGTACCAACACAGACGGCTTTTTGCAGATGGCTTGGAGAACATTATAGTGCGGTTGACCGAAAGACTATATACAATAGTTTGAACGAATACTTCCCCACTATAAAAAAGGATTTTGAGCGTTTGCAGAGCGACACGATAATGACAGGCGGTATGCTTGGAAAGTACAATGCAACAATGAGCATTTTTGGATTGAAAAATTGGTGTCATTGGAAAGACAAAGCAGACGATGAAAAGACCGTTGATAATGCGTTTAATGAGGGTATGCAAAACCTCGCAGACCTTATAAACAACCCTGCACCTAATAGAAACATAGCCGATTTTGAGGGTGATGACGATGATTAATATTCCGGCACCGTTCACCCAAAGGCAAGTCGCGTATCTGCGGCGCACGCAGAATTGTTGGTACAATGTGGCGGAAGGCGGCAAGAGAGGCGGGAAGAACGTGCTTCAAGTGTTGGCGTTCTGCATGGCTCTGCAAAACCACCCAAACAAGCTGCATCTGATCGCAGGAGTATCGCAGACAACGGCGAAGCTTAACATATTGGATTGCGATGGCTTTGGGCTGACAAATTTCTTTGACGGTCAATGCCGAGAGGGAAAGTATAAAGACAGATCGTGCTTGTATGTAAACACGAACAGCGGCGAAAAAATCATCCTTGTGTCAGGCGGAGCGAAGGATGGGGATGAAAAGTATATCAAGGGTAACACATACGGCATGGCTTATGTGACCGAGGCAAACGAGTGTCACCCGAAATTTATTCAAGAGGTGTTCGACCGTACATTATCAAGCGCAGACCGCAAAATTTTTCACGATCTGAACCCGAAAGCGGAGAACCATTGGTATTATACCGATGTGCTTGATTTTCATGAAGAGAAGCAAAAAAAGGACAGCGCATATGGGTATAATTACGGTCATTTCACAATTGCCGACAATCTTTCTATTGACGATGCCAAGCTCCGCAAGACGCTTGAAACATACCAAAAGGGGACGGTGTGGTATGAGCGCGATATACTCGGCAGAAGAAAGACAGCACAGGGCATTATTTTCCCAAATTTTGCGGGAGATCAAACGCCTTATATAATTAGTGCTGACGAGCTGCCGATGCGCTTCCGCGCGATAGAATGCGGCTTTGACATAGGCGGCAACGGCTCGGCATATGCGATGACTTGTACCGCGCAAGGGTATGATGGCGTACAATACAAGCTAAAGTCAGAAAAACGGCAAGCAGACGAAATGACGATGGACGATGTGGAAAAATTTGTCACGGAGTTTTGCGATGCTGTCGAAGAAAAATATGGGGTGCGCATTCAGATTATTAACTGCGACCACATAGATGTTATTATTAACACGATAAACGATAACACAAGGTATAGGGCGGCAAAGTGTTACAAGCCTCCGCTGCAGGATCGTGTTTTTCTTTATTCAAAGCTTTTTAAGACCGAAAGAGTTAAGTTTGTCGAGGGCGAATGCGATGACCTTATAGAGGAGCTTTGTGAGTTAACGTTCGATCCCAAGAGCGGAGAAGCTGTATATCTTGATGACGGATCGTATCAAATAGACACATGGGACAGCAACATATATTCGGAAAGCGGATATTGGCATTATATTGAAGCATAGGGGGAGTGAATTTGTTTCAAAAGATTAAAACGTTTTGGAATGCTTTTTGGAATGCGATAAAGACGGCATACAACAAGGCATTCAAAGAAGTGCCGACAGGCAACACACAACAGTACAGAGACACAAAGCGCATCAATTTTCTCGCAATCTTCGTGTCGAAGTTGAACAACCTCGCAAACACCGAAAGCACATACGATATTGAAAGCGACAGCGTGCAAGCGGAGCCGTTAATCGATCTCTGCAAAAACCTTGAAGCAAATCGATTTGAGATCGTATCGGAGATGCTCGGCTCAGGCGATTATTGGGTATTCCCTTCGCACACTAACGCGGGCGGACTTTTTCACCGATATGTGCCACAAGACAGAGTGCGCGTGCTTGACATGGATGGCGATCAGGTAACCGACATTATTGGTGTTATGGATGAGTACATCGGCACCGACAATAAGGTTTACTATTTGAACAGAAGACACACACTTACGGGCGGAACATTGCTTGTTGATGTGTTCACAACAAACGAACAAAGCGAGAGAGTTTCCCTTGATGAATGGGCGGACTTTGAAGGGATGTGGCAACTTGAAAATGCAAACCATATCGGAGTTGGTAGATTTAAATCCCCAACATCAAGCAGGGGAATGTCTGTTGTGTATGGTGTTCCGCTTAACTTCGGATGTGAAGAGATCGAAGCAAAGATTTTTAATGACCTCGACATGATAGAAACGGAATTCAGCCGCGCAGAAAGCAAAGTGTTTGCTGATCCCCTCGTTCTCCGAAAAGGCAAGGGCAAGGATGGTGTCGAAGAATGGCAGATGCCGGAAGGAATGTTCCCGATTAATCACAGGGCAGGAGACACAGGCGCAAGCATTGATATCTTCTCGCCGTCAATCCGATACAACGAATATCAAAGCAAGTTGCTTGACGATCTGCAACAGTATGAGCAACAAGTGGGAACGGATAGGGGATTCCTTACTCCGTTTGATGACGGCAAGGCAACAACAGCAACGGAGATCCGCAGAGCGAATGCTTCGACAATTGCGCTAATCGACAAGATACACACGGCGGTCAAGAACGGTGTGGATATGACCCTGCGCGCGGATGCGGTGTTCCTCAACATTGCTCCCGATTTGTGGTCGGTAAAGTATGATTTCTTTGATCCGTTCGCAGATGAAGAAGCACAGTATCAACGAATCGCAAATGCTGTTGACCGTGGCGTAGCGGAAAAAATAGACGAGATGCAATGGCTATTCCCGAATATGACCGCTGAAGAGCGCGCGGAAAAGCTTGAAAGAATCAACCAAGACACCCAAAACGATACCGATGAGGCTATCGAAAGAATATTGAATGGAGGACGATAATATGGCAGATTTAACGCCGATTACAAGAGAAGAAAAAATTATAGCGGGCGAGGATATTAAGCCCGTTACGAGGCGTGAAAGGTTTTTGAAGAAATTCGGAGGCGGCAATTCAAGCGGCGACGGAGCCGATTGGAACGCAAGCGAAGGCGAAGCAGGATATGTGAAGAACAGAACGCACTATGAAGAAACCGCAGTAGTCAACGAACCCTTGAATATTACTTGGGATGGTGATACCGAGGGGTTGACGGTGGTCGACTATGTTGATGAAGATGGCGAATATTTTTTTGGTTATTACAAAGTGTCCGATGCTGTACTTACTGACGAACAATTGATGACATCAAAATATACATTCATCGAAAGCGATGAAATTCGTGAAGAAAAAATTGCAGATTTGTGGGATGAATTAGTTTCGGTAGGAAATGTCACGGCGGAATACACAAATGCCTATGGCGTTCTTGTTGTTAAAGTGCCTTGTGAGAAATATCCTGAATGTGGAATATACTTTTCCAAAGATTGGTATGATGACGGATCATATAATTATACAGAATCTTTCGCTACTACTGAATCGCTTGAACATACCAAAACAATTGTGCATAAAATAAAAAAGAAGTTTTTGCCCGACGAAGCAATTGCGCGTAGTACGTTTATTGTTGAAATTTATTATGACGAAAACGGCTATCTTACGTCGAGCAAAACTACACAGGAAATTGAAGACGCTTATCGTAAGGGTCAAGTGGTTATGGCTGACAACAACAGTACTCTGTTGACTCTGTGTTCGACCCCCCAGTCGAGTTCAGCGGAATTTTCGGGTGTGTTCGCAGGTGATTTTGGCGTGTATGCCAATTGGGTAAGGATAGACAATGGTGAAATTACATTAGGCGAGCACTTTATTTACCAAGCAAGCGGCCAGGCATAAGGAAATAACCTAACACAACACAAGTAGATATGAGGTGGATATGAGCGAATAATATGCTCTGCACCTATAATTTAAGACACCGAGGGCAGAGATGTCTTCGGTGTTTTTGGAGAGGGAAAAATGAGTAATCTTGAACAATTAGCGGAGATTCTATCCCAAAACGTAAGCGGATGGGAAATGTCGGCATTAAAGCGAATCGGAAAAAGGATAAATAAGTATAGCCGATTATCATTTGCGGATGTCGAGACGATTAACAACATCGTTGCGGTGCGCCAAGATATGGATGCGATAACAAAGGAGTTGGCAAAGGTAACAAGTTACAACATTGCGCAGATTGAAAAGATGTATGCGGATTTGCTTGCCGAGCAGCATCTTGAGAATCAGCCGTTGTATGATTATCGCGAAAAAAAATTTGTGCCGTTCAATGACAACCGAGAGCTGCAAGCCATAGCAAGAGCATACGCCAAAAGCACAGGCGAGACGATGATAAACCTTGCGAAGACAAAGGCTCTTTGTATTCTTAACCATAATGGCGATACAATAGGGCTTCAGCGATTTTACACGGATATGCTTGACAAAGCCGTTATGCAAGTAACAACGGGCGCAACCGACTTTCACACGGCAATGCGACAGACCATCATAGATTTAGGCGGCAGCGGAATCCGTGTTGAGTATGGAAGCGGAATAACGCGTAGGCTTGACACCGTTGTCCGGCAGAATCTGCTGTGGGGAGCAAAACAGGCATCCATTGAGTACAACGAGATGATCGGTGACGAGTTGGGCTGTGACGGTATCGAGGTGGATTGGCACAGTAATCCAAGACCGTCTCACGAATTTATGCAGGGCAAGCAATTTGCGTTGGGCGAATCGCGAACAATTAACGGTAAAAGTTTTGAAAGCGCGGATGAAGCATTATTGCGTTTGCAAGATTACGGCTGTTTGCACTTTAAGACCCCGATTATTTGCGGTGTAAGCGAACCAAGACATTCGCCCGATGAGTTAAGGCGGCTCAACGAACAAAACGCCAAGACCTTTGAAATTGACGGCAAGATGGTGACAGGATATGAAGCCACACAGATGCAGAGGCGTTTGGAAACAGCTGTGCGCAAGGAAAAAACAACGCGCGAATTGGCAAGGGCGAGCGGTGATAAGGCTCTTGTCAAACAATGCAATGCACGGATTAAGGCACTCCAAGAGAAATATTCTGAAATCACAGAAATCACCAAAATCCCCGAGGACAAAAAAAGAATGTCTATTCCTCGGAATCCAAAAACATAAATTACCCCTTGACAAAAAGGGAAAAATGTGATATAATATAATAAAAGAGCTTGGCACTCGTAAAAATGCAAAAGCAAGAGGATGCAACCCTCGTATAATAAGCGTAGCAAAAGGAGAAAAGAAATGAAGCGTGATGAATTAAAGCAGATCGCAGAGTTAACAGACGAACAGCTTGACAAGATAATGGCTATAAACGGGACTGATGTTGAAAAAGCAAAGTCAAAAGTCGCGGCACTTGAAGCCGAGGTTAAAGAAGCCAAAGAGACGGCTGCAAAGATCAACACAGAGTTTGAAGCATTAAAAGCAAGCAATGCCGGAGCAGAAGAGTACAAAAGCAAGTATGAAGCACTTGTTGCGGAAAATGAAGCGAAGGCAAGACAAGCCGAAGCCGACCGAATCGCGAAGGAAAAGGCAGAGGGATATGACAAAAGATTTGATGCGGTAGTTGGTGACAAGAAGTTCACTCACGATGCTATACGCGCGGATTATCGCAGAAAGTTTGAGACCGCCCTGTCCGACAAGGAAAATGAGGGCAAAAGTGATGCGGATGTATTTCATGCACTCACAAAAGATGATGCCACCGCATTTACGGGCGTGACCGCAGTAAGATTGGCGGGCGGCAGAGCGATGGGAGCAGGTAAAAGCTTCTCATCGGTAAAAGATATAATGAATAGCGATATGTCGCGCGAAGAGAAGCGCATGGCAATCGCGGAAAATGTTGCGAAAGGAAATATTGAATAATGGCAGAGACTAATCTTATTAAAAAGGCAGACCTTGTTAAGGCAAGAGAGATCGAGTTTACTTTCAACTTTACCGAAGGCGTAAGAAAGTTTATGGAAGCACTCGGCGTTACACGCAAGATTGCAAAGCAAGCAGGCACAACACTTAAAGCTTACAGAGCTGTTGGCACTCTTGAAGATGGCAACGTAGCAGAGGGCGAGGTTATTCCGCTCTCCAAGTACACCACCGAACCCGTTGTGCTTGGCGAAATCACGCTCAAGAAGTGGAGAAAGGCAACAAGCGCAGAGGCGATCATTGACAGAGGCTATGACCAAGCTGTTCAGGCAACAACTGACCAAATGCTTCGCGATGTACAGAAGGCAGTGCGCGCTGACCTTTTCGGATATCTTGCAAGCGGCACAGGATCTGCATCCGGTGCAGACCTTCAGAACACCCTCGCACAGGCGTGGGGACAACTTCAGGTTCTTTTTGACGATGATGCTGTTGAGGCTGTATACTTTGTAAATCCCCTTGATGTTGCGGATTATCTTGGCGCGGCACAGATTACCACACAGACCGCCTTCGGCATGACATATGTCGAGAACTTCCTCGGTCTTGGTACCGTTATCATGAACGCATCTGTTCCTCAAGGCAAGCTCTATGCGACAGCAAAGGAAAACATTGTCCTCTATTACGTTCCCGTTAATGGCGCGGATCTTGGCGAAGCGTTCGACTTTACTGCAGACGAGACCGGCTACATTGGCATCCATGAGACACCCGACTATTCCAACATGACAGCAGCTAACACCGTTGTAAACGGTATGGTGTTCTTTGCAGAGAGAATTGACGGCGTTGTCGTTGGTACAATCACAGAGTAATCAAAGATAAGGCGGTAATTCATGCAATACTTAACCTATGAGCGTTACAAGGAAATAGGCGGTACTCTTGAAGAATCCGCCTTTAAAAAAACAATTGAACGTGCGTGCGCTATAATTGACATCAGGACACAGCACAGGCTTGAGCACTTCTTGGAGATTCCGCTAATTGTCGAGGTAGTTTGCGCTGATTTGATAGAGTGTATATACTCGCAGCAAAAGCAGGGAGCCGTTGTAAGCAGAAGCCAATCAGCGGGCGGTGTCAGCGAAAGCGAGACATATGGCGTAAAGACCAATGACGATTATCTCGCGGACATTGACCGAATCATTGAGCCTTTGGTGTCTGTTTACACAAAGACAGGAATTAGCATCTTGTATCGGGGGGCGATGTCTTGACAAATCTGTGGAAACACAAGGTTACTATTTATAATGACATTCCCGCAAATGCAGTAGAAGACAGACATTTTGACAAATTTGTTGTTGAGATGTGCAACATTCAGGGCGGCATTGTCAGCAAAGCAGACGGCACAGTTGAAAACATAGTCAATGCGGTAACGGTTATATCGAAAGATGTTGATCGATACAAACCGCCTCTTGAATATGCCAAACTACCCGTGGATATCCGTGAGGGCTTTTACACGGTGCAAGTGGGTGATTTCGTTGTGTTGGCGGAGGTTGACGATGTTGTCACAACAAGCCGAGAGTATGGCGACCTTCAAAAGAAATATGCCGACAACGGCATTGTTGTTCGTTCAGTATCAGCGAATATTCACCGAATGAGCGTTGACAACATTACCATTGCGAATGTGGGGTGATTGAATGAATAAGTATGCGATATTATTCGATTATTTTCGGCAATGTCCGCAACTGTCTAACCTTTGGAGCATAGCAGCCACCGAAGATATCGGCGTTAATGTTATATTACCGCAAGGCGCATCACCGACACATCAATATCAGGAAAGAACCGATGCACTCGGTAATTATCTGTGCGAGATCGTGCCGTATTTGTCGGTTTACGAAGATTTTCAAGTAAATTGCTATCGGTGGTATGATGTCAACGATTCCACAGCTCCTGCGCGCAATGAAAATGTGCTTTCGCTTCAAGATGTCGAGAAGGTATGTCAATGGGTAAAGGAGCAAAACGATGCTAACAAGTTCCCCAATATAGGCGAACAAGTGGTATCTATTGAATGCAATCCTTTTGTTCCGCAAATTCGCTATGTAAACCCCGAAGAAAACACGGTAGGTTATTACATCACGATCCGCTTAAGGTATTTAAACCGCGAGAACAGAAAGACGGTGGAATATGAATATACGGATTGACCTTAACGAAGCGAATATTTTGCAAAAAGTGACCAATGATCGCTTTGGCTTGCTTGTGTCAACCGAATGGAAGAGGTTGATTGATCCGTATACGCCAAAGGATACAGGCATTATGCAAGACACGGCAAAGGTTCAGCCGTGGCAAATACACTATGTTCAGCCGTATTCAAGATATGTCTATTATGGCAAAGGATTTCAATTTAAGAAAAAAAATCCTTATTCGACAGATGAGTGGGATGTAGCTGCGGCGGAGGCGGGGCAACTTCAAAACTTAACACGCACATTAAATAACGCTTTACAAAGCGGTCAATTTTGACGAAAGGAAAAAAAGAAATGGCTTTTAACGATATTGTAAATCCTAAAGTTAAGACGGAGCATTTTAAGATTTATGCTGATGTTTCCGGCACAGGGCTTTCCCCTACTTGGGAGCTTCAGGGACGCGGCATAAGCTCTTGGACGATCGACAACAATCAAGATATCGAGAAGACATCGGATGTTCTCGGCTATGTTGATATGATAAGAGGCACCGCGCAGCCTACACAAACGGGCGTTGTTATTGCGCTTCGCAAGAACAGCAAGCTCGCAGAAATACTCTTTGATGCTTGGCTGACAGGTGACACATCAAAGATTGATGCTATCAAGATTCTGCAAAAGTATGAATTTGTTGACGGCGCAACCGAAAACACCTGCAAGGCTCGTCTTGAGGAAGATGTTATGATTGCGATCAACAACTTCACGGGCGAAGCGGGCGATTATCTTGCATTCGATGTCGATATTCACTATGCAAACAAGTATACTGTCGGCACAATGCCTAAAGCAGATGGCGCGGAGATTACATTCACGCCCGATGCGGCATAATAATTAAATAACCAAGCACCGCCTTGCCCTATATGGTAGGGCGGTGTATTTGCTTTAAAGGAGTGTAACAATGAAATTAAGTACAGGCAAGATTGCTTTCCCCATTGAATTTGATAACGGCGATAAGACCGCCATTTATTTTAACCCGTCCGATCCTAACCTCGCGATAAGACTTAAAGATTTCAAGGATCGTATTTCCGAAAGGATCAAAGATATTGGTGAGGTTGAGCTGACGAATGAAGGCGTGCCGAGCCTTGATGAGGGGCTTGCGGCAATAGAACAATATCGAGCAGCGACAAATGCGCTTTGCGAAGAATTAGACACTGCTTTTGGCGGAGATATATCAGCGGAGGTGTTTAAGCATTGCTCACCGTTTGCAATAGTCGATGGAAGGTATTTTATTATACAATTTATCGAAGCGATATCGCCCGAAATCGAGAAGTATGCCCGCGAAGCAAATGCGAAAGCGGAAAAGAGCATGGAAAAGCATATCGCGAAATATATGAGATAATATGGATTGGAGTTTACCGACCAATGTTTGCATTGACGGGGCAGAGTATAACATCCGCAACGATTGCGATTATAGAGTGGTGCTTGATGTTATCGCGGCACTTAACGATGAAGATCTTGAGCCGCAACACCGCATAGCTTGCGCATTGTTTATCTTTTATGAATCGCTTGAGGGTTGCCAAGACACCGAAAAAGCAGTAAAAGAAATGTACCGTATTATAAACAATGGCGAAAATGCAGACAAAAACAAAGATCAATATGCGCCCAAGCTTATGGATTGGGAGTATGATTTTAACCTTATTGCTCCGCCTGTCAGCCGCGTGCTTGGATACAGCGTAAGAGATTCAAAGAATTACACACATTGGTATGATTTCATAGGAGCATATGGCGAAATCGGGGAATGCACGTTTTCAACAATTACCTCGATAAGAGCCAAAAAAGCGAAAGGAAAAAAGCTTGACAAATGGGAAGAAGAATATTGTCGGGAGCATCCCGATTTAGTATATTTGCCCCGAAAGATGTCAGACGAAGAAAGAGAGTTCTTATTTTCCGAAATATAAGGAAAGGAGACGAATTAAATGGCAATTCCGCAAAGTGATGGAAGCATTATTCTTACCACAAAAGTTGATGATGCGGGCATTAAAGATTATATAAAAAATGCAAAGAAAAGCGCGGCGGAACTTGGCAAGGAAAGCGTCAAGTCTGCGCAACAATCTGCGCAAGCGCAAACAAAAGTAAATGAAGCTTTAAAAAGCACCGAAAAGCAAATACAAAACAACACCAAAGCAACAAAGCAATATGGCGGTCAAGTGCAACAAACAGGAAATGATGTTAAGGCAGCCATGTCAAGCATCGGATCATCGTTGTTTAATCTTGCGGGACAGCTTGGGCTAATCTTGTCAATAACACAGTTAATTCAATTCGGGAAGGCATCGGGAGAAGCAGCAACTCAAGCGGAAGCAAGCGTTAAGCGGCTTATCGATATATATGGTGCCGCGAGTGGTGAATTGGGAAGGTTTATTGATGCGAATGCCGAGGCATTGGGTATGTCTAAATCTGCGGCTGCATCTTTTTCCGCGGTATATGGAAATCTTTTCAGCGCATGGGCAGACCAATCGACAAACGCGCAATTGACCGCTGAATATCTCAAGACAACAGCGGTTGTCGCGAGCAACACAGGACGCACAATGGCAGATGTACAAGAAAGAATCCGTTCGGGCTTGCTTGGAAACACGGAAGCGGTCGAGGATTTAGGCATATTTGTCAATGTAAAGACCATTGAGATGACAAAGGCGTTCAAGAAGGTAGCGGATGGCAGATCGTGGGAGCAACTTACGGCGTATGAGCAATCACAGATTCGTACGCTTGCGATTCTTGAGCAAGCGACCGAAAAATATGGTGAGCAAGTTGCCGAAACATCTGCTCTTATTCGTGCTGAATATAAAGCGGCATACGAAGATTTTGAGGTTTCGTTTGGTAATCTTGCAAACGAGGTTATATTGCCGTTGCTAAAAAGCCTTACCGAAGTCCTTAAGGTTGCAACGATAGGACTAAACGCTATAAACAACAAGAGCGGTGAAACGGTAGAAAATGCAAATGCTTTAAAGGCAGCAGCAAATGCAATGTCTGCCGGATTAAAGGATAGTGCAGACAATGCTGATGAGCTTGGTGACAACACCAAAAAAGCGGCAAAAGAAGCCCAAAGAGCACTCGCGGGCTTTGACGAGATTCAAAAGATCACATTCCAAACAAGCGAAGAAAGCGGATCGAGCGACAATCAACCCAACATTGAAGGAATCGGATCGATTAGCGGGCAAGAGGTCGCGAATGAAGTAAGCGCAGCTCTTGTCACAGTAATGGCGGTTGTTGGTATGTCTTTAGCCGCTCTTGGAACAATCTTGCTCTTCTCGGGGCATATTGGATGGGGCATCGGTTTAATCTTGGCAGGAATATCCGCGTTCAATGTAAGCATGGCAACGTTGAATAGCGATGAGGTATCGCAAAAGGTAAAAGATGCGATAACAAATGCAGTTATAATTGCGGGAATGACCGCTATCGTACTTGGTATGTTGCTTTGCGCGGCGGCTTCGTGGCAATATGGTATTGGTTTAATTATAATGGGCGTGGCGGCTTTTGTGGCTCCCGTTGCGCTGAATTGGGGCGGCATTAAAGATCAAATAGCGGGCGAGTTTGGTTGGACATTGTTTACTCTTGGGGGCACGGTTCTTGCGATTGGCATAATGTTGTGCGTGGTTGGGCAATTTGCATTCGGCATCCCGTTAATACTCGCAGGGCTTGCGGGCGTTGTTACTCCTATTGTTGTCAATTGGAATGCGATTGTCGAAGCGTTAAGGGGATCGATAGGTGCTATAACTGCAATTGTTAGCGGATCCCTTCTTGTCCTCGGCATTATACTTGTTTGCTGTGGCATCCTTCCGCTTGGCATTGGTTTAATCGTGGCGGGTGCGGCAGGCTTGGTAACCGTAACAGCGATAAATGCGGGGGCTATTGTTGGATGGATTAAAGATGCTTGGGATGCTGTCAAAGACTTTTGGAACAAGTACATTGCACCCGTGTTTACCATCGAATGGTGGAGAAATCTTGCAATAAACGCTGGCAATGGATTAATAAGCGGCTTTGAAGGTGCGATAAACGGCGTAATAAGTCTGTTTGAACGTATGGTCAATATGGTTGCCGAGGCACTATCAGCTTTAAGCTTTGAAATCCCCGATTGGGTGCCGGGCGTCGGGGGAAGAACGTTCGGATTTGAAATTCCGCAAGCATCATTCGGAAGGGTATCAATTCCCCGAATCGCAACGGGGGCGGTGGTGCCTAATTCGGTAAGCTCGGCAGTATCGGGGCGTGTATCGGGTTATTTTGCAGAGCAAGGCGCGGCACCTTCGCAATATACAAACAACAATCAAGAGGTTGTGGTTGTGCTTGAGGTAGATGGGCGCGAGTTTGGACGAACGGCATTCCAACAAACAGCAGAAGAAAGCCGCAGATTAGGCGTGAGCCTTGTTGCGCGATGAGGTGAGTTATGGATTACTTTAAGATAGACGGTAAGATTTATGATGTGCTTATCATCAGCATTGAGGAAACGTTCAATATCTTGTATTCTGAAAACACAGGGCGAACGATGTCACCGAAAGCAAAGATGATCCTCGATCCTATTGGTACATTTTATGGTCACAAAGTGACGGTGCGAAAAAGAAAAGGCTTTGAAAAGGAATATGATGAGCTTTATGATTGCATCTCGACACCGAGGTATGAAGGTATACCCGTAGAGATCGCGCATAATCAGGAGACTATTGCTTATGATGCTTATGTATCAAACGGTACGCGCGCGGTGCGAACAATTGATGTTAAATCCGGCGTTACCCATTGGGGCGATCTGACGATTAACATAATACCTATGGAAGCGCAGGTGATTCCTTCATGAGCATTCGGATTGAATATGGGGGAGTGGCGGTCGGTGCAAAGCAAGATTTTTTGGCATCAGCACCCGCAAAAGAATCCTTTGTAGATTTGCGCGATCTCAACAAGACAGGCGCACAAATCAAAAATTATGGCAATCCTTGCGAACCGTATACGGTGCCTTTGGACGGGGGAACAATCCCTCTCCCGTCCGAACACAATGGGGATAACATTGGATGGTGGAGCAATCAAACATCGAACAATTCAGGCACGTTTGATCCTCCGCTTGTGTTAACGTTGACCGCAACCGATTATTACACATCAAACGGCATCACGGTTGTATTTGATACTTTTAATAACATTTATCCAACATACATGAAGGCTGAATGGTATCGTGATAATGAGCTTTTATCCGAAACAGAATATTATCCCGATAAACCTCGATATTTTTGCGCAAATCGCGTCGAATCATACAATAAGGTCATTTTCTCAATTCAGGAAATTAATATGCCAAACACAAGATTGAGGCTCCGAGATATTGAATATGGCGCGAACATGATATTTACAGGCGCGGATCTTAAGAACGCAAAAATGCTGCAGCAGATAAGCCCTATTTCGTTGGAGCTGCCGATAAATACCCTTGATGTGGATATATATGGCAAACAAGCCAATAACCTTGCGTTTGAAGAAAAACAGCCGATGTCGGTATATTTTAACGAAAAGCTGCAAGGAACAATGTTTGTTCAATCTGCCAAGCAATCCGCACCGAATCAATGGAGAATAACCGCAGAAGATTACCTCGGCGTATTAGAAGATACTCCTTTTTCGGGCGGAATATATAAATACAAGCTTGCGTTTGATATAATCGAGGAGATATTTACTGTAGCAAAGGTTCCTTATTTGATCGATGAAGAGATGCAAGAATATTGGGTAAGTGGGTATATACCATACACTAACTGCCGCGCGGCATTAATGCAAGTGTTATTTGCTATCGGTGCGGTGGCGGATACAAGCGCGTCGGCTGTTGTAAAAATCTTTGAGATTGGTACAGAATCGTCGCAAAGCATACCACTTACACGAATTATGCAGGGGCAAACCGTGTCAAACGATACGCGTATAACGGCGGTTGAACTTACGGCACATGAGTACATTCAAACGCAAGAGATTGTAACAGCGTATACAGGGGGAACTGAAAACGGCATGTTTATAACATTTTCAGAGCCTCTTTATGACTTGACAATAATTAATGGTGAAATCCTTAACAGCGGCACTAACTTTGCAACAATAAACGCCTCAGACAATTGCGTGCTGCAAGGAAAGCGATATGCACACACAACCATTACCAAGCGCAAGCAGAATCCAAGCGCATTGGCTACCGATATTGAAAAGGTTGTTTCTGTAAAAAACGCGACACTTATTTCGACAAACAATCTTGACAAAATCCTTGATTTGTGTTATAATTATTACAGCAAGACAAGAAAGGTTGCAGTAAAGATCGCGGAAAGAACCGGAAAGGATGCAAGTACAAGCGTGGGCAATATATTGACCGTTGATACTCCTTTGGGATCGAGCATAAAGGGCGTAATTGAGAGCCAATCATTTAAGTTGGTGGGCGGTTTGTTAATCAAAGATACGATTATACGAGAGGTTATTTGATGATATATGATAGGACGATAGATGACGTGCGCCGCGCCATAGAAATACGTACAAATGTAATCCAACAGACGGAGATATTGTCTGAATCGGAAAAGGCGATCCTTGCACGCGGAATGGTGACCTCAGAAACAATTAAAAGGATTGCTAATAAACAGATAGAGGTGCGCGATATAATTAATAGGTTGGGCTATTTCAACGCACCAATTGATGTTATCGAATGTACGGCTTCGGATGTCTTTACCGCGCAAGACCTTAACAGGCTTGTTGCGAACAATGCAACATTGAGAAAGGCATTCTATGTGTTTAAATCTTCGCCAAGGAATGCGGTGGCGCGGTATCATTTTGAAGAATTTAACGCCCTTGAGAAGATCCTTTATGATTTGTATAACATGACAGATATTGTTAAGGATTATACTCGTGAGGCGGGAACATTTGAATCGGGGGAATAATATGATTGAAATTATTGACAAAACCGCAGAAGCTAACGGCACGCCGATTAATCGCAAAACTTTGATGGGAATGCAGGGCTTTATCGGTGGCACCGTTATTATGAGCGGAAATACGGTTATTGAAACCAATACGGATGGTAACAGGCTTGTAACAACATTTAATGCGGATGGAAGCATCACGGAAGTGTTTACGGGCGAAAAAACAATAACGAAAACAACAACATTCGGCACGGATGGATCTATATCGGAGGTGATATCGTGAGTTGGGCAAAAATCAAATCGGCGTTAAATTCAACGCTCGGAAGGAAAGATTTTAAAACACTTGATAGGGTGGCGAGCGACGAATCGTATCGAGCCTTCTATAACACAGTAGATGTCTTATATACGATGTTAGGTAGTGGTGAGGACTATTTTTTAGTAATTCGCGACAACCGCACGGAAATCGCCGACAACGAATGGGATACGGATGGCAATGTTATGATCGCTGTGTTGCCGCCTTCTATCAAACGAATTGGACAAGCAGCTTTTTACAATTGCGGAGCATTGCGGAAGGTATATGTGCCAAACATGGTAAATGAGATAGATTCTTCTGCATTTGCCAATTGTGCTGCTTTGGAAAGTTTTGCATTCCCACAAAGCACTACAGAAATTTCTTTTCAAACCTTTTTTGGCTGCTCTTCGTTGACAAATGTGAGTTTGCCTGAGGGATTGCGCGAGATTCAGTTCCAAGCATTTGGGAACTGCGCAGCTTTGAAAACAATCTGTATCCCTGCTTCAGTAACCACAATAGATGCGAGAGCGTTTGAAGGCTGCACCGCTTTACATGACATATATGTAGGCTTTGCGGAAGGTGTTGTGCCGGGCGCACCGTGGGGAGCTTCTTACGCAACAATACATTACAACAGTTAAGGAGAGATATTATGGATTTTTTGAATGATTACATTGTATTAATCGTGCTTGGTATATGCCTTTGCGTAGGCTATGTTATAAAGCACTTTGTCCCCACAGACAAGGTTAACCGATTTATCCCGCTTATAATGGCGGTATTGGGCGTAATTCTTAATGTTTGGGTCAATGGATTTGCTTTCACGCCTGAGATACTTCTCGGCGGACTTGCATCGGGACTTGCGTCTACAGGAGCGCATCAGATGTTTAAGGGATTTATTGAAAAGGGTGGTGACCATAATGCTTAAGATAATGCTTGATGCCGGACACGGACAGTTTGAAAACCAATCGCCGCGCGACAAGGGTTTTTTTGAAGGCACAAACAATTACCTTTTTGCGCTTGCTCTTAAGCGCGAGCTTGAAAAGTATGAGGATGTAGTTGTTTTTCTCACAAGAAACGAGATTTCGAAAAATCCGTCACATGAGCAACGCGGTCAACTTGCGGTCGAGAACAATTGCGATGTATTTCTCTCAATTCATTCAAATGCAAATTCTAACCCGCTTGCATATGGCGTTGAAGGTTTCTATTCGGTACATACTCCGGCGGCAAAGGGATTGCTTGAGGGATTATGCAATGCGGCAAGAATTCACCTCCCGAATTCTAAAGTAAGAAAAGTTACTACAAAGAAATGGAATGACACAGATTATTACGCCGTCTTGCGACATTCAAAAGGCGTCAAATATTCAATGCTTATCGAGCAGGGATTCCATAGCAACACAAAAGAACTTGCTTGTATCCGACTTGAGGAGTGGCATAATGTTGTGGCAGAGCTGCAGGCAAGAGTGTTCTCTGATTTCTTCGGTCTTGTAAAAAAATCCGATGTTCAATATAATGTTATATGCAAGGGCTTCAAGCGGGCTGCTGAAGCTGTTGGATTTGCTGATTTGGCAAGAGAACATGGCTACAAGGTCGAGATTGAGGAGGTATCTTGATGTGACACACGAAGAGATACAATTGATCAAAAGCGAGGTCCTTCAAGAAACCGATCGTAGATATGTTATGCAAAGCGATTGCAACGACCGACGGCGAAAAAATGACGAAAAGTTCGCGCATGATGACAAGCGAATTGATCTTATAATGCACGATTTTAAAATAATAAAGTGGCTGTTGGCAACAATGGCGTCTGCAACAATTGGCGCGCTTGTGGTTAGCGTGCTTGATTTAATAGTGAGGTGATTAATCATGGCGAACACTTGCAACAATTGTTCACAGGGGGCTGTTGTTAATGTTCCTTATGTGGTGCACGAATCAGCGATGGCGCGAATGGAGCGAACAATAAAAAAACTTTGGATATTAATCCTTGTCTTAATCGCATTGCTTGCGGCATCGAATGTGGCATGGCTCATATATGAATCTCAATTTGATATTGTCGAAGAAACCACCGAAGAATATGAAGTTAATCAAGAGGCGGTTGGCGGAAGCAACAATTCTGTTATAAACGGAGGAATAATAGCAGATGGCGAGACAAACAATTAAGGTCAAGAAGACAAAGAAAAAATATCGCAGATCAAAAGCTTCTAAACGCTGTATATTGTGCGGACGTTATAAGTAAGGCGGTGGGCATGTGTTTTTAAAAGACCACATTCCGATTTTACTCGATCTGCCATATGACAGATCAGAAGTGGAGATATATTTTATTCACGATGTGCATTATGGTTCGGAGTTGTTTGATATAAAGAAGTGGGAAGCTTTAAAAAGCAGAATCTTATCAACAGATAATTCATATGTATGCTTTGTCGGAGACTTCATGGAAAACGCCATTCCGAACAGCAAAAGCGATATGTTCACTCAAACGCATTCGCCCGCAGAACAAAAAGAATGGGTAACCGAACAGCTGAAAGATTTCGCTCCGCGCACGCTTGCGGTTGTGCCGGGCAACCATGAAGATAATCGCACAACGAAAGCAAGCGGGTTATTTCCCATTTATGATTGTTGCTTAATTGCGGGAATCGGTGATAAATACCGAAATACCATTGCTTTTATTGATGTCGGTGTAGGTCTTAAAAAAGGGTACAAGGACAAACAGATTCATTATTTTGGGCAAATACAGCATAAAGCAAAGGATTTGCGAGCATATAATACAAGCGATTTTACGGACGGCATTGATTTTTTTGCAAGCGGTCATGACCACGAAGCCAAAGACAAACCGAGGGCAAAAATGGTATTTGACAAGCACAACAAGGTTGTATATAAGCGTAACATTGAATGTATTAATTGCGGCTCTTTCTGTGAGTATGGCGGATATGGCACAAAAAATGCTTATAGACCGCAAAGCGATAAAATGTATGTGTTGCGCTTATTTGGTCATGAAAAACGAATGGAGACGGTAGGCTTCTACCCTGTGTAAAGTATGGCGATGATATATGTGGCGCATGATTATTCTGCGCAAGAACCTAATGTTATCCGCGCGCTTGAGATTACGAAAAGGCTTCAAAAAAAAGATTTAAGTAATTGCTATGTCTGTCCTGTGGTTATGTTTGGCGGGCTTCATAATGCAATAAGCGAAGAGGAAGAGCTTGCGCTTCGCATTGATTTGTTAAGCGTCTGCGATGTGTTGCTAATCGGTGCAAGCCGCGGATCCTTTATAGATCGGGAGATCGAGTTTGCGCGCCTTGTGGGCATGGAGGTTAAATACGATGAGAATCGAAACCTATGATCTTTGCCGAGCGGATTGGGAGCATCTTATAGATCAATGGATCTTTAATGAAAAGCACCGCGCAATGCTCAAGAGAAACCTTCTTGACGGTCGAACATATGAGCAGATAGCGGAGCAATTCGATATGTCTTCCCGCCAAGTGGCGCGTTTAATTCCCAAGTTACAGGCGCAATTGTTTAAAAGAATATAATTGAATAAAAAGTGTCTTTAAAATGGCATCTTCACGACATTGTGGAGGTGCCTTTTTTGTGTTATAATATATCCGAGGTGAAAAACAATGTGGATTGAGTATAATCCGAATCCGTTTGGGAAGCGTGTGGGCGATTGCGTAGTGCGTGCTATTTCAAAGGCTCTTAATAAACCTTGGGGATGCGTTTTTATTGAGCTTTGTGTTCAAGGGTTTATGATGGGCGATATGCCATCTTCAAACGCAATTTGGAGCAGTTATTTAAAAAATAGGGGCTTTAAGCGGCACACCGTTGAAGATTGCCCCGAATGTTACACCATAGAGGATTTTTGCCGAGAACATCCCAATGGCGTTTATGTGATCGGAACAGGCTCGCACGCTGTTTGCGTTTGCGATGGCTGCGTTTTCGACGCGTGGAACAGCCTGCAGGAAAGCCCTGTATATTTTTTTGAAAAGGAGAATAAATAATGTCTTATATACCTTATTATGCGCCGTATTCAAGACCAATAACTTATTATAACCCGTCTATGCCACAGGAACAAGTTGCCGTGCAGGTCGGTCAACAAATGCCTGTTCAGCAGCCGCAGCAGATGCCGCAGATGCAGATGATCCCGCCCGCACCAAGCAATGATATGCTGTGGGTGCTTAATGAGACGGAGGCGATTTCTTACCCTGTAGCACCAAATAACAGCGTTACTTTGTGGGACAAGAACCAAGACACGGTATATATTAAATCGGTCAATATGCAAGGCGTACCTTCGATGCGCATCCTCGACTATATGGAAAGGACAACAGACACGCCCGAAAAAAAGTCCGAGAAACACGTTTGTCAATGCGGCAAGGATTTTGTGCGCATAGATGTTTTTAATGGCTTACAAGAAGAATTTTGGGCGTTGCGCGAAGAATTGGAAGAGCTTAAGGCAAAGCCGAAAGTTAAAACAGCAAAAAAGATAATTGAGGAGGCAGAAGATAATGGCTAACCGTTTATATCAATCAATGGGGATGCAGAACAACCCTCTTGCGCAGCTTGCAGAGCAGGCGCGACAGTTTAGGCAGAGCTTCACAGGAAACCCACAGCAAGAGGTTCAGAAGCTCTTACAATCAGGTGCAATGTCACAACAACAGTTTAATCAATATTCTCAAATAGCACAACAAGTAGTGCAGTTTTTGGGAAATAATTAGGGCTATAATCAAGAGCGTACGGCTTGATTTTGCATATATTATTTAATTTTAAAAGGAGAAAAATCATGATGGATAATTCTAACGATTTCGCAACCGGCTATGCGGTAGGCAGAGATTCTACCAACAGCGGCGGATATGGCAATAACGGTCTTTTTGGCAACGATTGGGCGTGGATTGTGATCCTGCTTCTGTTCGGATGGGGCGGCAACCGTGGATTCGGTGGCGGTGGCTTCGGTGGTGGCTTTGGCGGCTTTGGCGGCGGATGTGGCTACCCTTGTGCTACACAGGCAGATGTAAGAGCGGCTGTCGATCAGCAGACACTTATCAGCAAGATCGATCAGCAGACATATGGTCTTGCGGACACCTATAATGCTTTGTCGACTAATCTGAACAACAACTTCAGAACAATTGACAATGCAATTTGTACCCTCGGATATCAGGGCGCACAGCATGCAAGCAACCTTTCTGCACAGCTCGCACAATGTTGCTGCGACACACGCGCTGCAATCAAGGATGTCAGCATCGGCGTAGAAAAAGCAGGATGGGATGTCTCCAAGCAGATCTCCGATTGCTGCTGCGATCTTGAGAAGATGAACCTTCAAAACAGATTTGATGCACAGGCTTACAATTGCAACACCCTTCAGGCAATTGATAAGGTCGGCGATAGGATCATCGACTATCTTGCAAACGAAAAGGCACAGGCTCTTCGCGATGAGAATCAGGCTCTTCGCCTTGCAGCTTCGCAGGCAAAGCAGAATGAGTACCTTATCGAAAGACTCAACCCCAATGCTTGCCCTGTTGCGGCATATGTTGTTCAGCCTCCGCAGCCCGTATCTTTTGCAACCAATTGTTGCGGCCAGACAGCTTTTGCAGGCTACCCGAACAACGGTTGCGGATGCGGTAACGGCGGTTATTAAAATCGGATAAAAGAATCACTACTTTCGCATCTTGCGAATGGTCGGGCGATAAAGTTACTGTCCGATAATGTTTTTCGGGGAGTAAATGGGCAAAAGTAGACGTTTACTCCCCATCTATTTTTATTAATAAAAAGGAGAATTTATATGGCAGCTGAATATAGCTTCATACCGTCTCAAATTGTGGCGGTAGATGACAACGTATTATTTGGCAATGGATGCAGAGCGTGCCGCAAGGGCTATATATCCCACCGAGATGATAGCGGCATATTCTTTCTTAAGGGCGTATCAAATGGCTGTAAAGCTATTTATAGAGTGACCTTTAATGCGAATGTTGCCGTCGCTCCGGCGGATGATGGAGGCGTGCTTGAGCCTGTATCTATTGCAATCACAATCAATGGTGAATCACTTGGAAACGCAACCGCTACAGTTACTCCCGCCGCTATCGGTGATTTCTTTAATGTGGCAATAACCACATTTATTGACATCCCCTGCGGTTGTTGCGTAACCGTTTCCGTTGAAAACACAAGCGACACAACGGCAATTGATGTTACAAATGCAAACATCATCTTTGACCGCGTGGCTTAAGAAAGGAGAAAACTATGAAACACCTTGAAAAATTGAAAGAGGCTCTCTGCGAAGAGCTTGACAAATTTGGTAAGTCGGGCGATGTTACCGTTAGCTCTCTTGAAAAGATCCACAAACTGACCGATACCATTAAGAATATTGACAAGATCATGGCTCTTGAAGAAGAAGGCGGATACAGCGAAGCCGGCGATTGGATGGGCGAAGGCAGAATGTATGGCACATCTTATGCAAGAGGCAGAGGCAGAAATGCGAAGCGCGACAGCATGGGTCGCTATTCAAGTGATGGCGGTTATTCTGAAGAAAGCGGATCGTATCGCGGTCGCTCGTCTTATGAACGCGGATATTCGCGCGATGAGGCGAAAGACCACATGATGAATAAGCTCGGCGAAATGATGGAGGACGCTGACCCAAAGGAGCGCGAAGCCCTCAAAGAATGCATGAGAGCAATCGAAAGGGCTTAAATTCTAAAAACGATGGTGGTGTAATGGCGTATAATAATGAAGATAGCCGCTTACTCGAAAAAACAACAAATGTAGACAGCGAGATTGCCGACATCTTCCCTGCTTTACAAAAGTATAAAGCCGAGCATAACACCGCTAACCTCCAAAAGTTAATGGTCGAGATATCTGAATTTTGCCGATCAGTATATGCAAGCACACGCAATGACGGCGAAAGGGCGATTTACCGATCGTTTGTTGAAAAACTTAATAAATAATGGGGCGATCTATATGGTCGCCCCTTTTTTTGTGAACAAAAAGTCATAAAAAATATAAAAAAATTATATAAAAACTTTTGAAAAACCTATTGACAAATCGCTGAAAATGTGGTATAATATATACAAGCAAGGGGGAACACCCCGAACAAAAGAAAGGTAAAAAAATGAAAAGAGTAGTCGAAGTTGAATTTGAAACAACAGTAGCAAAGATTGAAACGGCATTTAATAGATTCTTTAAAAAATATCCCGAACTTGAATATTGGAGAGAATCGTTTGAGTGGTTGGCGGAAAACAACAAGGATTTCGAGTGCAACAATTTAATGGCAGATGGCACAAAAAACAACGAATGGACTTACGCATTACACCTTGATATCAACGAACATATCAAAAGCAACAAGATAGATGTTTATATGTGTGTAATCGAAAGAGCATAAACAAAACAAGCCGACCGGGAGCGGAAATCTCCCGGAACAAATTAAAATTAAGGAGTAAAAACAATGAAAAAGAATGTAATCGCATATGCACAGGAACTTCAAAGAGAAGTTGACAAGAGATACGCAATATCAGGACACAAGCCCAACGGCTTCGGAGACAATATGTATGACTACAAATTCGCCATTCTCTCCGAAATGTATGATCTTGATGAAGAGTTTGGCATGCCGAGAGAAAAAGTATTTGCATACGCACTAGTCGCAGACCTTTACAGAGCGTGTGGATCTTGGAATTAACAGAAAGGAGACAAAAAATGAAGCTTAATTTTTTTAACCGTGAAGGTAGGCCTTATTACGAAGCGAACGTTTGGATATATAACGGCAAAGGCGATCCTCTTCTTTTGGAATATTTCACAACAAAGCGAGAAGCGGTTGCTTGCATTAAACTTTTCACAAAGACTTATAAAGGCGAAGAGCGTTTGGATTGTTATGTGAACCGATTTGACGAAGAAGGCAATTGGGAAGATTATTTTAATGTGCTATAAGCGCAAACAGCCGCAGGGCGGCGGCAAAACCGCCCACAAATAAAATATAAGGAGTAAAAAGAAATGATTAACGATTGGACATTAATTGAAAGTGCATATGTAATAATTGCAGTATGTGCGGTACCCGCGCTTATCGGCGTGGTTATTGGAATATGGGAAGCCATTAAATGGGCATGGGGACTTTTGCGGAGTGAGGTTGAATATCGATATATCTTCCGCGAAGTTCATCACCCTGAAAAGTATCGCAAGATGCGAAGGAATGCTGAAGAACCCATGTGGGATATTCTCCGATGGGTATTCGATATACGAAAGTGAAAGGAGGTATAAAAATGATCCAAGACAAGAAGCGCGTTGTTGTTGATTTTATGGCAGACGAAGCTGAAAAAATCGATGAAGCTGCCAAGGAGCGCGGGATAACTCGCACAGCAATGATTCGTAACATTATCAACGAATATTTTGAGAGAAAGAAAGGCAAGAGAAGATGACGGAAAAAGAGTACAGAAATCACCCCGCTATAAGCAGATCGGAACTTTTTAAGATTTCGGAAAGTCCTGAAAAATTCAAGTATTATCGTGAACATCCCGAGGAGCCTACGCCTTCGCTGCTGTTTGGACAGTTGGTACACGCGATGGCATTGCAGCCGGATACCGTGTGGGACGATTTCGCGATTTGCCCTAACGTTGATCGCCGAACAAAAGTGGGCAAGGAAGCATATGCAGAGTTTGAACGGCAGGCAGAAGGTAAAGCTGTTGTAACTGTGGATATGGTGGAACAGGCGATGGATATGTGCGAAGCGTTGAAACGCAATGAGCTTGTTGTTAAGCTGCTAAAAGGCGAAAAGGAAACTCCGTTTTTTTGGGAGGATGAAATGACAGGCGAGGAATGCAAGTGCCGGACAGATGTCTTGACAACGGTCGGCGATAACCTTATAATCGTAGACCTTAAGACGGCAGATTGCGCGGAAACAGAAGCATTCACAAGAGCTGCGGTGAAATACGGTTATGATCTTCAATCTGCAATGTACAGCGAAGGAGTGAAAGTAAACAAAGGCAAGCAACCGCTGTTTGTGTTCGTTGTAATAGAGAAAAAACCGCCATATGCAATCAATATCTTGCAAGCTGATGATTTGCTTATGCGCAGAGGTTATGACCTATTCCGCGAATTAATCGGCATTTATCACGATTGCAAGACAACGGGTAATTGGTATGGTTACCTCGGAAAATTTAATCAAATCAATAATTTAGCGCTTCCTGCATGGTTAGCAAAGGAAGTAGAATAAGGAGTGTAAATATGAGCGAAGAAATTATGATGCAAGTAAACAACGCGCCTGATATGCCTACAATGCAGGGCGGAGTAATGGCACACCTTGATAACATTAATCAAGGAACGGTCGCAATTGAAGCGAGCCGAGCGATAGCGGAGGCACAGGGCAAACTTGTTATCGCAAAACGGTTTCCCCGCGACGAGGTACAGGCTTATGCAAAAGCGATGGAAGCGTGCCAAAGGCCGACAACGGCAGAAAAAGCTTTCTATTCCTTCCCGCGTGGCGGGCAGACGGTAGAAGGTCCGACAATCCGATTTGCCGAAGAGTTGGCAAGATGTTGGGGTAATATTGACTACGGCATCAAGGAGCTTTCACAGGATGAAGGAAAGAGCGAGATGCAGGCTTATGCGTGGGATTTGGAAACCAATGCGCAGAGCATTCAAAACTTCACTAACCTTCATCAGCGCGAGGTAGGAAAGAAGATGCAGACCTTGACAAGCCTTCGTGACATTTACGAGAATAACGCAAACATGGCAACACGCCGCTTACGTTCGCGAATTCTTGCGATCCTTCCGTCTTGGTTTGTCGAGGATGCTATAGCTGAATGCAAGAAAACCCTTGCCGGGCAGAATGACCTTCCGCTCGTTGACCGTGTAAAAAAGATGGTTGTACAGTTCGCAAAGCTCGGTGTCACACAGGAGCAGATCGAAGGAAGGTTGAAAAAGAAGATCGACACAATGAATGCAGATGATTTTGTCGAATACATCGGAATTTACAATGCGATTAAGAACGGCGAGAGCAAAATCGCAGAATGGTTTGAATCACAAAAAGTCGCGTCTGATCTTACTGACGCATTGAAAGGAGAATAAAAAATGTTAAATCACATCGTTATTCATGGCAGACTTACACGGGATCCCGAATTAAAGCAAACACCGAGCGGCGTATCGGTGGTCAGCTTCTCGGTGGCGGTCGATAGGGCTTATCGTTCGAGCGAAGACAAGCAGACAGATTTCTTTACGGTTGTATGTTGGCGCGGTCTTGCAGATATGGTATCAAAGTGTTTTTTCAAAGGCAAGGAAATCGTTGTCAGCGGTGAAATGCAGAGCCGGAAATGGCAGGACAAGGATGGCAACAACCGCATCGCATGGGAGCTTAATGCAAACACCGTGGATTTCTGCGGAAGCAAGGCGGACAACACTCCGGCGGCTCCTGCTGTGCCAAGTCTTGAGCCTAAAATGCAAAAGTTGGCGGCAGATGCTGACTTGCCTTTCTGACGCGTTTTTTGCGCACACCGCAAAATATCAACGCAGGTATATATAATCGTTACACTTGCGCTGATATTGCGCGGACAAATAAAAAAATCGGGGGTGTAGTTGTATATGGCGATAAGGTATGTCATTGACAGCCGAGAAAAGAAATTTGAGCATATAAAAGCTTACTTCGAAAATAATAAAATTGACTATATGATCCGAAAGCTTGATGTCGGTGATTATCAGATAGAAGGGCATCCAAGCATCAGCGTGGATCGCAAACAAAATTTGCAAGAGTTAAGCAAAAACCTCATGAACGCTAAAGACCATAGCCGCTTTTGGAAAGAAGTGCGCAGATCAAGAGAACAGCGCGTTAAGCTGTATGTCCTTGTTGAACATGGCGGGCAAATCAAATCAATTGAGGATGTCTCAAAGTGGTCAGATAAGTACAGCGGCGTAAGCGGTCGAGCTTTGGCAAATGAGATATACCGCGTGCATATCGCTTATGGCGTGGAGTTTATATTCTGCGACAAGCGAAGCACGCCGAAAAAAATTATTGAAATTTTGCAAAAACCTATTGACAAATGAGCGGAAATATGTTATAATATAAATACAACGAGTTGTTGTCGAAGTAGCGGTCGGCAATGACTATATACTCGCAACAACTCAATATACCCTCATATGGTTTGAAGCCGCTACCTTCAGCCATATGGGGGTTAATTATTTAAAGGAGAAAGATCGTGGCTGAAAAGTCAACATTTATAAAGCTTGACCGAAACATACAGGAGTGGCGGTGGTACCAAAATGCGAACACTTTCCGCGTATTTATCCACTTGCTGTTATCGGCAAATATTGCACCAAAGCCCTTTGAAAACATCGTGCTGCAACGCGGCGAATTAGCTACCTCTTACGATAAAATCGGACAAAAACTCCATCTCACAACGCAAGAGGTTCGAACAGCGATTAAACACTTAAAGTTAACAGGCGAAATAACAACCAAAAATTATTCCAAATACCAAGTTATATATATTAATAATTATAATATGTACCAAGCAAAAGGCGGAGAATTAACAGTCAACTTAACAGTCAATCAACAGGCAACTAACAGCCAACTAACAGGCAATCAACAACAACTAAAGAATAATAAGAATATAAGAATAGAAGAATATAAAGAACAAAGTATTATACCTTTACACATAGAGGGGGGTTATAATAGCACCGCGCCTCCGCCGTGTGGAGTGTTTGGAAATGTTTTTTTGTCAAACGAGGAACTTGAATCTTTAAAAGCTGGATATCCGTTGGACTATCAGCGAATGATAGATCACTTATCGACTTATATGGCTAACACGGGAAAGCAATATGCCTCACACTACGGCACCATGATAAAGTGGGCGAAAGAAGATGCGGAGCAACAAGATGACAAATCTGTTAAGCTAAAAAACAATGCTTCGTTTGACGCCGATGATTTTTTTCAAGCGGCAGTTAATCGATCATATAAACATAAAGGAGTAAAAGAAGATGAGCAAAACGACATTTGACATTTATTCGTGCGATTGCTGTGGGTACAGCGAATATATCGTGCCCAACAAAGAACCGTTTAAGTTAAAAAAATATGTGTTGCCTTTTATTGACATTGCACGTGAAGAGGTAGCAGAGAAAGAAATTCATCTCTGCCCGAAGTGCGCGGCAAAAATAGCAGGCGCGGTTGCGGATGTGTTTGGTGACACGGCTTTATGGGCGCTGAATGTAACCGAGCAAAAGAGCGGCAAAGCAAATGCTTGAAAGCAGCTCGTTTAACCAGGATGATTTTTTCGCTGCCGCTTGAACAAAACATACAAAAAAAGGAGTATGACATGACGATTGTTATCGACAGAGCAAGCTTGCCGTTTTCGTACGAAAAAGAAAAGCCCTGCGAGGGCGCGTATTTTAAAAACGGCTTATGGTGGATGGATATTAATACCCTTGAGGAACTTAACGAGTTTGTAAGGGTTAATGGAGCTATCATCATTTATTCGGATGAGCGCGACGGAATGGATTCGATTTGCATTTATGATCGTTGCGTGGAGGGGGACTAATGGACAGAGGTGAGGTTTGGAACGCGGTAGGTTATTCGTATGCGGCATGCGAATCCGAAGTGGTGATACAACGAAGTATACAAAAGAAAGGCAAAAGGTAAAAGGATATGACACCTGATTGGACATTATATGAATGCGCATACATAGTAGGATTTCTCTGCGCAATATTTGCGATCATGGCATTAGGCTATGGAGCTTGGGTGCTTGGCAAATGGGTGCTTGACAAGGCTATTGAGGCAACCATGCAACCGAAGCTCCCGAAGAAAACAAAGTGGATCAAGAGCAATTACACGCTTATTCAGCAGCTTAAATGGGACTATAGAAACTATATGGCATATAAGGACTATGCCAAAAAGCAAAGGGGGAGAAGGTCATGAAAGCAAGAATCCCCAAAGCATACGCATCTCTCCCAAAAAAGCAGAAGGATATAGTGTGCGAATATATGACGCAGATTGCCGCTGATGAAGCTTTGAGATCGTACAACCGAGATATCGGGATAGTACTTGAACAATTTTTGATGATGTGCTGCGTCAGCTTGCACCGCAATTGGGGATGGGGCGAGCGGCGATGCACGATGTTCCTTGCAAGCATGCGGAGGATCTTCCGTGAAAACCTCGCCTACGTGGCGAAGGGCGTTCAGAACGAGATGCTTCAAGGTCAAGTTGAGGAGATATTCAAGCAAAACGGATGGCCGCACGATGCGTTTACCGACATAACAGGGGAGCTGAATCCTGAATATAAAAACAAATGCGAAGGAGCGAAGGGCGAATGAAGCATTTAGGTGATATAACGAAAATAAGCGGATATACCGCACCGATAGTCGATTGCATTATCGGAGGTAGTCCCTGCCAAGACCTTTCAATGGCAGGGAAGAGAGCAGGGCTTGACGGAGAAAGATCGGGCTTATACATAGAACAAGTAAGAATCGTAAAGGAGATGAGAAAACAAGATGAGCTTAATGGAAGATCAGGTGTCGATATTCGACCTCGATATATGGTGTGGGAGAACGTCCCCGGAGCCTTCAGTAGTAACAAAGGAGAAGACTTCAGGATCGTCCCCGAAGAACTCGCAAAAGTCAAAGACGAAAATGCCGTTATTCCTATGCCTGACAAAGGAAAATGGGCAAACAGCGGATGCATTATGGGAGACGGATGGAGCATCGCTTGGCGAGTACTCGATGCACAGTTTTGGGGAGTCCCCCAACGCCGCCGCAGAATCGCACTTGTCGCAGATTTTGGAGGAGAATCCGCACCCGAAATATTGTTTGTCCGCAAAAGCGTGTCAGGGTATCCTGACGAGAGCGAACCGAAGAGGCAAAAAGCTCCCTCCGATGCTACAGGAGGCATTGGAGCAGATGATAGAATCTACTGTTTTGAACCCGGAGCAGCAAAACGATTAGGCGGTTATGTGTGGGAAGGGCTTGCACCAACGTTAAGAACCGAGGTGGGAGATAATCGCCCTTCCGTTGTGTACTCCGTAGAGAATCATCCCAACGATAGCCGTGTCGGTATCAACGAGGATGGAATAGTACAAGCCTTGACGAGCCGTATGGGTACAGGCGGTGGTAATGTGCCGATGGCAATGGAATGCTATTCTCTGCAAGGGGGCGGAGCAACTTCGCAAAATTCGCAGGGCATAGGATATTCAAAAGATATAAGTTACACCAGTAACACTATTGATCGCCATGCTGTGTGCTACCCACAACAGGCATATGACAAATATATTGAGGATGATGTCGGCACAACATTAAAGGCAATGGGTGGTAGTTACGGAGGCGGTAGCGAAAACCTTGTATTGGCGGTAGATACTTCCCATGCAGACGATGTAGTCCGATTGGACAATATCGTTGCTCCGCTTCAAGCAAGAGATTTCAAAGGTGGTAAATTGGTTGCAACACGTTACATAGTCCGCAGACTTACACCTCTTGAGTGTGAAAGACTTCAAGGATACCCGGACGGATGGACCGATATAGGAGAGTGGACGGACACCAACGGCAAGAAGAGGCAGACATCCGATGCCGCTCGTTATAAGGCTCTCGGCAACAGTATTGCTCTTCCTCCGTGGAAGTGGGTGCTGAAGAGACTTTGTGCTTGTTATGAGAGGGATGCTACAATGGCGAGTTTGTTTGACGGCATAGGCGGCTTCCCTTTAATTTGGGAACAGCTTAACGGCAAAGGCAGCTGTCTGTGGGCATCCGAGATCGAGGAGTTTCCCATAGCGGTTACAAAGGCACGAATAGGAGATTGATATGAAAAATCCATGCTATAACGAAGCGACAAAGACCGATTGCCCGGATAGACATTCGGGCTGCGGTGCAACCTGCGAAAAATGGGCGGCATACGTTGTCAAGAGAGATGCCGAATACATACAGCGGCAAACAGATGCGATGCTTGAACGCCAAAGGATATCTAATTGGAGAGCGAGAAAGCATCAGCAGGGGAGGAAAAAGAGATGAAGACGAGAAGCAGAAGATATCATCCCTACGGATGCAAGAGGGATAAGGAATGCTTAGGGTGCCTCGGGCGGATGACCGATGCGCAGTATAACATCCTCTGTGAGAGGATCGGTGCGCCGTCACACGTGGCTCACACGGTCGATAAGAGCAAGATCCGCAAGCTTACTGCGGAAGAATATCATGAAATGCAAGAAAATGTGTCTCCGAGGAGACGGAAGCGCAGGGGGAGGAAGTAATGAACGTTGAAAAAGAAAAGAGGGCTATCGAATACCTCAAATCGTTTGAGCCGGAGACAGAGCCTTATTATCTATGCTACAGCGGCGGCAAGGACAGCGATTGCATCCGCATACTTGCAAGCCTCGCAGGGGTAAAGCACGATATCGTCAACAACCACACAACGGTGGACGCTCCCGAGACGGTAAGGTATATACGCAGTATACCCAATATACAGATCGAGTATCCCGAAAAGACAATGTGGCAGCTTATCGAGGAAAAAGGAATGCCTCCGACAAGGCTTGTCAGATATTGCTGTTCCGAGCTTAAAGAAAAAGGCGGCAAGGGGCGAGTTAAGGTTACAGGCGTTCGGTGGGCCGAATCTCCCAAGAGAGCCGAAAATCAAGGTGCTGTTACTGTTATCGGGAAGCCCAAGACGGTCGAACGCATAGCCGAGGAGATGGGACTTGACGGCAGAAAAAACCTCCAAGACGGCTATGTACTCAATGACGATAACGATAATTCTCGCAGATTTGTTGAGATGTGTTATCGAACAACCTCAACGATGGTTAATCCGATCGTGGATTGGTCGGACGAGGATGTGTGGGAGTTTCTCAAACATTACGGATGCCAATCAAATCCTCTATATGAATGCGGATTTAAGCGGATAGGTTGCATTGGTTGCCCATTTGGCGGAGGTGCGGCACAAAAAAGACAGTTTGCAAGGTATCCGAAATACAAAGAGAATTACATAAAGGCATTCGACAGGATGCTTAAACGCAGAGCAGAAAAAGGGCTTCCGATCTCACCGATGTGGTATGATGGCGAAGCGGTGTTTAAATGGTGGATCGGTGACGATCCGTACCAATTAGAATTTGATTTTTAGGAGGTAACAATGGAAACAAAAGAAAAGTTAACAGAAATAATAGGCAACGTTGTTGTCAATGAAAAGGGGAACAGAATCAAAGATGTGTTTCATCCCGAATTTGTGGAGAAGATTGTGGATGCTTTGATCGTGAGCGATGTCATCGTGCCGCCTTGCAAAG
>JAZKZG010000052.1:0-8961 GCA_045612565.1 Eubacteriales bacterium
GACCAATAAAAAAATATGTGCTAAAAAAGCAAATAAAATAAGCATCTGTTTTGAGATTGCACATGAAAGTGGTTCACTTTACCATATGCTTTCACATTTTATTTATAATAATATTAATATGACAAATATTCAGTCTCGTCCTATCAAAGGAAAAAACTGGGAGTATCGATTCTTTGTTGATTTTGAGGGGAATTTAAAGGATAATGCAGTAATGAATGCGTTAAAAGGAATAGAAGCAGAAGTAAGTTCTTTTAAAATCCTAGGTACATATAAAAAGGATTAAAAACTTTTCAAAAACTAGTTGACACCACGTAAAATGTGTGTTAATTTATATGAGTTGTAAGAAACAAGTAGAGTATCCACTCTCACCTAAGCGCAATTGGGCGACTTAGTGTTCATATTTCCAACATGTATTTTTGTGTTAGAGATTTTTAGTGGATAGTCTGCCTATCCACTATTTTTTTGGAGGTACAAAGCCATTAGCGAATTAATGATTAATGAACAAATCAGAGACAAAGAAGTACGTCTTATTGGAGCGGATGGAGAGCAGCTTGGTATTGTTTCTAGTAAAGAAGCACAGCGCCTTGCAGAAGAAGCAGACCCGTTTTCGTCAAAGTATCGGCATATCCTCAACCGCTCATCAACTGCGTCATTCCTACGCGGGAATCATGCACTCCGCGCAACTCTCCGCAAAGGACACACAGGCGCGTATGGGGCATTCGTCTATTGCTATCACGCAAGACATATACACAGAAATTGAGAAGCGCCACAATGAAGAAATCCGCAACAAGGCAAACGATTATATCCTCCATGAACGCCTCGGAAGAGATAAAAAAAGATGCCCCCATTGTGGGAGCATCCATGTGTCCGATAACGGTTATGTATTTAAGTTCTGCCCGGATTGCGGTGGTATTCTGAATCCATAGTCGTACTAAAAGTCGTAGGTTGCCCCGTTTTCTCCGCTAAACAGGGCATCTCTTAGGAGTTCAAATCTCCGCACTCCGACCATTTTTTATCCGTCAAAATCTTGCTTAAAAAGTTAGATTTTGGCGGATTTTTTGTTGCTTTTCTACACTTTTTCAGCGAAATAGTTCGTGCGCTTCCAAACTAAATGTGCTGAAATTTGTCGGTTTTTGACGGTTAAAAGTCGTAGAAAAGTCGTAGGTAGTCGTAGATTTAGTCGTAGGTTTTTGACTCGTCTTCTTTAGGCACAACAATGATATCGTTGTCTTTCTTATATGCCATGTTGCTAATGCCAAGCAGACAGCCAAGGAATGTGCAAACAGCCGCAGAAGTCTTCGCTACCTCTTCTGTGTACAGGAACGGAGCGCCCCATATCGCCCCAAGCGCAACGTAAAGCGTTGTCGCGGCGGGAATGAACACAAGAACGCACCACTTCAAAGTATCGAATACAGAATTAGGCAATTTCATGGTTTTTCTCCTTTTCGTTAGCGGATAAGAACTTACCGCTTCTCTTGATGCTTTTATAAGTTTCTTCGATTTCTTTCATTGCGATTGTTCCCCGGCTATTCTTGAAGTCCGGGTGCTTTTGGCAATATTCTTCGTAATCGGATATGTCATCGAGGATATCCTCGAAATGACTTTCAGAATGCCTCCTACCCTCGCATATCTCGTCATAGAATCGCAGAATCCTGTAGCGCATATTCCGTGCTTTTTCATTTTCGTCTTCCTTGATGTGATTGTCAAGAGTTGTCTGCAAATTCTTAATTGAATCGTTCGTCTTATTAACTGTACTAATGATTGTTGGAATGATGCCGACTAAAGCGACAAGAATCGGAACAACCTCCTTTAAAATTGTAACCCACAATGGAAATCACCCCTATCCCGGAACATTGATAATCTCTACCCAATCATCTTCATCAACAATCCCGTTCACTTCCACATCCGCTCCCATCGCTTTCGCTTCTTTCTGCCATTCCAATGTAGCTTTCCTCGTCGCTTCTCCAAACTCACCATCCGCTCCGCAGATGCCTAACTTCTTTCCCCAACAAAGCAACAAGTTCTGCCATGCCTTAACAGCCGGGTGCGGGTTCTTGATTCCATCGCCATATTCCAAGTGGAGATACGTTCTGCGGTAGTTCCCGTGGATTATGTCATACTGTTCGTCTTCCGTCTCTGCGCCAATTATTACGCCCCAATTCGGACGACCAAACCCCGCGATTGTTGGATTTGTAATGGTATAGGAAGTGTACGCCACGCTGTCTGAATAATTGCCCTCTACACATTGAATCGTGTTGTGAAGTTCATTCACCGCAACCACAACACCTGTGTGATTAATGTCGCCATCGACATAGAAGAAGATTTGATCGCCAAGTTCCGGTGTCTTAAAGAACGCGCCATTATTTTTGTATGCCATAGCAGACATACTGCAAGCGGCATAACCGCGAGGCTGTTGGTACGTCATCGCTGTTCCATCGTCATACCCGAAGCATTCTATAAATGCCGCATCCACAAACACGTCACACCAAGGCACATTGTCTGCGCTGAACCCGTATAGCCGTTCGTCCCAATTGGACGACATGGCATACTTGTTGGCATTCGCCGCTCCCTCATGGTAGCCAATCTGCGATTTACACCACTCTACCAACGTCGCTTTCGCGTTTTCAATTGTCATCGTCATTGCCTCCAACGTCGTTAGATTTATTACCGCAGATTAAATCATCAATGAACATTTCAAGTTCATCTTGCGTAATCATACTACACCTCAATCGTTTGGATGTGCTTTCTCCCCGTCATATACTCCGCCAACACACATGGCGTTTTGCTCTCTTTCGCAATCTCTGCAAATTCCGGGGTCATGTTTCCCGCGTGAAATGTACTGCTTTCCACATTTCGCGCACGTCAATTTTTCTGCATGGTCTTCCGCATAAATCGTAACGCTTACTCTGTCACGCCAATCTTTCGTCTTTTCGGTCATATCGTGAATAAGCCCCATCACATCGCCGCCTTTACTTAAAATTATACTACCGCCCTCTTGTGTGCCAATGCTACAATCGTGTTGTCCATCTCCGCATATATCTGCGTGGTAGCCGGGGATTTGTGGTTAAGCATATGTTGAACAACTTCAAGAGGTGTTCCATGCTGAAACGCAACGGTAGCCATTGTATGTCTCATAACGTGTGGAGAGAGGACAACTTCAATGCCCGCTCTTTTACCTATGTTCTCAAGCGCATTTCTTATGCAATGAGTATTTAATCGCCTCGCGGGTCTACGCTGTGTAACAAACAACGCCGGGCAAGTGTCGTCCCTTGAATTGAGATAACGTCTCAACGCTACACGCGCTTTGGCGTTGAAGTACACAGTATAAAACTCGCTGTTCTTGCCAAACACTTTTGCGCTGTTACTCACCCAATTAATGTCTTTAACATTAAGGTTCGATATTTCGCTAACACGCGCTCCTGTGGAGAATAGAACTTCCAACAGCGCTTTGTCCCTTAATGTCCTACATTGATTTCGGCAATACTCAAGTTCTTCCTCGCACAACGCACGTCTTTCTGACTTTGGCGTTTTAATTTTCGCAACGCGCCGTACCGGGTTAATTGAAATTGCCCCCTCTTCCACACACCACTCAAAGAAACCGTTAAGCCGCTCTCTGATTTTAGCCATAGTGCATGGTGAAGTTTGATTCGTCTGCTGATAAATCAACAGATACCCACGCACATCATTTGTGGTAATCTCTTTAATCGGCTTCCCAATCGTGTCAGAAAACTTTTTAAGTGTATACCTAATGTTTTCTATACTTCCGTCTGCTAACCCCGCCGCTTTCTTGCAAATCAAGTACATCTTGATCGCATCGTTTGTCGTGTTGTCGTAAAGCTGAATAGCCGTCTCTTTCTGCGATACATCATAGTTCATCATCACCCTGCCAACGACAGATAAAATCGTCTTTATATCATCCATAGGAAACTTCGACGACAACCGCGTAAGCAACTCCGTCCTAACTCTTTCGTACATTTGTAAATCCTCCTGTCAATATAGTTGTCTATATTATACACATATATCCGTGTATTGTCAACAGGAAGATACACAAATTTTTGTGTTGCGTATCGTTAATCTTTGTGGTATTATCTTACGCGGAGGTGGTTAAACTGATTGTCTACAAAGTGGATATCCTAAAGGCGCTTTCAGAGGCGGGGTACAACACATATCGTATTCGCAATGAAAAGGTCTTCCCGGAGGGCGTACTTACGAAATTCAGACACAACGGTGGAATAAGCACCATGACACTTGACAAGTTGTGTTCGATTTTGAAGTGCCAACCGGGAGACTTAATTGAATGGATTGAAGAGGGGCAAGATGATTAAGTCTTGCCCTTTTTCATTTACTTACGTTAACTTACTTACTTTGCAATCGCTTCACAACCCAAAAACCGAAACGATTCTTTAGATTTCTTTGCTTAAATTAACGTATCTTGTAGACAAACTCTCTCCGCTGTGGTATCTTTTCCTCGGAGGTGAGTTTCATGGAAGATGAGGAACTCAATCTCGGAGGAAGACCAAAGCTTGGTAAGTACAAGGACGAAAAGAAAACTTGTCGCATCAATGCTTTCGTTGCAGAATCCTTATACAACAGATTCATCAGATTCTGCGAAGAGGAAGAAAGATACGGTTCTTGGACAGTTACCAAAGCATTGGACGAATACCTCACGAAGAAGGGATACTAAAGGGTATCCCTTTTCTAAACGCTTTAACTGCTTAACTTTGTTTGACATTGCAAAACAACTATGGTATAATCTAATCATTCTTTAAAGGGGGTATTGCTGTGCCAACCAAAAATATTGGAATCCGCATTGATGAGGATTTGCTCCGTTATCTTGAAGACAGAGCAGAACGAGAACACCGTACACTTTCAAACATGATCATATCCATACTCTTGGATGCGAAAGAAAAGGAGAATGAATAATGAAAAAACTTAAACCATGTCCTTTTTGCGGTAGTGAATGGGTGCAAGTGCGATGGATTGGTTTTGCCAATGCTCAACCATCGGGATACGAAGTCGGTTATAGAGGTGAGTGTACAGATTGCTTCGCAATGACAAGAGCATTTCAAAATGCAGAAGACGCCAAAGAAGCATGGAATATAAGGACAGATGTTATTGAACTTGCCGACATGAATGTCGGGAAGTGGATTCCTGTGACGGAGAAGTTACCAAAAAGATGCCGATACTATTTGGTAACTGATTGGGGTGGAGTTGAAGAAGCATATTATAATTCAGAAGGCGTTTGGTTTTCACGGCATGATGATAAATTAAAAGCCGTAACCCATTGGATGCCCCTGCCTGAACCGCCAAAGGATATTTGATTAGATTTAAATTGTTTTGCGATGAGGGGATTCCGAAAGGTTTCCCCTCTTTTTGTTCTTTCGTCTACTTACGTTATCTTACGTTATCTTACGAAATCGCTTCAGATTGTTATTTAAGGTGTGCTTCAGATTATGTTATTGTATCAAGCGTTACAGCGCTATCGGTAAAATAAAGAACAAGATTGTTGCATGAACCTCTTGCATCACCTTTTGCAATATTTCCAAAAGCTGCAACCCAGTTTGCGTAACCACCGTTATTGTTTATGTAGTTGCTTCCATAACCGCAAACAACTCTGCCGTCTCTTGAAACATAGTCAGTATATAAACACCTAAAGGCAAGCCTGCTGTTTGATGCCGAATAAATTCTTTTTAAAGTTGTCAATGTATCTGACGTAATATCATAAACTTTGATATCAACATAATCACCGTCATCAGCATCTCTGCGGTCAGCAATAAATAATTTGCCAAGGGGTTCAAGATAAACAGTAGCATAGGTTGCCGTTGAACCATTGTTAAGGTCTTCCAATTCTTCAATGTCGGGGAAAGAAATAATATTGTCATTATCTCTTACTGTTCTAAACAAATAGTGAGTATCCGCTTTTTTAGAATCAGTTGCCCAATAGATATACTGTTCTGTGAAAATAAGATTAACATACCGTGAGTATTTTTCTTCACCCTCAAACAGGAGAGTCCAAGTGCTTCCTTGGTCTGTTGAATAATAGGTTTTTGCACCGTCATCGTCATCACCGGAAGCAAGGTAGTAATATCCTGTAAATGGGTCATTAAGCAAACAATGGAAATGTTTTATTCCTGTTGCAAGTCCACTCAACGTAAGAGTTAATGTTCTTGACCAATTCGATGCGTTTGTAATATCTCCGGTTACTTTCCAAGCATTACAGGTTGCCACCAATGTCCTTGTGTACTCACAGAATACAAAACCATCATCTGTATTAACGTAAGAACTATTACTCAACCATCCTGTTGGCTTAACATTATTGCCAAAGTCAACTTCGTGCATAATTGAATAGTTTTCGCTCTTCAAGAATACAAACGGATTTCTCCGACAGTCATCTGTTCCGTTTTGTTTTCTGTAAAAATCCGGATCGTACAATGCTTGAACATTAAAAACGGCAATAATGTCATCGCTGTTTGTTGTCGCATAGGAATAGATTTCGGGAAACGCAAACGGGACTCTGCAAATCCTTTCATAACTGCCAAAGTCTTTTGTTTTGTAAAGGATTCGTGTCAATGGGGAAAGAACTACATAGTAATCAACTTTTGGCTGCGTACCATCAGAATAATTCAATGTTTTTGCTGCCACTACAGTTGGATTACCATTTTTCTCAAATCCTGTAACCGACGGAGTAGGATAATCATTGGATGCGAAGTATTCAATCTTAACACAATCCTTTAGCAACGTAGTATTAGCAATGTCTGTATTAGTTGAATTGCGGACAACTATCCGTAACGCTTCATTTTTATTCCATGTAAGTGTTTGCTCAGAACTCCATGAAGAATCACCACGAAGGTACGCAAGCGTTTTAATGTTATAATAACGCAAGCTTATTTGATATCCGTTCGTTCCACTTATTTTCACAGAACTAACTGCATCTGGGAAAGCTAAGTAAAATGAAGTCCTTGCTCTATTGGTATTATCAGTCGTTGATTCGCCTGTGGAATAAGAAATTGCTCCACGAATTAATGGAACATCCGTTATCGTTACTTTCTCAATGTCTTGGAAAGTAAGCGGAAATAGTTCAAGGGAATATGTTAGTGTATTAGGATACGAAGTATTTCTTGATTCATAGAACAGGGCAAAATTCCCATTTTCTTTTATTTCTGGGGAAAGCTCAAATAATGAACGGTATCTGTACTTGCCAGCCGTGTTCTTGTCACTATGGATTGCAACCTTCGTTATTTCATTCGTTGTCGGATTTTTCGTTGCAACACAAATATAATTTCTTGCATCAGGATAATTGTAAAGCCAATTTGTGGCAATCCTTAAATCGTACCCATCTGTGTAGTTGAAATCAATGTTGTAAAAAGTTTGCCCCGACAGATTAGCCGAATTAAATGTAGCATCAATTCCAGCTGGGATGCCAAAAAGATTAACGCATCTGTAGGATGACGAAGTACCATTTGCAGTTACCGAAACCTTGTTTTTGTCTACAGTGATGTATCTATTCGAGATAGATACTGTTCCTTGACCCATAATGTCAAAATAAGCACCACCATATTCTTTCCCTACTATCTTCTCGGATTGTGAAGTTACGTCTTCTGCGAGTTTAGCCGCCGCCCAATGCCCGGAAGTCCATGCTTCAGCGGTTGTGATTGCCGTTGTGCATTTGTAAAGAGTACCCGCATGGTAGACGTAATCGCCTACGGCGTAGGTACTTGATGAGGAATACTCATCAGCGATCATTGCGTTCTCTTTGCCTTTGTAAAACTCAAGACCGTTTAAATCAATTTTTTTAGCCATATTGATTTCTCCTTATGAATAGAGTGCTGTCGTGATATCGGAGTTCGTGGCAATGTCTCCATCTTTCATTTCCCAAGAATCGCCATCCCAAACATAAGATGCGTAACCCTCCCCGGAAACAAGATAGAGATCGCCAAGTTCACCGGATTCCGGGAGAGCAGATGTGTTGGCAACTACACCTTTAACTTCAAACCCACTCCCAAGTGAGGACACCATTTGGTTTGTCGCCTTTATCATTGCCATCGGGACAATTCCATCAAGCATAATAATTACCCCCAAGTTTCCGTGTCGCCATCAAAGAAAACAACACTCTTGTCGTCAAGATTCAGCGCCCAACTTCCCTGTGCGATGTGGTCAGTAGGAAGAGTATCGCCTGTCTTGTAGGTCGCCTCGACGAGCATATAGGGAACTCCCTCTTCGTCGTAATCAGCAACGCGCTCGTTCATCGGTTTGTACGCCATTGTTTACATCTCCTTATTAAGAATATAATGCGCTCAAAATATCTGCATCCGTCGCCGCTTCTACTTCATCCTCTAAATCTTCCACCGCCTGTTTCGTGTTCGCATCTTCAATATCATACGTCACGCCATCAATCTGAATTTGATTTATTACTGACATATTGCACCTCTTTGTTACTATTACTGAAGTTTCATAGAAACGATTACAACGGAGCTACTGCCACTCAAAGTTATACCGAATTTGTGCTTTTTTGTGCTGTCCAAATTTGACAATGAAGCAGAGACATTTCCAAGTGATGTTAGAAACGCCGCTATATTCCTTTCATATGTTCCGTTTTCATCAAATGCTTGTATAAAAACATTATATTGTGAAATTTTATACCCTCTAAATTCAATAGTTGAATAATCAGAAATATACACAGCATCTTCAGTTAGCCAAGTAACAGAATTTCCTACACCCTGTTCAACATCAATAGCGTTTTCTCCACTTACTATTGTTGCTGTTACAGTAGGCACAACAGAACCCGAAACAGGAATTGAAGTAAATGGCGTAATAATAACACCATTTTCTATAAATGTTCCGCTAAACGATTTAACTTCTACAATGTACGTTTCGCCATCATCAATAATAGCGACCGTCCCGCGCCCGCCATCAGCACTTGTCACAGTATATGTTCCCGATGCCGTTATATTCAGCACCAAT
>JAZKZG010000053.1:0-47020 GCA_045612565.1 Eubacteriales bacterium
GGCTCGGGTTGAGGTTTGGGAAGTTTTGACCCAACATCAGACACAGTCTCTTTTATACCACAAACAGAGCAGACACGTGTTTTTGTACCATCTTTTTCGATAGTTGCGTTTTTGTCCGAAATATATTCATTAAACGCGTGAGTTATTTGTCTTTTGCTTCCGCAAACGTCACAATCGGTATCGCAATCGTTTGCATATTTATGAGTAGTATTACGTGCTTCAAAGCATTTATCGCATAAGGGATCACAATCGTTGTCATATATATGACCTTCTATCTCTCTTACATAACCGCAGTTACAATCCGCATCGCACACCGTACTAAAATTGTGTGGATTAGTATTTAAAATTTCGTTGCAATAAACACATTTATCAAAATGATTTTCACTGTCAAAAACAGGCTTGTAATCGTGGTCGCAGTAAATCTCAATTATAAAGTTCCAACTGTTGTCATTATAGGTAACAGTCAGTGTCTTTTGACCAATTTCGGTTGTATCAAATCCCGACACCATATCGGATGTTACGTTGATTCGCTCACTATCACCGATATTATATGAGATTATTATAACAAAACCGTCAAGATTTAGATTTTGTTCGCCAAGTTTACATTTAATAGTCTCTGTGGGACGTACAAACTCAATTTCTGTTTGTTTTCTGTCAAAATCCATCGTTTTTAAAACAGGATATTGATAGAAAGGCTTGTCACTCATTTCCCAGACATTTTCAAAGTCAAAGCCTACATATGTCTGTTGACTTTGCATTTGCTCCTGTGTACAGGCTGTGCCGTAAATACCTTGTTGATCTGATATATAATAACAATTGGTGCTGTTATTCTTATACCAACCCGAAAGATAGCCCTTATTGAGTGTAGCATCATATGACCTTACCGATGCGTCAGCCTCACCCACATTATAACAGCATTCCATCGGGGCACTTATACCTGCAATTCCGCCGATATAACAATAATATGAGCCGTGGCTTGTAAGATTGCCCGAATTAAAGCTGTTTTCAGTTTTTGTACCTTCTGCATTTTCACCGCAGATGCCACCGACATATGTGTACCCTGCCTCGTTTTTGGTAGATATATTTGCTGTATTTGCACAGCGAGTGATTTTTCCGCTGATAGCGTTACCTACTATACCGCCTGTATATAACTTTGATGTTAAATCATATGACGTTGCCGTAATCTTACCCATATTTAAACAGTCGGCAACTTCTTTTTGAGTGTAACCTGCAATACCGCCGATATAGCACTCATATCCGCTGTAACCCGAAACCGATGCATTATTCTGACAGCCTGTTATTTTAACATTTGCATTTGCTACAATACCGCCTGCGTAGCAAATTGTCAGATTCGAGTCTGTTTCCGCTTGTGATACTATAATACCGTTATTTACACAGTTTTCAATTGGTGTATATGCACTTGTACTGTTTGATGCAAGTATGCCTGCGGCATATACGTTGCTTTTAAGGCTCGATGCATTGAGGCAGTATGCGTCTATGATGGCATTGTTAACACAATTTGTAATTTCACAGGTGTCTGCCGATGCGATAATACCTGCAGCACGAATGTAAGAGGTTGTTCCGGGAGTGGTACCTCTTGATTCGATAAGGTCGTTATTGGTGCAGTTTATAATATCACTGAAAGAACCGTCTGCAACAATACCTGCAATTTTACAAACATTAGAACTTACGCTATTACGACGTACACCACCCGAAAGATAACCGTAATTATGACAGTTTTCGATTATATCATAATCGCTGTCAGCTACAATACCCGCTACGCTTACACCTCTGTTGGCACTATTGTCATAGCCGTAAAGTTGTCCTTTGTTTGTGCAGTTATAAAAACGTCCGTATCTTGATGTTGCAGCAATACCGCCGATATTGATAATACCGCCGTAATAGTCATTTTCAATATGGATTTTTACGCTGTTTGTACAGTTTGAAAACAATCCGCCGTCATTGTATCTTACAAAACCTGCCGCCGAACCGCCGACAATTTGCGACTGCTTATTTATTATCTCTATATCGCCTATAATTTCAAGGTCATAGATATTACCCGTATTGTAACCTATAAAATATGCGCAGTCACACGCATCTTTTGTAGAATACATTTTGAGATTGTGGATAGCCTTACCGTTTCCGTTAATATCACCGTAGAACGATTCTATCTGCTTCCAGCCAAAACCATCGTTATAAAAATCGCCGCCTCTTATATAGTCGGCATCGGTAAACTTGATATCATTCAAGAGTATAAAACAAGCATCATCATACTTGCGTATGTTATCAAGATGATATTTATCCGCAATCTGATAAGGGTTAAACACTGAGCCGTTGCCACCCGCAAAATCAGTGGTATTCTCGGGCGAATTATCTATAAGAAGAGAGTAATCAAGCGTAGTGCCTTTAAGAACGGGGAATTTATATTTGCCGTCACCCATTTCCCACGTGTTTTCAAAATCATAGTTTTTAAATGTATCCTGTGACGAAAGCATTCCGTAAGTGGATATACAACCGATATTATTATCATAACTTCCGTTAAGACAATAGTTATCTGAAAAGGTATCGGCAGAATATGCACTTGCAATAATACCGCCTTTATTTATGTAGTCGCGGCCTTCGCCTTCAAGTTTTCCTATATTGTAACAGTTGTATACATTATTACCCACTGCTACAATTCCTCCAACCGACTTGGGATATGAACTTGAAAGTTTTTGGGTGGCACAAATAGTACCGATATTAAAACAGTTCTTTACGGTTGCAGAGTTATCGCCAACAATACCGCCGGCATTTCTACCTGCTGTAATAAAACCCGCATTAAAACAGCGCGAAACGTTTGCCCTGTTATCACCGACAATACCACCTGCCAACATTTCGGTCTGTATACTTACATAGTTACCCGAAAGTTCAACGATGCCTTCGTTTAATGCAACAATACCGCCCACAACATCCGAGTTGATGTTGATATCATAACCGCTATCCAGTTTTACTGTGATTTTTCCTGTTGCGGTACAATTTTGTACAATACCTGTCGAATAATTACACGCCGCAACAGCAGCAACGCAATAACGTGCCGAATTAATACCCGAATAGTTTTTCAAAACACTTATATTAATGTTTTCAAAGTTGATATTTTTAACAGTACCGCGGTTTTCACCAATAAATGCAAGGTACGTTCTGTACTCGGTATCTGATTTGTTTATGCAAAGGTTTTTTATGCTGTGTCCGTCGCCGTCAAGCACACCGTAAAAATATGAAATCGGTGTCCATAACCGTCCGTCATTGTAAAAACTACCGCCGACAGAAAAATCGCCCTCGGTAAATTCGATGTCCGAAGTCAGTTTAAAATGCGCATTTCTATATTCGGAATTACGTAATAAATCAAGTTGGCTTGTTGTGTTGACAAGATACGGATCGCTTTCGGTACCACTGCCACCCGCAAAACCAGTTGTGTCGGCAAAAGACAACGAAGGAATTAAGCCAAACATCATTATAAAAACAGTCAAAACAGCAATAATTCTTTTTTTCATATTTCTTACTCCCGAAACATAATGTTAAATTCAGTATATCATATAATTTTAAAATTGCAAATCATACACAACAAAAACAGGCACCGCATACGGCGGTGCCTGTCCCGGTAATTTGACAGCATCCATTTTTAGGGGGATATGATTCACGGCAACAGGACAAAGTTTGCCGTAAACATTGGAACTAAATGAACATGAGAGACAAAGACAACCTGAAGGAGTTACTTTACGAGGGATAAACTAACTGTTTAAAGAGAGAAATGGCTGTCATTTTTTTGCGGATGCCATCATACTTCCATATATTATATGTCGCGAGAAAGCAAAAATGTTTCAAATTATATAAAAAAATATCGAAAAAAATTGTAAAATGCTTCCGAGTAACACAAAAATATGAAAAATGCTGTGCATATAACGGCATTTTTTGCCAAAGCCGTAAATAACCGCACCGACTGTATAGGCAATACCGCCCGCCAAAAGATATAAAAGTCCTTCGCGTGAGATTGCCCGCATTGCGATGGGTGCAGCGACTACAATGCACCAACCCATACCAATATAGCATATCATCGAAAGTACAGCGTACTTTTTAAGGTCAATTGCAGTAAAGACCGAAGCGATTGCGCCGAGTCCCCATACAACACCAAAAAGCACCCATGCCCACGCAGACGACTCTTTTCGTATTGCACAAAACAGTATCGGTGTATACGTACCGCCTATCAAAAGATAAATGGTGCAGTGGTCAATTACCTGCATAATCTTTTTTGCAAAGGGTGACTTTAGTCCGTGATAAACACTCGACACAGTGTATAACATAATCATCGACCCACCGTAAATTGCCGAACCCACCACCGCCCACACATCGCGGTGAATTGCCGATAAAATAACACACAGAACAAGTGCTATGATGCCAAAGCCACCGCCAACAATGTGTGTTACCGTATTAAATATTTCTTCGCCCCTTGTATAGTCGGGCAAATGTCTGTCTTTAATTTTTGTTCTTGTCATAGTCACATCTCCTTTGGTACAATAGTATCAAAGGGTGGCGGTAGACTCAACCTACCGTTGCATTTTGATTCTATACCACCAAAACACACGCAGTAGAGCAAAAATTCCGCACTCTACCCACAGTAGAAAAGCAAAAAACTTCAATTTTTTATAAAATTTGAAACATTTTTTGGCTTTGATGTGTTATATATACAAAAGGAGGTTTTGTTATGAAAAAACTCATTTCTTATTTACTTATTGTAATATTGACACTATCTTTTACTTCCTGTAAAAGCAAAATCATATCAGACACACCTGTTGATGTTCCCAAAAGCGAAGATACGCCATATATGACCGATGATATGGATAATCAGAAACTGCTTGGCAATGCTCCTAATTCACTGACTGAGGATGATAAAAAAATACTGACTAATATCGCGAACAGTAAAAATCCCGTTGTCACAGTCTCGACGCCGATTGACAATGCTTCACCCGAATTTAAGTTTTTTTATCGGGCAGAGGGAGAAAATGCAAAAGCGCTCATAGAACTTGTTTCCGGTTTTGAGTACACAGGTGAGCGGTGTATGTGTATTGCCGAGCATTATATTTATGTTAACAGTGATAACCGCGAGTTTGTATTTGGTATAAAATTTGATCCGAACGACGCCGTTGAAAGCATTGAATACGGTCCCAACGCATATATCCCTGCACCTCAGGAGGCGGACCGACTTAGTGACCTTTTAGATAAAATAGCCGTAAAAGAAAACTACAGATCGGTTGAAGGCAAAGAAAACAATGTGACTCTTATCAAACGTGACGGCAACAATTTTGTATGGTACTCGTTTAAAAATGCCGATGCTGACAGACTTTTGGAACTTACAATGGGTATTGAACTCACAAATTCAGCAATGACTGACGGCATCGACTGCGGTATAATCGAAACAAGTATAAAACTTGCACTCGACTGCGACAAGCCGTATGTATATTCAAACGAAAAGTCGGAGTATCTTACCAATGCGCTGATAAAAGAATTAAAAGGTATTTTAGAACGCAACTGCGTAAAGGAAAATATATATGATTATCCTGACGGCAAGGCACCTGTATTTATAAAGACGGGTGATAAACAGTATAAGTTTGCAAACGAGATGTCGGAATTTTTAATTAACTACGATGTGCTTTATAACAATTTCGTCAAGGATGAACAATGTAACTGTCCCAAGCAATACAGAGTTAATTATAACTATTACGGATATGAAAACAGTCCGCACAGAGCTTACAATATAGGTTTTGTGGACGGAGTCGCTCATTTAAAAGATGATAACGGCATTCATATCGTAATGTCGCAAAAAGACAGTCTTTATTTAAAAGAAATTATAGAAAAAAACTGCACAGATCAAAATATTGTTAAATAAAAAAGACCCTAATGGGTCTTTTTTATTATGTTTATAAGCGCCGAAACTGCAGGTGATACCCAACGGCTTTTGTGACACAGCACCTGAGAGTAATACTCCTGCGGCGCAATATCGACGTCAATTTTTACAAGTTCACCGCTTTGCAACTTGTCAATTATTGCATACTCGGGCAAAAATGCAATGCCCATTCCGCTCTTTACAAGTTCTGTAATAACAAAAACGCTGTCCACCTCTACAGAGGCATTTACAACAACACTATGCTTAGCCGCGATTTGTTTTAAACGCGTATAGCACACACCCTCGCGCTCAGTAACCAAAAAATCGTGCAACATCAGTTCGCTTACATCAACGTGCTTTTTTGTTGCAAGTGGGTGTCCATTTGCACAAACAAAAACAATATGCTCTTTTTTAGTATCATAGCAACAGATATCAGGATCAGTGTTGAGATCGGCTGAGGTGTATACAATATCAAGCTGGTTTTGTTTAAGTTCTTTTAAAAGTTGTGTGGTATGTCCGGTTGTTATGCACAATTCAATATCGTGATACTCTTTTTTAAACCGCGGTAAAATTTTCATAAGTTTTGCAAACATAACAGACTCAGGCACACCCACACGCAGTCTGCCGCGCTCTCGGCTTTTATTCTGCGCCATTGTCTGTGCCTTGTTTGCAACGTGTAACAATTCATACGCATAATTTAAAAACTCTTTTCCAAACGATGTCAACGAAATTTTTTTGCCAATCCTGTCAAAAAGCGGAAATCCCAGTTCACCCTCAAGTTGCTGAATTTGCATTGTAACCGTTGACTGTACATAGCTTAGTTGTTCTGCCGCCTTTGTAAAACTTTCAAGTTCGGCAGCCTTGACAAATGTTTTTACGCAACGTAAGTCCATAATATATCTCCTTTTTATGTATCAAAAAAAACGATGATTGTTATTCAAAACATTCGCTTTTAAAATAATACTTTTCAAATTATACTGTTGTTATGACAAAAAAACAAGGAGTAATTATGAAAAAATATTTAAAAACTCTCGCATCGTATGTGACAATTATAGCAGTGGCGATTTTACTTGCCGTAAACTATCACATTTTTATTATTGAAAACAACTTTGCACCAGCAGGTCTTAATGGTATTGCAACAATGGTACAGTATAAAACGGGATTTAGCATAAGTTATATGTCACTTCTCATAAATATACCGCTTTGTATACTCGCCTATTTTTTAATAAACTGCGACTTTGCATTAAAAAATCTTGCCTTTACGCTTGCCTACTCGTTCTCCTATTTGTATATGCAGAATTTTGACCTCAGCTACCTCAAGTACGATGCACAAGGTCACGATACCATTTTCCCTGTTATAATAAGCGGAATAATAAGCGGATATGTATACGGCATCTGCTTTAAAAACAATTCAACTTCAGGGGGCTTGGCAATAGTTTCAAAATACATAAGCAAGATTCGCCCCAACGCCAACTTTTTTTATGTAACCTTTGCTTTAAACGGGATTGTGGCGATAGCCTCGCTTTTTGTTTACACTGACGGAAATTCAATAAGCTATAAGCCTGTTGCTCTATGTATCGGCTATTGCTTTATTTCCAACTTTGTCGGTAACTATATCATAAAAGGTACAAAAACCGCCTATAAATTTACGGTAATCACTACTCATCCCGAAGAAATAGCAAACGAGATAACCCATATTTTAAAGCATGGCGCTACAAAAATTTCGGCAATCGGAGGATACACAGGCGACGAAAAAACTGTTCTGATTTGCGTTGTAAACAAACATCAGCTTGTCGATTTCAAAAGAATAATTGATAAATACGACAACACATTTTCATTCTATGAACAGGTAAACGAAACATACGGCAACTTTAAAACAATAAAGAGCAGATTGGTATAATCTGCTCTTTATTTATTGTATGTAATTAATTTTTGTCACCAAGGTCGTTTAACACAACCGAGAATTGCGTTTCGTAAAGATGTTTATACACCTTGCTTGTTTCGAGTAATTCTTTGTGTGTGCCCCGCTCGGCAACTTTGCCGCCTTCAAGTACAATTATCTCATCAGCTGCCATAATAGTCGAAAGTCTGTGAGCAATAACAAGGCTTGTACGGTTTTTAACAAGCGGTTCGAGTGCCGTCTGAATTGCATACTCGCTTATGCTGTCAAGCGAACTTGTCGCCTCGTCAAGTATGAGCATAACGGGGTCTTTCAATATTGCACGTGCAATCGACATACGCTGTTTTTCACCGCCCGACAGTTTAAAACCGCGGTTACCCACAAGCGTGTCATAGCCTTGAGGCAGTGTCATAATAAAATCGTGGATATTTGCGTCGCGACAAGCCGAGATTATTTCTTCATCGGTGGCGCTGGGTTTTGCAAAAAGCAGGTTTTCGCGCACCGATGCGTTAAAGAGGTAACTTTCCTGTGTTACAACACCGATGTTTGAACGTAAATATTCAAGGTCAAGGTCTTTAACGTTTACACCGTCAAACAAAATCTCGCCGCCTGTCACATCATAAAGACGCGGTATAAGTGACGCGATTGTAGATTTACCCGCACCCGAAGCACCAACCACCGCAAGTGTTTTTCCAAGCGGGAGTTTAAAGCTGACACCGTTTAGAGTGTCTTTTTCGTCGGTATATCTGAAATAAACGTCCTTAAACTCCACCTCACCCTCTTTTTTAGAAGGAGTTATGGGGTTTTTAGGTGATTTTATTGTGATTGGCAAATCGTAATATTCAAATATACGCTCAAAAAGTGCCATTGAACGTACAAAATCAACGTGAATACCAAAAAGCTGGTCAACAGGTCTGTAAAGACGGTTTAGAAGTGTGATAATAACCGAGATATCACCAACACTCAGTGTTGATCCCGGCATCTTTAACATAATTATACCGCCAAAGAGATAAACAAGAAGCGGTCCGATGCCCATCATAATGCTCATAGCACTTCGAAACCACATACCTGCAACACGGCCGCGGATTGAAAGTCTTGTACATTCTTTGTTTATCGACTTGTAATCATCAAACTGGTCCTGTTCTTTGGTGAAAAGTTTTGTGAGTTGCTGACCGCTCACCGACAGCGTTTCATTAAGATGCTGATTCATCTTATCGTGTTCAGCCTGTGCAAGTGAAGCGAGTTTCCAGCGGATTTTACCGATAGTCATCGTCGGCACCGTCAGAAACGGAACAAGAAACATTCCGATTACTGCAAGTATCCAGTTTTTTTGAAAAAGTGCGACAGCGGTTACAACAATGGTACAGATATTTGAAAAAATACTTGCCATCGTACCCGAAATTACGCTCTGAACACCGCTGATATCGCTTGTCATACGGGTGATAATGTCACCTTGCATATTTGACGTATAAAAACTCTGCGGCATCTTTTGCAGATGCGCATACATCTGATTCCGCATATCGTAACTTATGTGCTGTGCAACCCAATTGTTCGTGTACGTTTCAATAACGCTCACAACGTTTGACGCAACAAGCACAACAATTGAAATAATAACGAGTTTTACAAGCTGCGCAAAATTTCCTGCAATAAGACCGTCATCGATAATTTTACCTGTGAGCATACTGGGAAGTACGCCAAGTATTGCCGATACAATTATTGCTAAAAATACCAAAAGTAATCTGAACTTATATGGTGCAAGGTATGATAAAATACGCTTTAAAAAGGGAAGCGTGACTTTAGGCATATTCTTTTTTTCTTCTTCGGTAAGAGCGCGGCCGATTGCACGCCTTCCGCCGTATGGTGGCATAAATATCACCTCAAATTTTACATTATTAGTTAATTATATCATAAAAAATCCCCTCTGTAAACTGTTCTGCACCAATTTGTTCAGAACATTAAAAGAGGGGAAAATTTTATTATTTAATAAGTTCGAGGGTTCTGTTGAGGTCAGAGCGGTCAATTTCAAAGTTATCGTTAAACTCAACACGTGCTGTGTAATCGTCAAGTGTGATTGATGCGCTGAGCTGACCGCGTCTGTTTTCTCTTGCAAACGGAACACCGCCCGCAATAACAGGGCAGGTCTGTCCGCGTGTATCAAGCGGTCCGCCAACCTCATAAACTTCGGCTCTGTGGATATGACCTACGATATGAAGTTGAGGTTTTATGTTTTCGCCCACAAGTTTTGACCACTCGTCAAAAATCTCATTTTCGATATCAAAGATACCGCCATGCTTCATTGTGAATGGGTTATGTACGATAATAAAGCGGTATTTAACGCCGTCGGCTTCGTACTCGTTTTTGGCGTTTGCAATAACATCCTTTATAAACTGTGTCTGTTCAAGTCTGAACTCGTGACCGACGTTGATACCAAAATCGCCGCCGTATGCTTCGTGGTTGTCTGGCTTATCCTCACCACAGTCAAGTACCATAGCCCAGATGTTGCCGACGCGTACTGTGTAGTAAAACTTTCCGTTTGCAGTGGGAACGAACTTGCTGAGGTGTTCGGCATAATGACCGCGTGTGTCATGGTTACCGCGTGAATGAATAACAGTGCGTTGACCGCCTGTGATTGCACCTGCGATCTCATAAACAAGCGTCAGATTGCTGTATTCGTTCATATTATCAGTGGGGATGTCACCATTCATAATAAGAAGATCAATATCGTCACCGTAGCGGTCCTGTGCCGATTTTATCGGATGAGTAATTCTACCGTGGGAGTCCGAAATATGATAGATATTAATTGGACGGTCGGTAGGAACGGGTCTGAAGGGAATTGTAACTGACTCAGGCTCGAGGAGGTTGTTCGGACGTTTTATAACACGGCGGTATGATACCGTGTATTCCTTGGCGGCATCAAGTTCTGCCATAGGAACAATTACTTTATGTACGGGTGTATTCGAGCGCATAAGACCGTTGTCTGCATCGTAGTAGTGCTTACCGTTAACGGTTACTCTGAATATAACGTCAGCGTAGGTAAGCGCCATTATGTGATATTCGTGACCGACTGCAAAAACTATCGGCACACTTTTTAGTTCAAGCGGTAATTTGATCTCTTGCATAGTATTTCTCCTTAATGCACATAGATTTATATTTTAATGATAACATAAACAAAAGTAAAATACTGCACAAATATAAATTATTTTTTTAGGCAAATTGATAAAAAGATATGGCGGAGAAACTATATTGACACACCGAAAAGCCACACACAAATTAAACGGCAATATTATGTTAAATAAAGACAACATACAAGTCTTTACAACTTAATCAAATGTAATATAATAAAATAAAAACCGTGGAGATTGAAAATGTATTTTGAAAATTATGTCAAAATCACAAATAATAGCGAAAAATATATAAAGCCTCAGAAAAGCGCAACAATTGAGTTTTGCGGCAAAGGGCTTGAAGATGCTGACAGGCTGTTTTTTACAGGCGAGAGCAATATATCGTATTTTTGGAAAAGTGAACCCGACTATCAGATGCTGTACAGACGCATAGATGATTCGCTAAACACGAGTCAATCGCAAAAAAATCGTTTTTGCCTTGATTTTTCGGATAAATTTGCCCCCTACCCCAAAATTGCTTTCAAAAAAATTGTAGTTCCTTTTATGCTGTCATACAGAAAACTTGAGAGTTTTGATAATAATTGGGTTTTTGGCGCAGATGTAAAGGCAAAAAACCTTAAAATAAACGGTTTTTTACAAATAACTGTCGAGGTGCGTTTAATAAAAGAAGGCGTATCTAAATATTCTACCGTAAATGAGCCTGATCATATTTTCACAATAGATATTGATGAAGGAAGTTATGATTGGAAAACATTTTGCAAAAGTATCACATTTGATTGTCAAAACACAGCAAATGTATGCTACTATATCGAAGGTGAAAACTATGACGGTGAAGTGTTTTTTGAACAGCCTACTTTTTGCGATTGCAACAGGAATAATATTATGCCGCAATTTGCACCGCACAGCGCTGACCGTCCGCACTTTAACTGGATGGGTCAAAACCTGTCAAAAATCGAATGGCAAGGACTTAAAATTGACATAAACGGAAAATGTATTTTCGATGGTCAGGTGTTTGAGCGTTGCCATCGCTTTTCAGAAAAAGAAATAACATTTCCACGTGGCATAATTACAAGCGGCAAAAACAACCTGACATTTACCTGCACATCAAACTATCGTGATGCTGCAGGATACAATCTTAAAGAAGTTGGTTTTATAACAAACAATACTTCGTTTGTGGTATCTGTACCCGAAAATATTACAGTGAATGTACCTTTTGCTGTTTGCGTTGAAGGCAATTGCGGTGACAACATAGAGTTTGAATCAAAATATATCACTATGATTTCAAAACCCGTTTTAAAAAATGATGGACTTAATGCGGTTTTGCTTGTGTGCAACACTACGGGTTCCAACATTACTTTTATGCTAAATGGTGAAACGCACAAAGTTTTGCGATGTATTGAAAAGGCAGATGACGGTATTGTAACCGGCACCGGTGATATGGTGTATATTGACGCAAACGATATCGACCACAAAAACTATTTAAAATGGTATTTATCGAATAACATTGGTAATCTTCTCACAATCCGCCCCACATACCGCTGGTGCGGAACACGTGTGCCAAACGATAAACTGTGGCAAAAAACCGCCGGATTGCTTTGTGATATGGGTATATACTACTCACATATGCTCGACGGCAGGGAACTGCCCGGTTGTAACGCCAACCCAACGGAAGACGCACTTGACTTCCCTAATTTTTTAGGCAGACAAACGCACGAGTTTGACGGTATGTTTTGTTACTGGAGAACCCGTGATGTATCCAATAACATTTCCGAACAGATGTTCTATGACCTGTTTTTGCGGATGTTTAAAAAACATTCACAAACAATGAATTTACGCTATGTTCCGCAAACATTACACTATACCGATAAAAAACAACTGCTTTTTCGAAACCCCGACACAAAAAAAGATATGGAGGCGGCTGCCAACGCACTTGTATACAGCATCAAATCCACTCGTTTTGGCACACCGCGTCACACCGGTCCGTCAACGCTGTTTAAGTATTTTTATCAAGCGGGGTATGATTTTTTGGGAGTGGAACTTATGTACACCCCTACAGAAATTTCAATAGCAGCACTTCGCGGTGCCAAAAATGCCTATAACGGCAAAAAAATAGGAGCACATCTTGCGGTACAATGGTCAACCGCCCCACACGATACCGACTCACGAATAAAACGATATCAACTTGCGCTCTTTATATCTTATATTTTGGGTATTGATGAGATAAATACCGAAGAAGGCCTTTGGCGATTAGAAGAATACTATAGTTATTTCAACCGATTCTCATCCGCCTGTAAAAAACACACAACAGCACAAAAAGACTTTTATCGCTTTGTGTCAACCCACACTCGCTCAGGTGAATTTTATACGCCGATAGCGTTCGTAAGCGGAAGATACGATGGTTGGCAATGCTTTTCGAGAACAGGTGACACATTTGGTGTCGAAGGCTTTGGATTTGATACTCCTGAAAAAGCATGGGATATTATGACTTTTTATTATCCAAAAAGTGTGCTTAGTTCTCTGAATTATTACGATTGTCCAGATAAACCGCTCGGCTACTACAGTGGCACTCCATATGGCAATGTCGATATTGTACCGATAGAAACCGACAGTTTTAAAAATTATCGTTTACTTGTTGCATGTGGATACAACAAAGCAACAACCCAAGACTTAGATAAGTTTTTTGCCTTTGTCAAAAACGGCGGCACACTTATTATCGGTTTTGCTCAGTTATCTACAACAACAGACAGAAAAAAAGTTGTGTGTTGTGACCACGACTATATACTAGACGGCGAATTTATGTTTTTTGATGACACCGTAGACGGTAATCCGGTACACATATGTGATAATATTGATTATGACAGAGTGTTTATGTATTCTGACAACAAAAGACCGCTTGTTGTCGAAAAGGATATCGGAGACGGCAAAGTGTACTTTATTACAGCAAAAGAATATGCATCAATTTCTGCCGTTGAAATTGCATACCGACAAGTTTTACAAAAAGCAACTGCCGATTGTCTTGAATGTGAAAATATTTATGCTGTCGGTGACACAAATGTTCAGTTTAGTATTTTTAACAACAAAGACGGCAGTAAAAACATATATTTTTTAACTACCGACTGGTATTCGGAAAATCAAAATGACAACAAAAGCACGATTGTTGTAAACAAAAACCGCTATACCGTGCCCGTACCGTTTGGAAGTATTATAAAAATAGCCGCAACAGATACTGTCGCAGTTTATCCGATTTGCGATAAAAACGAAGTCATTTCAATAAATGACACCACTGCTCGTGTACAGGGTGAGGGCAAAGCAGAATTTGTCATTTGTAAAAACGGCGTTCAAAAAAATGTGTTAGTCGATTTTTCATTAAATGCTGTACAAACAATAGAATTATAAAGTCAAACCGAGCAATATTGTGTTAAATAGAGGCAACATACATGTCTTTACAACTCAGACAAATATTATATAATGAAATTAACAAAAGAAAGGAAAATAATATTATGTACGATTTTTCTATAGGTGTTATGCTCGAATCATTTAAGGTATCAATCCCCGAGGCAGTAAAAAAAGCGGCTAAGGTAGGTGCTACAGGAATACAGGCTTATGCGCGAGACGGCGAACTCGCACCCGAGAATATGACCACCACAAAACGCCGCGAATTTTTGGATATGTTAAAGTCAAACGGACTTTGCGTGTCGGCAATATGCGGTGACCTCGGCAAACGTTTTGATAATCCTGAACTTAATCCTGAACTCATTGAGCGTTCAAAGCGCATTGTTGAACTTGCTCTTGACCTTGAAACAAACATCATCACAACACACATCGGAGTTGTACCCGAAGACCCAAACCATGACCGCTACAAGATTATGCAAGAGGCTTGTTTTGAACTATCACAGTTTGCAGACAGCGTAAACGCACACTTTGCCGTTGAAACAGGTCCCGAAACTTCGGCTACTTTAAAAAGTTTTCTTGACAGCCTTAACTCAAGAGGCGTTGCAGTAAACCTTGACCCTGCAAATCTTGTTATGGTAACGGGCGATGACCCTGTACAAGCCGTATATAACCTCAAAGATTACATTGTACACACCCACGCAAAAGACGGCATACGCAACTTCTATCGCGCACCCGAGGAAGTTTACGGACTTACCGAAAAGAAAATGCTTGCAGGCAAATCATTTACCGAAATGCCGCTTGGAAAAGGCAAGGTTGATTTCCCCGCATATCTCAAAGCACTTGACGATATCGGATACAAGGGCTTTTTGACAATCGAACGTGAGGTCGGCGACACTCCCGAGCAGGATATCCGCGATGCAGTTGTATTCTTAAAGGAGTTGATTAAATGAAATACGCTTTGAGTATATACAGCCTTTCACGCGAGGTAAAAAAAGGTAATCTTGACTGGTTTGGCGTGATGGATAAGGCAAAAGAACTCGGTTTTGACGGTATAGAATTTATCGAAAGTGCTTTTACCGACAAAAAACCTTGTATTGAAGATGCAAAAAAATACCGCGAGTATGCCGACAAAATCGGCATTGAGATTGCAAACCTTGCGATCCCTGCCGACGTTTTAAACGATGCTGACGCATATGACAAACTGTGCAGATGGATTGATGTGGCAGAGGTGCTCGGATGCAAAACTATGCGTCACGACATAACAGGCGGTATAAAGGACCGCACATATCAGGGATATGGTGATATTGTTAAAAATGCAGCAGATGTTTGCCGCAAGGTGACAGAGTATGCTAAATCAAAAGGCATAAAAACAATGACCGAAAACCATGGATTTTTCTCGCAGGACTCTGACCGCGTCGAGTTGCTTGTCAACACGGTAGCATCGGATAACTTTGGACTTTTGGTTGATATGGGTAATTTCCTCTGTGCCGACGAAAATCCATCGGTGGCTGTCGGCAGATGCGCACCATATGCTTTTTACGTACACGCAAAGGATTTTATTGTTAAAAGCGGTGCTGACACCAACCCCGGTAAAAGTTTTTTTGTAACACGCGGCGGAAACTACCTTCGCGGTACAATCGTCGGTCATGGTAACGTGCCGATAAAGTCGTGTCTTTCAGCACTTAAAAAAGTTGAATATAACGGCTGGATATCAATTGAGTTTGAAGGTCTCGAAGACCCGTGCGAAGCGGTGGCTCTCGGACTTGAAAACCTTAAAAGATATGTAAGCGAAGTATATTAAACTACCCGTATAAAAAAATCAGGTCATAAGACCTGATTTTTTTAATGTTCATCGTTACTCGGCACAATGCGTTTGAACAAAATTGTGATTGTCCACAGACCCGCAAGTCCCACGATTGTAAATATAATTCGGCTCATAAGCGAATCCATACCGCCAAAGATAAAGCCGACTATATCAAACTTGAAAAGGCCAATGCTTCCCCAGTTGATAGCACCGATAGTAGTGAGTGCCAATGCAATTTTGTCTAACATATATTAATCTCCTTAAATAAGTATTTGGTTGTTACTATTATTGACTTAAAATCACGCAAATATGTACAAAAAATAAAATTTTTAAAACTATTTGATTTGCAATTTTTTTATGTTATAATTAAAATGTATAATTATTTTTTGAAAGGTTAACTGTTTTGAAAAAATTTATTGATAAAATACGTGATCTCATTTACAGAAAACGTCTGTCAAAGTGGATTGCAGTTAATATAAAACTGTTTTTCAGGCGCACCGCAAGATTTTTAAAGAGCAAAGAACTTAAAGATGCGCTCACCTGTTCACCTGCAATAATAGGATATACATCTGCGGTTGTTTTAACCGTACTTGCAGTTGGATGTGTTATTTTCACAAAGTATGCCTGTCCGTTTTTTAACAGTGACGAGCGTATTCTGCGCCGTCTTTCGATGACAGAATATAACACCGCGTCTCCCCTGCTTTCAACACTTGATATGCTGGGGTCATCAAACAGAATACAGGTGACACTGAGAACCGATGACGAAAACCGCTTTAACACACGCGGCGTAGGTCTCGACCGCGGTAATATCAATCTGCAACTCACCTTTGCAAACGGTGATAAAACCGAGTACAGCCTAAACAATGTCAATTACGACAACTTTGAAGCGGGTATGACCGATACATTTACAATAATATTGCCGTATGACAAAACACCGTTTGACATAACCGAGTACCGCCTTATTGCTGTTCCGGATATAAACAATCAATTTGACAGTTGGCACTGCCGTTGGGCGCGTGTATACTTTTTACTTGGTGACGAACCCGTTTTACTTGCAAAAGAATCATGGGAACAAAGCGCAATTTTTGGTGATGGTGACAATGCCATAAAACAGTCGGCACTCGATATTGTAAGTGAAGGCACAACAAAATATACCCGTGCCACCACACTTTATGGCTACTTTTTAAAATTAAAACAGTCGGGTGTTTCTAACGATGCGTTTGTGACACTAAAAACCGACACTCTTAATTCTGTAGGGCTTAATGCAGGTACCGTTCTGAATGTAAGCATAGAAACCGTAAATATTGAGGTGCAAAACAATATCCTCACCTACGAAACAAAAGGTGTGGAAATCCCCGATGAAGATTCACTTGACTATGACGGTCTTATGTATCTCGACATTAGTTTTTACACACGTCTCGAAGACGGCAGTTATACAAAACGTTATACTCTTGATACTCTGGGTACCGACGATTTCGAACTCGGTTCAACTTCGGAATTCCGACTCGAAATGCCAAGCGGTATGACAATTTTTGACATAAGCAACATAAAACTTGTGGCAGATAATCCATACGATTCGTGGGCACCGCGGTTTATACGCTTTTTTGTAAACACCGACTACAACGAACGTCTTGAACTGGCGAGAGTTACCGACACAATGCTGTCGAGTACGTATTCCACCCCTGTTTTTTATAAAAATCTGATTGACGGCGGAGTTGACATCGACCTGACTTCTGCTTTTTGTATATCAGAAACACAAAAAAATACACTCGCCGAAAAAAACGGCTATAACTTTGGTGAGCGAATCGGAAATATGTATTACAAACTCCAGAACTTTTATGACCGTCAGAATACATTTTTTACCGAAGCGGTTGAAATCTATCAAAAGAGTTCTGGTATAAACGATGATAAAACAACACCCGTAACCCCACAACCGAAACCCGAAACAAAACCGAGTGATACCGAGGATACGCCTGAAACTCCCGAACAACCGGAGCAAAACGAGCCTGTTGAACAACCCGATGACTTTATTGCACAAATTCCCGAGTCAGTAGAACCCGAGCAACCCGTTGTCGCTCCCGAACCGACTCCACAGCCCGAGCAAGTCCCGGAGGTTCAACTGCAACCTACTCCCGAACCTACTCCCGAACCTGAACCCACTCCCGAACCCGAACCTACTCCAGAACCCGAACCCACTCCCGAACCCGATGACGAGCAAATACCCGAGGGTATACCTACACTACCACAAGACGAAGAGATTCCCGAGGGAATCCCGATAATATAAATGGAGATTGATATGTTTAAAAAAATTACAGCAATTATTTTGTGCCTTGTAATGCTCTTATGCTGCGGATGTTCCAAAGAACAGCAAGTGGAAGTGACAGGCACCGACACAAAGGTTATTCCAAAAATTGAAAATATAATTGAACTTCAAAAAAGTTTGTTTGTAGCCGAAATCAACAGCATCTCAAAAGCAAACGCTGTTTTCACTAAATATAACGTTGATATTTCGACATATACTGTTTTTGACGTTACAATCACCGAGAGTATTGACGGCATCACACCGATAGGCAAAGCAAAAGTATATTGGCTCGGCACTGATACCGAATTCAATACCCGTCTTGATATCAAAAAGAACGACAGATATATTTTCGATTGTGATATCTGGGTATACGGCGACGAAGTTGTATATCTGCTTTCACCGTACGCAGACACATTCCCCAAGGTAGACATCGCAAACTCTGTTACCATCGCAACAAGCAACACACAGGCGCTTGACGTCTGCACTCTTAAAGAGTACCGTGAGGAATATAAAAAGTCACTTGCTAACGTAAACTCACGCATTGAAGGCTTTGATACTCCTGCAGGGTATGCAAACAGATATTACCAAATCTTTGAGGAAATGACCCAAAAAAATTCAAACACCGATTTTTATAAAAACGATGAACTCAAGTTTGAATATGTACCCAGTGATGAACACATCAGAACAACCGCAATAAAAACCCAAAAACTATTTAATATAGCAAAAGAACTGAACGAAAAAGAAAATTTAACAAAAGCAGAACTCACACAACTCTTTAAATAATTCCCCACTAAAATAAAGACACACTTCATAAAGAAGTGTGTCTTTATTTTATTTAAAATTATTATCCGAGAAGTGCGGCACCGATGATACCTGCATCATTGCCGAGTGCAGCAATACGAATTTCGGTTGCGGCATCCGATTTTCTTGTAAACAGTTCGTTTCTTACCATTTCTTTAATGGGAAGGAGCAGATAATCGCCTTCTTTTGAAATACCGCCGCCGATGCAAAGCACTTCAGGCTGTAAAATATTGATAACATCAATAATACCTACAGCCACCGATTTAAGATAGCTTCTTACAACAAACATACCTGCGGGGTCATTCTTTCTCATAGCGTTAAAGGATGTAAGACCGTTTACCTTTTCGATATCACCGTCAACAAGTTCCCACATAATTGAAGTCTTGTCCGCCAACATTTCCTGTTTTGTAAGTTTTATAAGACCCGATACAGAAGCGTATGATTCCCAGCATCCGCGTCTGCCGCATCCACAGGGCCAGCCATCACGCTCAATTACGATATGACCGAATTCGCCGCCTTTGTTGTTAAAGCCCGAGTAGATCTTACCATTGATAATCATACCGCCGCCAACACCTGTGCCAAGTGTGATTGTAACACAGTTTTCAACACCCTTTGCAGCACCTGCAACATACTCGGCGTATGCAGCAACGTTTGCATCGTTTTCTACGTGAACAGGCTTATTGTCGAGTTTTGCCGAAACAAGACTTGCAAGTGGTGTGTGATCAAAGCCAAGGTTTGCCGCAAAATCAACAATGCCGTTTTTTGCATCAATCGCACCCGGTGAACCTATACCAATACTCTTTATATCGTCAAGAGTGAGACCTGCATCGGCAATTGCACCCTTTGCTGCGGTTGCAATGTTGTTGATAATTGCATCTGTACCGTCTTTTGCGCCTGTCGGTACAGAGCATTTGCCGACAATTTTAAAGTTTTCGTCAACAACACCTGCGGCGGCATTTGTTCCGCCAAGGTCAATTCCTAATGTGTACATATTTTTTATTCTCCTTTATTCCCGGACGCCATTTTCTTTCATCTGGCGTTCCATATCTTCCATAATGTTTTTATTAAGTTCCTCCGCAGCGTTATAACCCATACGACGCTGACGGTTGTTCATTGCGGCAACCTCAAGAATAACTGCAAGGTTACGTCCCGGCTTTACGGGGATTGTAAGACTTGGCAGTTCAACACCGAGTATGTTTGTGTAGTTGGTGTCGATACCAAGACGGTCATAGGTTTTGGCGGGGTCCCAGTTTTCAATATTTACAACCATATCGATGTTTGCGCTTTCTTTAACAGCACCGATACCAAAAATTCTGCGGACGTTGATAATACCGATACCGCGCAGTTCGATAAAATAACGAATAACCTCAGGTGCTGTACCTGTGAGGTTAGTTGAGGTTGTCTTTTTTATAATAACCGCATCGTCAGCAATAAGCTGGTGTCCGCGCTTTACAAGTTCAATCGCGGTTTCGCTTTTGCCCACACCGCTTTCGCCAAGAAGAAGAATTCCTTCACCATAAACCTCAACAAAAACGCCGTGACGTGTGATCTGCTCACCGAGTTTAGTATTAAGATAATAAATCATACCACTGACAAAAGCAGAAGTGTGCATTTTGGTGCGAAGAAGCGGTACTTCGTGCTTTTCTGCCATCTCAATTACATCTTGCGGAACATAAAGATCACGGGTTATGATAAGACAGGGAAAATCAAAACTGAAAAACTTATCGAGATTTTTACGGCGAGTATCGTCATCGATATCGTTAAGATAATCATTTTCTACCATACCGAAAACCTGAATACGCGTGTAGTCAAAGTGATGGGTAAATCCCGAAATCTGAAGGCCGGAACGGTTTATATCAGTATTGGTAATAACAGTATTAATTTTGCTCTCGGGCATATGAATAACCTCGAGTTTAAGGTCATTTATAAGTTGTTGAAGCTTTAGCTCACAAGCAGTTTCCATAAAAAACTACCTCCCTTATAAAAAATGATTAAAATCATAGAAATTATATCACGAAAATTTAATATTTACAATAAATTTTTTACGCAAGAAATATATTAATAAAAATTTGATAAAAACACTTGCATTTTGAAATTCAGTGTGGTAAAATACACTTTGTAAAAAAATTATGGGAGGTATATACTCATGGCAAAATGCGATGTATGCGGCAAGGGCGTTGTTTTCGGAAATAAAGTGTCCCACTCACACAGAAGAAGTAACAGACCTTACAAGCCCAACGTTAAACGTGTAAAAGCTGTAGTTAACGGAACACCTAAACATATTTATGTTTGCACAAGATGCCTCCGTTCCGGCAAGGTTCAAAGAGCTGTTTAATCACACGAAAAATATGTCTGCCTGATGAAGTTTTCATCAGGCTCTTATTTTTTTATATATTCACATCCAATATAAAAGGACTGTAAAATTTACAGTCCTTTTATTTATTATCTGTTCTGCCCGTGAGATAGTCGAGTGATACTTTGTAAAAATCCGCAATCCTTATAAGTATATCTACTTTTGGCTCACGTGCCATAAGTTCATAATTTTGATATGCTTTTTCTGTAATATCGCAGTATATTGCAACCTGTGATTGCGTAAGCCCTTTTTCTTTTCGCAGTTGTCTTAGCCGTTCAGATAAAATTCTTTTCACAAATTTCCACCTACAATTGTTCTTGACAATATAAGTATAAAGAATTATAATTTGTAATATACCAACAATTGTTGGTGTGAAAGGAGTATTATGGCAGAATACTGTGTTGATTGTTGGAATAAAATCAATAATGAAAACCGCTCAAAAGGAGAATACATTACATCGGTGGAATGTAACTTGTGTGAGGGCTGCGGAGAATATAAGCACACGATAATAAAAAAAGCCACAATTATTGATTGGATATTATATCCTTTTGATTGGGTTATACATATGATTTTTATAGGGTGTTTGATGTTGATTGATTTTATACAATTACATAGAAAAAAATAAAACTGTCTTTTGAGCGGTTTTATTTTTTACTTGTTTTAGGCGCCAACCTATGATAATATAATAAAATAGGGTGGTGTTAGGATGAAAACAATACATATACTAAACCCTGCGGCAGGTCAGGGTGAGGCTTTAAAATTTAAAGATTTAGAAAATGCATACATAACAAAAGGCATTGGTGATGCAACCGAGTATGTAAAAAACAACGCTGATGACGGCGTACATTTTTTTGTATACGGCGGTGACGGTACTGTCAGCGAAGTTGTAAACGGAATTATGAAAAGCGGTAAGGCAGCATCATTTTCAATTGTGCCTGTCGGTACAGGCAATGATTTGCTTCGTACACTTGATATGGCGGACGCCGACAGCGTTTTAGCAGACGTTTTGACAGTAAATGACAAATATGCCGTAAATGCTGTAAACACAGGTTTTGACCTTGATGTTGTCATTAAAGCACAGGAATATAAAAAGAAAAAATTTGTATCAGGTACACTTGCGTATATCCTAGGCGTTGTTTCGGTACTTTGTAAAAAATTCGGCAAAAAAATCAAGGTCAATTTTTGCGACAAAGACGGAAAATGGCAAACTTTTGAGGATGAGTGTCTACTTGCTGTTGCCGCAAACGGTTCATATTACGGCGGCGGTTTTAAATGCGCTCCAATTGCCGACATAACTGACGGGCTTATTGACCTTTTAATTGTTAAAAAAGTGTCAAGAATCAAGTTTTTAACCCTTATTATTAAATATATGAAGGGAAAACATATTGATCCCAAAACAAAACAGCCTATACCCTCGTTTGCAAAGTACGTTGTGTTTTCAAAGTGCAAAAGCGTCACATTTTCGGGCATTGACAAAATTTGCACCGACGGCGAAGTATGGAATACCGACTGTGCCGAAATCGGCATTAAACAAAATGCAATAACTGTTAAAAAGGAAAAGTAAGATGAAAAAAATTCTTGTAATAAACGGGCCAAATCTCAATATGCTCGGCATCCGTCAACCCGAAATATATGGCAAAGCCACCTACGATGACCTGCTTGAATTTATAAAAAAGCATTGTGAAGGCAAAGCAGAAGTTGAGTTTTACCAGTCGAACCATGAGGGTGATATAATCGACAAAATCCAAGCGGCACGCGGTGTTTTTGACGGAATTGTACTTAACGCAGGCGGATATACCCACACAAGCGTGGCAATTGCTGATGCAATCCCTGCATCCGAAGTACCTACCGCCGAAGTTCACATCTCGGATATCACAAAACGCGAAACATTCAGACATCATTCGTACCTCACTCCCGTGTGTGTCGTAAGCATTATGGGTAAAGGCTTTGACGGATACACCGAAGCGATTGATTATTTGATAAAATAAAATAGAGGGTTTAAAAACCCTCTATTTTTATTTTGCCAGATAGTCTTTATGGAATTTTGTGAACATTACTGAGGCTTCGGCACGTGTGCCTGTGCCTTTGGGGTCGAATTTTCCTGCGCCTTTGCCGTTTACAATGTCTGCTTGTTGGCAGGTGTAAACTGCAGTCTTTGCCCATTTGCTTATTTTTGCATTATCTGCAAAATTCTCTTTGTTTTCAACTTTTTTAAGAGTAATATCTTTAAATTTTGCAAAATTTACAAGCATTACGCACATCTGCTCACGGGTTACGTTGGCGTTAGGCTCAAATTTGCCATCGCCCATACCGTTTACAACTTTGTTCTCACTTGCCCACTTAACAGCGGATGTGTACCACTTTTTAGCGGGAACGTCTTTAAATGATGTTTTTACATTTCTGTTTGATGTATCAACACCGACAAGGTTTGCCAAAACTTGTACAAACTGTGCGCGTGTAATGTTCATCGACGGCGAGAACTCGGTCTTGCTTGTACCTGTGAAGATACCGTATGCCACCGAATAGTCAACATACTCTTTGTACCAGCCTTTTTTCTTTATGTCTTTAAAGATTTTTGATGTGTCCTTTATTTCAACCTCGGGGGTTGGTTCGGGTTTGGGGTCAGGCGTAGGTTGAGGTGTGGGCGTGGGTGTAGGTTCGGGCTTTGGATCGGGTGTGGGTGTGGGTTGCGGTTGAGGTGTGGGTTCGGGTGCCGGAAGTTTTGTACCGACATCGGTTATTGTATCTTTATAACCGCAAACACTACAAACTCTTGTCTTGGTGCCATCTTTTTCGATAGTTGCATTGTTGTCTGAGGCATACTCACCAAAAGTATGTGTTCCTACATCTGTTCTAATTCCGCATACCGAACATTTTTTATAATGATTATAGCGGCTACCCGAATCAATATAGTTATGGTCAGTTTGTCTTGTTTGGTTACAAATATTACAGCTACTGTCACATTCGGAATCGTAACAATGCTCATCAAAACAGGTAGCATCATATACCCACGTTGCATTTTTAAGTTTATCGTTGTCGGGGTATAAATAAATATTTTCGCGATCTTTTTCGGTGCCGTTCAAATATACTTTCGCAAGTGAATTACAACCCGAGAATGCACCGTCATAAACAGTAAAATCTGAATTCAGAAAAAATATTTCTTCTATTCCTGAGTTTAAAAAGGTATTTTCATTGATCGTTACAATGCTTGGATTTATTGCTACACATTTAAGGCTTGAGCAATATTCAAACGCATTTTCTCCGATGTTGTTTGTGCATTTCTCAATACTGACTTTAGAAAGCTTTGAGCATCTGCGAAAAGCAGATTTACCAATCGTGGCAATTGTTCCGTTTACACAAAACTCGGTCAGGCTCTGGCACTGTGAAAATGCCGCAGGGAAAATGTGTTTCACATTGCCGCCGATATATACCTTTTCAAGAGAAGAACAAAACAGAAATGCACTTTCGTCAATCATTGTTACGTTTCCGTGTACTGTGACATTTTTGAGTGAAGTACAATCGGCAAAAGCACACTCGCCAAACGATGTACTGCCTTCGATTATAACCTCTTTAAGATTTGTACAGTGGTTGAAGGTGTAGCCGTATATGGTGGTGGAAACATTTGGAATGACAAGTGTTCCGAGAGCTGTGCAGTTTTCAAATGCACGGTCTCCAAAGTATTTTATTGTTGTCGGAAAAATAATATCGCTAAGCGAAGTACAGTTATTAAAAGCATACTCGCCTATATTCGTCACACCTTCAGGAACAGTAAAAGTTCCCTTGAATGTTTTGGGGCAGAATATTATTTTGGTTTTGTCAGCAGTATAGAGAACACCGTCAACCGCAACAAAATTTGTATTATTCGCGTCTATCGTGATTTTTTCAAGGTTGATACACTCATAAAAAGCACGGCCTTTTATTTCTTCCACACTGTCAGGAATTGTAATCTCTGTAATGCCCTCACAGGCAAGAAAAGCGCTGTCGTTTATCTTATATACAGGATAACCGCCAAGTGTTTGCGGAATGGTCAGAGCCCCTGTATAACTTCTGTCACAGCTTGTTATCACTGCTTTTTTCTGAGATATTACGAATGTAAGCGCACCCTCGGTTTGAGCAAATGCCGCAATCGGCAATAACACAATTGCCATAACAATAATCAGCGCAAAACTTATAATTCGTTTTTTCATTTTTCGTCTCCTTTTATATGTCAGTTAATATAAATATGCCTTGAAACAGTTAAAAGGTTACATTTTATTTTTTTAAATACGTCACAGTTTATCGGCGATATCGAGGATAAGTTTTTCGGTTTTATCCCAACCAAGACAGGGGTCGGTAATTGATTTACCGTAGATATGCTCACCGATTTGTTGTGCGCCGTCTTCAATATAACTTTCTATCATAAGACCTTTTACCATTTTGCGTACATCGCTGTTATAACCACAACTATGCACAACGTCTTTTGCAATACGCACCTGTTCAAGATATTTTTTGCCTGAGTTTGCATGGTTACAGTCAACAATAACGGCAGGGTTTGTAAGATTTGTTTTTTGATATATATCATAGAGGTTAACAAGGTCCTCGTAATGATAGTTAGACACGTTTTTACCCGCAAAATCAGTGTATCCGCGAAGAATTGCGTGTGCAAACGGGTTGCCCTGCGAATGTACCTCCCAGCCTCTGTACAGGAAGGTGTGTTTTGCCTGTGCGGCAGCAATAGCGTTCATCATAACCGACAGGTCACCGCCTGTTGAGTTTTTCATACCAACGGGGATTGCAAGACCCGACGCGGTAAGTCTGTGTTGTTGATTTTCTACCGAACGTGCACCGATTGCAACGTATGCAAGTAAATCAGAAAGATATCTGTGATTTTCGGGATATAGCATCTCGTCAGCACAGGTAAAGCCATAATCGGCAAGTGCCGAAAGGTGTAAATCACGGATTGCGACAATACCTTTTAGCATATCAGGCTTTTGGTCGGGGTCGGGTTGATGGAGCATACCCTTGTAGCCTGTACCCATCGTACGCGGTTTGTTTGTATAAATACGCGGAATGATTATGATTTTGTCTTTCACCTGATCTTCAACTTTGCGAAGGCGTGAAATATAGTCAAGTACAGGCTCACGGCTATCTGCCGAGCAGGGTCCGATTACAAGAATGAATTTGTCCGATTCACCCTCAAACACATCAGCAATCTCTTTTGCACGTGTTTCTTTTATTTTTTGCATTTTTTCGGTCACGGGATACTGCTCTTTAATTTCCTTAGGTATTGGCAGTTTTCGTGTAAACTCCATATTCATAACAGTATTACTCCTTTATATCAAAACGGCGTCTGCGCTCAGTTGATGTGCGCATCATATCGCACATTCCCTCGGTATCGCCCGATTTTAGTTTTTCATAAAGTTCGTCAAACGAACGGCGGAACTTATCCATCTCGCGAAGAAGCGGTTCACGATTGAGAAGGAATAGTTCACTCCACATATTCTCGTTGATTTTTGCAATTCGTGTAAGGTCACGGAACGAGTCACCCGTATAATTTTCAAGTCCGCGGAAATCGTTACAGCACATCAGTGACACCGCAATGCAGTGGGTAAGTTGCGAAAGATACGCTATCATTTCATCGTGCATTTCGGGAGAAAGTTCCGAAACGTCCTTAAAGCCAAGTGTTTTGCCAAGATCACGGCAAAGTTCAATCGCACCTGCAGTATTTTTAGATGTTGGAACAACGATATAGTTCGCCTTTTTAAATATTTTCGAAGTCGCGTTCTGAACACCGTAAACCTCACGTCCTGCCATCGGGTGCGCCGCAATAAACTCAACATCAGGGCGAAGCCAACTTTGAATATCATAAACAATACAACTTTTAACGCCTGTAACGTCAGTAATTACCGCACCCGCTTTTAAAAGGTGCTGGTTATCCTCCAGCCATTTTGTAAACACTTTGGGGTAAAGTGCAAACACCAAAAGGTCTGCTTTTTTTATCATTTCCGGGTCAATTTCTATTGTACCCTCATCAATAAGTCCGTTTTCGAGCGCATAGTCAATTGACTCCTGTGAACGCGTTATTGCCGACACGCAAAAGCCTTTTTTCTTTAGTGCCTCGGCATATGAACCGCCAAGAAGACCAAGACCCACGATTAATATATTCATATCCTTATTTAGTTTCATAATTCACCTCTGCAAAAAGTCCTGAAATTCTTTCGAAAAAATCGGGAAAGCTTTTGGAAACCGCCTCCGATCCCTCAATAGTACCGCCAAAAAGTGTGCAAAGCACTGCACAAGACATCACGATGCGGTGGTCGTTGTGTCCATAAAGTTCCTCGGTAGGCGCGTGTATTTTACCGCTGACCACGATTTTGTTATCGTAAAGTTCGGTTTTTATGCCAAACTTTTCAAGTTCTTCTGCCATAGCGGCTCCACGGTCGCTCTCTTTTATTTTAAGACGTGCGGTGTTTATAAGTGTACAACCGTTTTTTGCTGCCGCAACTGCCATAAGTATTGGGGCAAGGTCGGGGCAGTTGCCTACGTCAAGCGTTGGTGTGCCATCGCACAGCTTTTTAAAATAATCGTAAAATATATAGTCGCCTTGCAAAGTATTTTTATCAATCCCTGTAACACGAACATCGTGACCAATCACACGCAGAGCCTCAAAGAATGCTGCATTTGAACAGTCACCCTCAACAGTAGCATTTATAGGATTATAACTTTGGTTTCCTTTTATGTAAATTATATTATCTTTGCGTTCAATATCCACGCCAAAGTCACGCTGCGCGGCAATTGTCATATCAATATACGGTGCACTTTCGAGTTTGCCTGTTATTTCAATTGTGCTGTCACCTTCCAAAAGTGGAAGTACAAACAAAAGTCCGCTTATAAACTGGCTCGAAACATCACCGCGAACAACATATTTACCGCTTGTAAGATTACCCATAAGCGTCACGCTGTCTTTTGTTTGTTCAAATAAAAATCCCCGCTCGTCACAAAGTTCTTTATATATATCAAGTGAGCGCGAAAAAAGCCGCTCAGTACCCGAAAGGGTGATTTTTTTATTTGCCGTAAGGCAGAGCGGAATCATAAACCTGAGTGTGCTTCCGCTTTCGTTACACAGGAGCGTTTCGGTTTTTGAAAAAATATCGCATCCGTTTACATCTGCCTCGGTTTTTGTAACGTTTATTTTAACTCCGAGTGCCAAAAGACAGTTTATTGTCGCCTCGATGTCTTTCGACATCGCGATATTATATATAACACAGGGCGCTTTTGATAAAGCTGCGCAAATCAGATAGCGGTGCGCCATGCTCTTTGACGGCGGTGCACACGCAACACCGCAAAGCTGTGATTTATTTACTGTAACTCTCATTATATTTTTCAATTATCCTTTGTATATTCTCATCAATTGTGCCGTCAGCATTTATTTTGATATCGCAAACAGAGTTGTATATCGGCATACGCTCGTCATACAAAGCCTTTAGTTTTGTCACATCAGGCGAAAGCGGTCTGCCGTGACCTGTCTGCAAAGCGTCAAACGGTCGGTCAATAAATATAACACACCCGTTTTGCTTTAGATACTTTATATTCTCCGCGCGTTTTATAACTCCCCCGCCTGTTGCAATAACGCACCCCGTTTTTTGCGAAAGATTTTTTATAACCTCACTTTCAATATCTCGGAAGGCATCCTCACCCTTGGTTTTAAATATTTCAGGGATGTCGCCATGCGCTTTCACAATCTCTTTGTCACTGTCTATAAATTCCAAATTGTAATATTTTGCTAAATATTTACCGAGAGTTGATTTACCACAGCCCGGCATACCTATTAAAACCACGTTTTGTTTTTGCAAAAGCAGTTTGTTAAACACACGGTCGATTTCTTTTTTATCAAATTCGGTGTCAATAAAATGCTCTGCCGCAAACACCGCTTGTGCCACAAGCATATAAAGGCCACCCTCGGCTTTTATACCTTTTTCGATTGCCTGTGATACAAACTTTGAACGAAGCGGATTATATACCGCGTCAGCCACCCCCTCGAGATTTGTAAAACCGTCAAGGTCAATTGCAATGCTGTCAATATCGGGGAACATACCGCAAGGTGTGGTATTTATTATAATCTGTGTGTCTTTATGATTTGATTTTAGTGTGTCATAAGTGATAACACCGTCTTTTTCACTTCGTGATACTGTGAGTACCTCACTTGCGCCCAACGATTTTAAAAGAGCATTTGCCGTTTTTGAAGTACCGCCTGTACCCAGTACAGCACACTTTTTACCGCGCGGGTCAATTCCAATCTTTTGCAAAAGCGCACCCATACCGTAAAAATCGGTATTATAGCCAAAAAGTTTTCCGCCTCTGTTAACAATTGTATTTACAGCACCAATCTCACGAGCAACATCTGAAATCTCATCAAGATATTGCATAACATCGGTCTTGTAAGGGATTGTGACATTTATTGCTTTGAAGTTTCTATTTTTAAAAAAGCCTTCGAGTTCATTCGGTTCAAGTTCACAAAGTTCATAAATATAATCGCAAAGTTCGTTATGTATTATTTTTGAAAAGCTGTGTCCGAGTTTTCTGCCAATACAGCCATATTCCATTATCTTATTCTCCTAAAAAGTTAGTACCGAAACGTTGAGAAAGTAAATCGCAAAGAGTGAGCGCCACCACACTGTCTGCAACAACACGCGCCCTGTGGACAATACACGGGTCGTGTCTGCCCTTTTGCTCGGTTTTTGCGTTGGTACCTGTCAGAAGGTCAACCGTTTCCTGCTCTTTAAAAATTGTGGGTGTAGGTTTTATTGCAGTGCGCACAACAATCGGCATTCCGTTTGTAATACCGCCGTTTATACCGCCGTTATTGTTGGTTTTGGTAACAATTCTACCGTCCTCCGTATAAAACGGATCGTTTGCCTCGGACCCGCGCATTTTTGCAATATCAAATCCCGCTCCGAACTCAACGCCCTTTACGGCAGGAATCGAAAACAGTGCGTGTGATAATACACCCTCAACCGTGTCAAACCACGGTTCGCCAACGCCTGCCGGCATACCCAAAACAACAGTTTCAAGCACTCCGCCCACGCTGTCACCATCTGCTTTTGCCAAGAGTATTGCATTAATCATATCTTGCTTTGCTGTTTCATCTAAAACTGCAAAAGTGTTGTTATTTAAAAACTCTATGTCATTTTGCAAGTTATCAAATTCGCGGTCAGTAACTCCTGCACATGTCTTTATGTGGGTTGCAACTGAAATACCCTTTGATTTGAGTGCCATAATTGCAACAGCACCCGCCGCAACAAGCGCAGCGGTAATACGTCCGCTGAAGTGACCACCGCCGCGATAGTCTTCATATCCGCCGTATTTTACAAACGCGGTGTAATCTGCGTGAGAAGGTCTTGCAACACTGCGCGAGTAATCGCCCGATTTTGTGTTGGTGTTAGGTATAAGTATGCAAAGCGGTGTGCCTGTGGTCTTACCTTCAAATACGCCCGACGCCAAAATAAACTCATCTTTTTCCACGCGTGGTGTCGAAATTTCGCCTGACGGACGGCGCAAAGTGAGTTGGTGTTCAATAAACTGCGTATCAATTTCAATACCGGGTGCAAGTCCGTCTATCACTGCACCGATATACTGTCCGTGGCTTTCGCCAAATAGCGTGACCGCTACCGACTGTCCGAATGTATTTTTCATTATATTTTCTCCATAAGAGTATTAAAATCTATCGTTTTCATCTCAAATTCACCGATTCTGTCTACAAAAACAACGGTTATTTTATCGCCTGTTGCTTTTTTGTCGTGTTTTAGCGCGTCAACCAACTGCGACGGTGCAAACGAATGACTTGTAGGAAGATTATATCTTTTCAAGATTGGCAAAAGACGTGCTTTAACATCATTACTGCACATCGGAAGCATACCGATTGCAACACATTCGCCGTGAAGAAGATCGCCCCCGCTTTCACTCTCAACCGCGTGAGCAAGTGTGTGACCGAAATTGAGTATCTTTCGAAGTCCCGATTCCTTTTCGTCACTTTCTACCACCTGTTTTTTTATAAGCAGTGAGCGGTGAATTATTGTATCGATATCAATATCTCCGTTTTCAAGCATCTCAAAAAACTCATTGTCAGATGTCATTGACATCTTAACCGCCTCGGCAATTCCATTTGATACCTGACGGCTATCGAGTGTTTTTAGTGTATCGGGGTCGATGAGCACACACTTTGGCTGATAAAACGCACCGACAATATTTTTGTAGCCATAAAAATCTATTGCTGTCTTACCGCCGATTGACGAATCAACCTGTGACAAAACTGTGGTAGGAATATTATAAAAATCAATGCCACGCATATATGACGCCGCTGAAAATCCCGCGAGGTCACCCATAACCCCGCCACCGACCGCAACAACACAATCAGTGCGTGTAAATCCGTTTTCGCAAAGCGTTTCGAGTATCTTTTTAAAACTGTCAAAATTTTTTGTAGTCTCTCCTTGTGGCAAAGTGAGTATATGCGCATCTTTACACTGATTCGCTACTGTTTTTGCATAGTTCTCGGGCACACCGTCATCTGTTACAATAAGCACACGTCTGTTAAGATTAAGATACTCCCCTGCGTTTTTTAAAACGCCTCTCGACAATACAATATCATATCCGCCCTGTGAAGTTTTTACAGGTATTATCATATCTTTTTCTCCTCGTCAAACGAACCTATTATTTTAACGTTCATACACACCGACTCAAGTTGCAAAAGCATACGTCTGCCCTCGTAAGAGTTAATATAACCTTCGCCCTCAGCATAAAAATAATAGTCCCAACTGAGTTCTTTTGTAGGACGGCTTTTTAAAACGCGAAGGTTAAAGCCGTTTTCACCGATGGTTGAAACCGCACGTCCAAGTGAACCGGGTTCATTTTTAACAGTGAACATCATTATAAATCTCTGGTCGTTTTTGTTTGCGTTTTTTTGTATGCGTGAAAATACCGCAAAACGTGTTGTGTTTGTGTTGCTTTCGTTTATGTGCGGGGCAATGTTTTTAAGTCCATACAGTTTTGCCGCCTCGTCCGAGCCGATTGCGGCAACGGTAACGTCACCCATCTCTGCCACCTGTTTTGCTGCAACGGCAGTGTTTACTGCCTCAACTCCCTCATAACCCATTTTGCGAATGTAGTTCTCGCACTGACCAAGTGCCTGGGGATGACTCATTACTTTTTTGATTGTGTCGGGTGTTGCACCCTCACACGCAAGTAAATTCTGTACAACACTCGCATCATACACACCGTTTATGTAAAGCGGACCGAAAAACGCAAGATCCATAACCTGTCCCACATCGCCGTTAAAACTGTTTTCAATCGGCAGAATTGCAAGGTCGCATTCGCCCGACACAACGCTGTCGTATGCCTCTTTAAAATCACGGCAGGAAACAGGTGTGCAATCGGGAAAAATCTTTTTTGTGGCAATCTGCGCAAATGCACCCGGCACACCGCTGTAAGCTACCTTGTGTCCTTCAATCAGCCGATGCTGATAGCGCTTTGAAATATCCATATTCATCTGCAAAAAATTCACAAAGTATTCGCGAAGTTCATCGCTTTCAACAAGTTCGGAATTGTGTGCAATAACCTCTGCCTCGCGCTTTAAGTCTTCAATCTGCAGACCACGTTCGCGCTTATACTCGGCAACCTCGCGCACTGCCTCCATACGCTTTTCGAAAAGACGTGCAAGTTCCCTGTCAACCTCGTTTATTTGTTTTCGTGCATTTTCAATATCTGCCATTCTCGTTTTCCTCTCAAAATAAAAGCCCGCAATAGTAATATACTTTTTGGTATAACACATTGCGGGCTGTCTTTTATTTAGTTATGCGTTAAATTCAGGCGCAAAGACAGTCCGTATATGAATAATAATAAAATCGATTTGTATACACGTTGTCTTTCACCTTTCATAATAATATTTAACATCATATACCTAATTTTTGTGTTTGTCAAGTATATTGTGCATAAAAATGCATCATTTCAGCCACACACTGCGTGTAACACCGTCATATTTGCCACCTGTAAGTGTTTCAAGTGAAATTCTCGAAAAAAGAACATGATTGTTACGTGCGTGTAAAAGTCCTACCGTCACATCGTCAATCATACACAAATCTGAATAGCCCGGCATTGCATCACCCTGCATAAGTTTAAAACTGTCGGGGTATGTCTTGCCACAATCGTAACTTATTAAAATTTCCATATCTCTCCGTGCATCAAGCCGCGACACATGAGAAAAAATTACAGTTTTACCATCACTTAAAGTTATCGTCGAACTGTCACAACGTCTTGCAGTGGGTATATTTGATTTTTCAAACTCACTCCAGGTGATGCCGCCGTCAAAACTTCTTGATTGATATCTGTCATGCTGGAGCGAACGCACGTTCCACAAAAGATATTCTTCGGTTTCGGTTATGCGTGACTCGTTTGCAGTACAGTTTTGTCCGAAATAGCCGTTATGCTGCCATGTTTTTCCGCAGTCATCGCTGTACAAAAGCGAAACGCAGTAACCGCGCTTGTCACTTTCAACCTCAACGCCATATTTTCTATGCCAGAACTGAACAATAAGTCTGCCGTTTTTAAGTTGTATTGCATGACCGGGACCGGGGATATTAAAATGCATACCGCCCTTTTGCAAAATATCGGATATATCCTGTGGGTCCGACCAGTTTTGTCCGCAGTCATCACTGTATATGTAATAGTTTGAAGTCTTACTGTTACCTAGGTTTATTGCATAAAACAAAAAAAGACGTCCATTCACCCTGTCATAAATCGGAGTGGGGTTTACATAGCAGATTTCGCCACGGCTATCAAGCAAAACACGGTTTGTTTCAAAGGTTTTACCGCCGTCTGTACTCTTTTTCATATAAATATCGTGCGCATCGTCGGCATCAGAGCCTTCGCCAAACCGTGCCTCACAAAAGGCAATGACATTATTTTTAAATGAAATTACGCTAAATACGTGCATTATGGAGATATCACCTTGATTATAGCGCCAGAGTTCTGTTTCGGTATATTCCCATTTTGTCATAATAACACCCCTTTTTATTATACCACTAAAAACTGTTTTCACAGGTCTTTTAATTTTATTTCTCATTTGGTGATACAGTTATAACAATACTTTTATGTATTACAGTATACCGTTTGTTTAGGATTTTTCAATCGTTGAATAGTACCATACCGACGCAATTATTATAATACCGCCGACAATTGTAAAGGGACCCGGATATTCCAAAAACACGGGTATTGCAATAAGCGCCGCAACAACGGGTTCGAGTAATTTTGACGCCGACACAAATGACGGTGAAAAGTATTTAAGACACCAACTGAAAATACTGTGACCGAGGATTGTAGAAAACACAGCAAGAAGCAATCCCACAATAATGCCGCGTATACCATAGCCGAATACCTTGGTGCGTGTCAGAGCGCATATCACACCAAGCGTCAATGCGCAAGATATATAAACGATATATGTATAAACAGATGTCGATGTATTTTTGCGTACAATATTGCCGATCAGCACATACACTGCAACCGCAACAGCGGACAACAGTGAAAGTATATCACCGTAAAGATGTGCGCCGCTGAAACTGTCCGCAAACGCAATTATTGCACTGCCCGAAAATGCGGTAATTATCGCTATCACAGCTTTTGGTGACAGTTTACCCTTTAAAAATATACAGTAGCCCAGCGACACCCATATTACTTCGGTACACACAAGCGTTGTCGAACTTGCGACAGAGGTATGTAACAGCGATTCAAACCACAACGCAAAATGAATTGCTAGAAATACGCCCGAAAGCACAGACAAAATAAGCGATCGTTTGTCTACATTAAAAAGTTCTTTTCGTATTTCTTTTTTGAACATTACCGACGGGCTCATAAGCAAAACCGTCCACACAAGCCTGAAAAGCGCAGTTCCCGCCGACGGCGCGGACGATAGCTTTACAAATATTGATGACAGCGATATGCCGATAACACCTACCGCTATCATTATCATAGGATGTTTTTCAATGAATTTCAAAACGTTTTAGTTCCTTTTTTGTTATAACTTAATTTTAGCACATATAAACCGACTATGCAATAAAAAGCAGATGGAAATCCATCTGCTTTTTTACGGGGTCCCCACAAAACCGTGGCTTTTGTGGGATGATTTTATTTTTTATCGTACGCAGGGTTGATAGCGTAGAAATTGTTGCTGTCGAGTCGGTCCGTAACGTTACGAAGCGCTTCACCGAAATTAGCAATTCAAACAAACACCCCTAAACCCGCTTGATAGCTAGGTTTTTTAATGTTTTTCAATTAGTCACTAACTTGCGTGTTTTCTTGATTATTATCTTACCACATCTTTTTTAAAAATATCAATATATTTATATTAACTTTTTACTTTATTTTGGATATATTCATCCACAAATTTTGCGGGGATTTTATAAGACCCTAATTTAAATGATTTGATCTCGCCGGACTTTACCAATTTGTAAGCAGTGGTTCTTGATACAAGTAATTTCTCGCAAAGTTGTTCTATTGACAACAGTTCATTTTCATTATTATAATCAAACATACTATAACCTCCTTATTGTTATTACTTTTATGTTAGTAAAAAGTAAAATCTGATAAATATTTGTGTTAAAAAATATTCTTTGATAATAAAAGCAACATATTTGTAAAGGTTTGGAGAAAGTCCTACCTTGCAGATTACATCAAAGATTATAAAGGAGATTATTTATGAGACAAGCAAGTTTTATTGTAATAAGAAAAGATTATAAAGGAGATAGTGCTATAGATAACGTCATAGGTTATGCAATTGACTCTTATCATGCTGATACCGATGAAATGCTGACAAGCGGTGTAAGAAATGATAGTTATGACCATATGGTAGAAGACTTTTATTTAACTCAGGCTTCGCGTAATATGGAAAAGCATAGAAGACTGTTTCACTTTATATTAGCGGCACCTGTTTCAAAGGATATGCAAAGAACACTGGATGAAGGCGCAACAGCATTATTAAATTTTTTTGAAAGCATAGGCCATCAGGTGATAATGGTCCCACACTACTCAGGAGAAAGCAATTGTTTACACTATCACTGGCATCTGATAGTAAATAGCGTGTCGACAATTACAGGCTTGATGATGCAAGAAAGAAGTGATACATATAAAGCTATTGTTGATTTTTTGAATTTGAATACTTATACTGAATGGTCACTAGTATATAAGAACAAACCACATAAATGATAAAGACTATTATTTCAACCGTATACTATATGCTGTATGATAGATATGAAACTTATAATGCTATAAAAGATTATCTAAATATGAACACCTACACCCTATGGAACTGGAGCTATGGGAATATATAATAAAATAGTTGAGAATTTGATATTAGTATATGATTTGGAAAATAGAAAAATAATGTATAACCGTTACAATAAGGTTATATTCTGGTATTGTTTTAAAATAACAAGTTGTAATGTCAAGAAAAATATGGTAAAATTATTAAAATAAAAATCTATTTTGGGGGATTTATAAATGAGTGATCATACTAATAAAGTAACCAATCATTCTGTACATGACAACCTAAAAAAAGTTCAAGAAAATCTAGAAACCATCACTTTAATAAAGGATAAATCCATAGAAGCTATAGAAACATTGGCAAGAATTACAGAAATTATAGAAAATTTTGCTATAGCTTTAGAAACAGATAATGTAAATCTCATTAGTATCTCATGGTTAGATGAGTCATCTAATGCTTTGAACTATACTAATAATTACCTTGTAAATTATAAAAATAATAAAGATGTCGCCTCATTAACCAACAATACGACTTCATATCTTAATACATTACTATTGAACTCAACACGGCTTAATTGTGTTAGAAGTGCTCAAAATCTTAGAGGTGTAAATTTAGCAACAAAAAAATATATACAGTTCTTGGATGAGCACAATGAACTACTTTTTGAAAAAGTAGAAGAATTAGAAACACAAATTTCAGCTTTAGAAGAATATATAAAAAATAACGAACGAGATTCAACAAATAACCTTGAAGAATTAAAAAATTCAATTAACTCTGAAAAACAACGATTGGATGCTTTTGCTGTTTCATATCAAAATCAAATGGTTCAAGATCAAAAAGATTTTTCAACAATGAGTGATAACCTGAAAAATTTGTTTATTACAGCTCAAGAAGAGCGAAAAAACACCTTTGACAGTCAAGTGGACAAGTTGGCTAAACAGCAAATTGAAATACTTGAAGCTGCAGAGAAACAACGACAAGAAATACAAAACAATAGTGAACAACTAATAAAAACATATGATGAAAAATTCAAAGATTTTGAAAAACAAGTCGAGAATATTGTAGGTATAGTAAATACAAATATGTTTTCTTATAAATATAAAGAAGTGGCAGATGATGCTCATAAAAGAGCAAAATTTTGGCACGGGGTTGCTGTTGTACTAATGGTTTTGGTAAGCATATTTGCAATTTATGCTTTTATCATATCAGCTAGCACTGATACAAGTTGGGTGAAATTAGTTGCCAAAATATTTGCCACTACAACACTTGTAACAGGTGCTGCTTATGCAGCAAGACAAGCAAGCAAACAAGAAAAAGTTGAACGATATGCAAGAAAAATTGAGATGGAATTGGTTGCTATAGATCCATTCATAGCTTCGCTCAACGAAGAAAAACGTTCAATTATAAAAGAAGAAATATCAAGAAAAATTTTCGGTAATGCAGATGCCATGGAAATCAGTAACAAAGATAAAGCGTATACAGTTATGGACAAACTTTCTTCTATAGAAGATATTGTAATGAGTATAGTAAAAAAACTGTAATAATTTACTCTAAAAATAATTCAAAACGTTATTTGATTGTTTCTTTCTATTTTTACAACCGTATACTATATAGATGAAGCCCTGGGGGATTATCCTTCAGGGTACATTTATTTTTACGGAGGAAAATTATGAAAGAATTAAAATGTAGCATCTGTGGTAAGACCACAGAGAATTTGACAGAGTTTGATTGTAAGACGTTATGCGATGATTGTTTACGATCCGAAACCATGTTCTGCGATCATTGTGGTACTCGCATCTGGACTGATGACAATGCTGGAGATGATGGGCACGTACTGTGCCAGCGTTGTTTTGACGACCATTATACCTGTTGCACACACTGTGATAGAATTATTCATCGCAGTGATGCCTATTACGATGACGATGAGCCGTATTGTCATCATTGTTACACTAATCACGGTGACACCAGACCCATTCACGACTATTATTACAAACCCGACCCCATCTTTTACGGCAAGGGCAACAGATTCTTTGGTGTAGAGCTTGAAGTCGATGATGCCGGTGAATGCGATTCAAGCGCTGAGGCTATTTTGGATATTGCAGGCGATGACCATGTTTACAATAAACATGACGGATCTCTCGATGACGGATTTGAAGTTGTTACACATCCTATGACTCTTGACTATCATATGAACGAAATGCCGTGGGCAGAGGTGCTTGAAAAGCTCAGGAAACTGGGGTATCTATCCCACCAGGCAGGTACTTGTGGATTACACGTTCATGTAAATCGCGATTCTTTAGGAGAGAATATTGTTGAGCAAGAAGCCTGCATCGCTAGAATACTTTTCTTTATAGAACATCATTGGAATGAACTTCTCAAGTTCTCAAGACGTACAAACCGTCAGTTACAGCGTTGGGCGGCAAGGTACGGTTACAAAGATACCCCGCTTGAGATACTTGATCACGCGAAGAAAGGTACTTGCAACGGCAGATACACTTGTGTAAATCTTGATAATGCAAATACTATAGAATTTCGCATCTTCAGAGGCACGTTAAAATATAATACTCTTATAGCCACCCTACAGCTCGTTAACCGAGTATGTGAGGTGGCTTATTCATTATCTGACGATGAAATGAGGGCTATGTCGTGGACTTCTTTTGTTTCGGGTTGCAGAGAGCCCGAGCTTATACAGTATCTTAAAGAAAGACGTATCTATATCAACGAACCTATAGTATGTGAGGAGGAGATGTAATATGTGTTGTTTATTCGGAGTTTTAGACTACAACCAAAATCTCACACCCAAGCAACTCAACAAAACGATATCAGTTTTATCAACAGTATGTGAAGCCCGTGGCACCGATGCCACGGGTATCGCTTATAATACTGATACTAATTTGAGCATATTCAAAAGACCACTACCCGCTCACTTTATGCATTATAGAATTCCGAAAGGCGTAAAAATTGTAGCTGGTCATACTCGTATGTCAACACAAGGAGACGAGAAGTTCAACTATAATAACCATCCGTTCTATAGCAGAGTAGCTAACACATCATTTGCTCTTGCTCACAATGGGGTATTACACAATGACCTGATACTTCGCAGAACTGAAAAACTGCCTGATACAAATATTGAGACAGACAGTTACGTTGCCGTTCAGCTTATCGAAAAGAAGTGCAAACTTGATTTTGATAGCATTAAATATATGGCAGAGCAACTTGAAGGGAGTTTTACAATTACACTGTTAGATAGAGAAAACAACTTGTACTTTGTCAAAGGTGATAATCCGATGTGTATTTATCATTTCAAAGACAAGGGCATCTATATCTATGCTTCCACGGAGGAAATACTTCAAAAAGCATTAAAGAAAATACCGTATAAGTTCGGCAGATACGAAAAAGTAGATCTATTCAGCGGTGACATTCTCAGGATAGATAAATTTGGTCAACAGACAAAAGCTGAATTCAATACAGACAAGCTTTTTATGTACGGATATCACTATATGAGATGGTATGAACCTAAGAAAACTGAAGAAGCTGAAAAAGAATATGTCGGTATGCTAAAAAACGTAGCAGCATCAATGGGTTATTCAAAAGAGTACGTGGATTATCTTTTAGCTGAGGGTTTTACCACGGATGACGTAGAAGACGTTTTATATTGCAGTTAGGAGGATAGTATGAAAGTTTTAATTGTAGAACCATTAACAGACCCTTACGTTAAGGAAATAGACCCATCACTTGAATCTATGCAAAGCATTGTCGGTGGACTTATACAAGCAATATATCCCTTTGACCACCCCGTTGCGCTTATATGTAACGAAGAAGGCAAACTAATGAGATTACCTTTAAATCGAGCGCTGTTTGACAAAGATGGAAATATAGCCGATATAATCACAGGTACTTTCTTTATATGCTCGGCACCTGCTGACAGTGAAAATTTCGAGAGCCTTACCGACGAACAGATTGAAATCTACAAAAAACGCTTTGAGGCTTTGGAGGTCTATATACCGTCCCATTAGGGTACACCCCAGTGGGATAGTCAAAATATGTGCCAATAGGGTTGGTTTTCGAATTTTGGGATATGCCATTTTAAAAACCGACCCTATTGAGAAAGGATAACTATGAAGATAGGTTACATAAGAATCAGCACAGCAGACCAGAACACAGCACGTCAGGAAGTGCTGATGCAAGAACTCGGTGTTGACCAGGTATATATAGACAGAATGAGTGGCAAGAACACCGACCGCCCAGAACTTAAGCGCATGATGAGCTACGTGCGTGAGGGTGATTACGTTATCGTTGAATCGATAAGTAGGTTTGCACGCAATACCAAAGATCTTTTAGAGCTTGTTGAGAAACTTACCGAAAAGCAGGTGGAGTTCATTTCAAAAAAAGAAGCAATTGACACCACAACCCCAACGGGCAAGTTTATGCTGACAGTATTTGGCGCAGTTGCAGAACTTGAGCGAGAATACATACTGCAAAGGCAAAAAGAAGGGATCGCTGTTGCAAAACAAAACGGAGTATATAAAGGCAGAAAACCCATTGAACACCCCGACTTTAAAAAGGTTGTGGGTAAATGGCAAGCGGGAGAAATTACTGCTGTACAGGCTATGAAAAAACTCGGAATGACGTCGAGCACATTCTACAGAAAGGTAAAAAAATAGCCGCAAGTCAAACCTTGCGGTTATTTTCCTGTGTTCCTTTTATGTTCCAAGAGGCCACGGGTCTAGCCCGGATATATACAGAGTTATAATATACTTTTATTTTTTGTCACATTTCTTGTTGATTTAATGGTTGAAATCCGTCGACATAAATTGACAAACGCATTACAAATGTAGTACAATGTAAATTAATATATTTATATAATAGGAGAAGTATTATGTCAAAGGAAAAACTCGTTATTTCTTCAAAAAAATACAGGGGCGATTCAGCCGTTATTTCTATAAGGTTGCCCGATGAGCTTGTAAAGCATTTAGATAAAATAGCAGATGAAACAGGCAGAACACGCAATGAGGTTATTCAAAAATGTCTTGCCTTCGCAGTAGATAATCTGGAAATCAAGGAATATTAAAATTAATCGGGGGATTTTTAATGGCAATACAGAATATTAAGTGTCCTAACTGTAGTGGTGAAGTGCACATGGATGACAGCCTTGAAAGAGGCTTTTGTATGTACTGCGGCAGTGAAATACACATAAAAGAAGAAATTGCAAAAATAAAGATAGAGCATAGCGGCAAGATAGAGCATAGCGGCAAGGTGGAGATTGACGATTCAAAAAAGCTTGCAAATTCAATCGAGCTTGCCAACCGCGCATTTGATTCAGGAAATTATGTCGAGTGCTATGGCTACTGTTGCACGGCTTTAGAATGTGATACCAACAATTTTCACATGACATTCCGTAAGGGCCTTTGTGCAGCGTATATCTCGTTTTCTAGAACAAACGAGCTTAAGCAGGCAATAAAAACCGCAATCGAGATAATAAATAACACATCCGAAAATACATATAACGATGTGTATATTATATTTACAGAACTATTAAAATATATCAGAGCCACCTTCGCTCTTGATTGCAATCGTGCAAAGAATTTTACATATCCCGACTATGCTTCGGCAAACAATACTTTTTCCACCATCATAACTTTAACAAATCTGTGTGCGTTGTGTTCGGATCTCATATCAAACGAGATGATGGATAAGCACCCGACCTTTGAAAACGATAAAAAATCGTGCTTAGAGCAAGGCCTGACACTGTGTGAATTGGGAGTATCCTCTTTTAAATACTTTGCAGGCTATAAACAGGTAAAGAAAGGCGATACCTTTGTTCAAAAAGAAGTTTATGAATATCTGAAATCGCCATTCTATGAAACACAAAAGAGTTATTATGCTAAATTCAAAAACGATTTCAATAATCTCCCCACAACTAAAAAAGCATTGATGGAATACAACGTAGAGATTTCAAAGCTTCAAAAAGATATAGATGCTTTTAATCAAAAACTTGAAATATACTTTAACGAAAACCCCGAAATAGGCAAGGAATATAAGCAGAGTGCAACTCCGCTTCTCATTCTTACAGGCATAGCATTTATGCTGATATCTGTAGTTGGCACTAATCTTGCCAACACGTCATCGACAATTGTATTTGGAATAATAATGACAATATTGTCGCTTGCGTTTGTTGGACTTGGAGTTTTTTCTGTTATTCGCTTGATTTCATATTCCAAAAATCGAACCAGAATACTAAGCGAACTTCCACCCGAGCTTTTAGCGCTTAAAAACGTTCACGACCAGAGTAAAATTAAATTGCAATCTGTAAATCAATCAAAAGCAGCATTCGTAAAAGAAAACGTTAAAAAGTAGGTATTATATAATGGCGATTTTAAAATGTAAAATGTGCGGCGGCAACCTTAATATTAATGAAGGTGTTACCGTTTGTGAATGTGAATACTGTGGAACAAAACAAACTGTTCCGACTGTAGATGATGAAAAGAAACTTAATCTGTTTGGCAGAGCCAACAGACTGCGCTTTGCGTGTGAATTTGACAAGGCGGCAGGCGTTTACGAGTCTATCGTAGCAGACTTTCCCGAGGAAGCGGAAGCCTATTGGGGTCTTGTTCTTTGCAAATACGGCATTGAGTACGTTGACGACCCCGCTACCGCTAAAAAAGTGCCGACCTGTCACCGTTCGTCGTTTGAGTCTGTTATGGATGACAGCAACTTTGAGCTGGTTATGGAAAATGCCGATGCAGTTGCCCGCGCAGTTTACCGCGAACAAGCAAAGCAGATTGAAGAACTCAGAAAAGGCATTATTGAAGTATCTTCTAAAGAAGAACCATATGATATCTTTATCTGCTATAAAGAAACAGCCGAAAACGGCGACAGAACAATCGACAGCGTTATCGCACAGGACGTTTACACTGAACTTACAAACAAGGGTTACCGTGTATTTTTCTCGCGCATAACGCTTGAGGATAAACTTGGTGTAGAATACGAGCCTTACATATTTGCAGCGCTTAACTCTGCAAAAATTATGCTTGCTTTCGGTACTGATTATGAGTATTACAATGCCGTATGGGTTAAAAACGAGTGGTCAAGATTTTTACAGCTCATAGCAAAGGGCGAAAAGAAAACCCTTATTCCCTGCTACAAAGGTATTGACGCATACGATATGCCAAAAGAGTTTGCAAAATTACAGGCACAGGATATGGGTAAGGTCGGTGCTATTCAGGACTTGCTGCGTGGCATTGAAAAGATTCTGCCAAAAGAAACTGCTAAAACCGAAACTGTTGTAGTACAACAATCTGCAAACAACCCGTCGGTTGATTCGCTTCTCGAACGTGCATTTATGTTCCTCGAGGACAGAGATTGGAAATCTGCCGACGAGTACTGCGAAAAGGTGCTCGATATCGACCCAAAATGCGCGAAAGCGTACCTTGGTAAGCTTATGGCATATCTTGAGGTTGAAAAACAGGAGAAACTCAAATACCAGTATTCATTTTCCGAAAACGACAATTATAAAAAAGCTATTAAATATGCAGATAAAAAGCTCAAATCAACATTAGAAGGATACCTTTTATATATAAAAAACGAGCAAATCTACTCAGATGCGATAATGCTTTCAAAAAAAGAAGATATTCACAGCCTTAATAAATCTATAAACCTTTTTAGAAAAATAATTGATTACAAAGATTCAAAAGAATTAAAAGACCAGGTTGAAACCAAACGAAAAAATATTACCGAAAAGTATGAAACTAAAAAACAGTTTTACAAAAATGAATCTGAAAAAGCTTTTATAAGAAATTCTCAAACGAATATCGCAGCAGGTTGCTTGCACACAGTCGGTCTTAAATCCGATGGTACAGTAGTATCATTGGGTGATAATGAATATAAGCAATGCCTTGTTTCTAATTGGATAAGCATAGAAGCGATCTTTGCAGGAAGTTTTCATACCGTGGGTCTTAAATCAGACGGCACAGTCGTTGCCACGGGTAACAACGACAACGGAAAATGCAACGTTTCGGCCTGGACGGATATCGTGCAGATTTCTGCGGGAGATTATCATACCGTAGGCCTTAAAGCAAATGGTACTGTGGTTGCTGTAGGTGAAAATTCGTGGAATAAGTGTAATGTTTCAACTTGGACTGATATCGTAGCAATTGCTGCAGGAGGTGACCATACTATAGGCCTCAAATCCGATGGAACAGTCGTTGCTACAGGTGACACTACTACTCAAGTATGTGCCGTTACCAATTGGGAAGATATCGTGCAGATTTCTGCAGGAACTTTGCATACCGTAGGACTTAAAGCTGACGGCACAGTTGTTGCATCCGGCTATGGTGATGACGGTCAATGCAAAGTTTCCCGTTGGAAAGATATCGTGCGGATTTCCGCAGGAGATTATCATACCGTAGGCCTTAAGGCAAATGGCACTGTGGTTGCTACAGGCCAAAACGAAGACGGAGAATGTAACGTTTTTCACTGGAAAGATATCGTAGCAATTGCTGCAGGAGGTCACCATACTATAGGCCTCAAATCCGATGGAACAGTCGTTGCTACAGGTAGAAATAACTTCAAACAGTGTGACGTATCAAAATGGGAAAACATTTTAGTTCCCATATTTGCAGAAACAAAAACAGAATACGAGGTAGAGAAAAAGCGACGTTTAGAAGAACAAAAACGTATAGCGGAACAGAAAGCAAAACATCGTAGTGAAGGAGTTTGTCAACACTGCGGCGGCGCTTTTAAAGGCTTATTCATCAAAAAATGCACAAATTGTGGAAAAACTAAAGATTATTAAAATATAAAACTAAAAACGGAGTGAAGAAAAATGAGTAAATTTGTAATTGAATGTCCGTCATGCGGACGATATGCAGAGGCGAAAACTGGATTTTTTGCAAAAAAGAAAATCGACTGTGCTTGCGGTTACGTAATCAATGTAAAAACTGACAAGATGTCGTCAAAAATCTGTCCCAAGTGCGGCAACCACGTTGTATATGACCAGAGCAAAGGCGACGACGCAAAATGTCCCGTTTGTAACGCTCAGATAAACACAATCGAGCACAAGGCTCAGCTTGCAGAGTTCACCTGCCCTTCGTGCAGTTGTAAACTTGCTGCCGACAAAAATTCCGCTACATACACCTGCCCGCTTTGCGACACTGTTATAAACGTTCAGGAGCGTATCGCAAAAGAAGAAATCAAAAACAAGGGACTTGCAAGCGTTATAAAATACGAGGGCGGCAACGATACGTTTGTATGGAAGCATCCGATTGAAGACTTTAATTTAGGCTCACAGCTTATTGTTCACGAAAGCCAAGAAGCACTATTTTTCCGTGACGGCAAAGCTCTTGACCTTTTTGGTGCAGGTCGTTATACCCTTGCAACACAGAACTTGCCACTTCTTGAAAATCTTTATAAACTACCCACCAATACCGACGAAATCTTCCATTCGGAAGTATACTTTATCAATATGACAACCCAGATGGGCGTAAAATGGGGCACTGACAGTAAGGTCCGCCTTTTTGACCCCGCATCGGGACTGCACGTTGAAATCGGTGCTTGCGGTAACTTTAATATCCGTGTGGCTGATTCAAGAAAACTCATTTTAAAGCTTGTCGGTACTGCAAGCGAACTCAATCAGAATGAGGTCGTAGGTGTCGAGGGCTTTGGCATAACATTTGTTGTTGGTAAATTCCGCGCGCTTATCATGAACAAGGTTAAGGCAAATCTTGCCCGCGCCATCAAAGAAAACAACATAAACATTCTTGAAATTGACGAGTACATAGACGTTCTTTCGGACAAACTCAAGGCAATCATCAACGAAACTTTAGTTGAATATGGTCTTATCCTGCCCGAGTTTTATATCACAAGTGTTTTAACACCCGATGATGACCCCAATTTTAAAAGACTCAAACAGCAGTTTGCTGAAAAGACTCTCCGTGTTCGTGAAGAAGAAATCAAAAAAGCTGAGGCAGAAGCTGCACAGAGCCGTAAGATACTCGAGGCACAGACTGAAGTTCAGCTTAAGATGGTTGGTGCACAAGGCGAGGCAGAGGCACTTAAAATCAAAGCTCAGGCAGAGGCTGAAGCATACAAGGCCCAGGCATTTGCTGAAGCAGAAGAAATCCGTGCAAAGGGCTATACCTACC